>CAWVWU010000001.1:0-68838 GCA_963933925.1 uncultured Puniceicoccaceae bacterium
TCGGTTATCTATCCAACTAAGCCACCTGTCCAGTTTTCGGGGTCCACTTCAGGGGATGCCTACGGTGAGGTTTTGTATTTGCTGCTCACTGGATATGTTGGAAAAGCGATCGATGTCTTCTTTGCGTATTATCAATAAGCGGTACCCTAAGAGTCCTTTCATTAGAGGGATATCGATAACGATCTTTTTCTCGTCTTTCAGTTTTGGATTTCCGGAAACTGTGGCGAATACATCGTAGTTCTTGCTGCGAAAGACATCGGCCTCGCCTTCGACCGTTGGATAATCCGTGCAATCTGTTTGGAGCTGAAAGGGGCCGTAATCGAATTCTGTAGACGCGAGTGCAGTCTCTAGTACGAGGCGTTCGTAGTTTTGTCGTGAATCTGATTTGTTGCCGTTCCAGAAACGAATAGTTGTAGCCATACCTTTACTCACGGTAGAGCTCTTGTATGGCGTAGTAAGCAGGACGAGGGACACGATCGATGTCAACGATGCCCCACCATTCCTCGTTGAATTCACGGTCTGGGTAGGGACCACCACCGGGTGCTATTCCGCCGATATCGTGTTCATCTGGGAGTCCTTTGCCATCTTTCCACCATTCGTCGTTAAACTCAAACAAGGCACCTCCGACGAGAGGCCCGCGTCCTTCGGATGCATATTTGTCGATGATTAATTGAGTCAGCTTTTTTACAGCGTACGTTTGATCCTCGGGGGCGTAGCGACCGTCTCCTTTGCGGTTGTCGATCGAATCAGCACCATATTCCCCAATATAGAGAGGTTTGTCACTCAACCCTTCCCAGATCTCGAATACGTCGTCGAAGCTGTCGGTTCGGTAAATATTGAGTCCCCACAAATCAACGTCGAGGGCGAGTTCAGTTTCTTTGGATGGGAGTTCGCCATAGTTGGTCGCTATGAGGTGTTGGTCGTCTAGGGATCGTATAAGGGCGATGATTTCTTGTAGGCGAGCGAGACTTTCATCGAAGGTCCCGTTTGGGTTGTAGAAATTGTTGTAATTCCACTCGTTGCCGACTTCCCAGAGTAGGGTGGTGGGGTGATCTTTGAGAGCCATAATGGTGGCCTTAATTTCCTCGTTGGTGATCTTGTGGAAATTGCAGACGGAAATGATTACCTTAAGTCCATACGAATCGATCAGATTGAGGACGGAGGTGTCCGTTATTGGAGTGTAGGTGCGAATGGTGTTAAAGCCTGCATCCCTTATGAGTCCTAAATCCCGCTCCACAAGGTCTAGACTATAGGCAGGGCTTTTCGGTTTGAAGATCAAACCATCATATTGCTTGTAGCCTTGGGCTACGGGGTTCCAGCAAATGCCTTTGATGTTGTAGGCTTCGCCGCTGACCGCCAACCGTCCGTTACTTATCTCGACGTTTGAATTTTCCGGTGAGACAGATCTCGTGTCTCCAGTGTTACACGCGGTGAGTAAAACTATAATCGGTAAGAAATAGAGAGGGATGGGAGCGAAAAGGAGTTTCATGACTGCATATATAGATTGCATTAAATCGCGCCTAAAACAAGGAAATTGATGAACAGTATAACATTTAGTTTTAAACGGCGAGGATGGTGAGGAGTGATCCGGCTGTTATTAGCTACGCCATCTCCGCTTCGTTTCGTCTCACTGCGTTCGTTGGGGTGGTCTCCCGCATGCGGGATCGGTACTCGTTGATACGCCGAGACTAGATGGTGAGGGGGAGGGATGGAGCCCGACGTCGCGTGACCTACGAAGTTACCGAATATACTTATGAGTAGGTGGAGTCTTATTTAATGACATATTATTCTTAAGAGATTCAGCTGAATTGTACTTTCTGTGGACTTGATAGAGCCGCTTAAGTGAGGCCATTCCTGTCTGACCCCTTTTGCGGGCTGTCCCGCAATCGATAGAAGCAGCTAAGGCGTTTTATCCAATTCCTGGGATAAGGATAGAATGGTTCACTTAGCGGAACTCCGTTCTTCAGAGTTCTGGCTACTTTCGTTGCTAGGCTCGTTGTCTTCAGTCGACTTTTGGTTGGCTATGGTGTGGATCAATATTCCACCTCCAAAAATGAAGCAGACGATACACCCAATTACAAATAGTGTTAGATCACCCATTTCGCCTCCCAGTTAAAAAGAGCGTTCCTGCTGCGCAGATCGAAGGCACCCAAATGCCCACGTATATGCCCTGTTGCTTGTTGCCGGTAAACCAAAGGTAGTTTGCCAGAATGAATGAGATGAATGCCGCAGCGAAGAAATACATTTTGGCGTTCTTGTCTGGATCAGATCGTTTTTTCATAATTTCAATTATAATCTCTACTTTAATTTAGAACTTTTCAGGAAGAATCTCACTCGTCGAATTCAGCGAAACGAGTATGGTTAAATTGAGCTCGGAAACAGCAGCAGTTGTTGTTATTGTTGGTCACTGCAAAACCAATACCACTACTAAAGCAGCTAACATTGAAGCCGCGGGCATGCTTTTCTTCAGCGGGTCGCGAATTTTAATATGAGCGACCAGCGCACCTAAAAGTAGAGTAGACATTCCTGCTGCTGCGAAGGGTGTTACTTCCTGTATGCCTATGCCCACAACGAGCAGAAGGGCAAATAAGAGCTTCGCAGAGCCGACAGTAACGAGAGTCCAACGAGGCAAGCCATATTCTTCGAACTCCTCCCTCATGTTGGTGGCGTTTCCGCCTCTCCAGGGAGTCGATTTGTTTAATCGGAGTGTCCAAACATTGATTACAGTCAGTGCAGCGCCGACTTGCAGAAAAATCTCTATTGGTTCCATATTAATCCTATTGCTCCTGAGTTATGAGTTCAAATACTGTTCTTTGAAGCACTAAAGTAACTAATAAGCTTCATGAACAAATATTGAATCTACTATGACTATAACAACAAGGCAATTAGGAGCTCAAAACTATCTATAAGTGGTTCATAAGTGATCCATGATAGGTGGATTGTGGAGTCTCAAGGCCGATTCTCGATTCGCAGAAGATGACATGTGAGAAAGGGCATACGGCAAAAATCAAATTGATTTCGGTGACCAGATCGTATCAGGCCCTACATTATTGAGGACGGTCTTTTTATTCTAAAAGGTGGAGATTGTATTTTGGGATGCTTTGATCGAGGGCGACTCTTTTGTCTTTGTCGGGGTGATTAGGTCTTGTTCGAAAAAAATGGGGGAGTGAGTGGATCGAACCGAAAATTGACATTTGATCTATTTCTACCCCTTCATTT
Source organism: uncultured Puniceicoccaceae bacterium (assembly GCA_963933925.1). GTDB lineage: Bacteria > Verrucomicrobiota > Verrucomicrobiia > Opitutales > Opitutaceae > JAKYXN01. The sequence continues at coordinate 3,220 of CAWVWU010000001.1, forward strand.
TGATTTTTGAAGTCTGCCCCTTTTGGGAGGGGTGTTAGCGGGTTTTGGGATTCGTTAGTAGGCGAAAGATTAGGGCGTGTGATACGAGGAGGAAGGGGACGAGTATGGCGGGGATGAAGAAGGTGGACCCCATCATTTTGACGGCTCCTAGATATGTGCCGATACTGACTGCGACGATGAGGTCGGCGGTTCCCACGATATTGAATACCCAGATCGCGGGATTGGCCCAGTGTCGCTTAGTGCGTAGAGCGTAGATCGCGATGAATGCCAACACTGCACTTAAGAGATCACCATAGGCGGTGGGATTGGCGAAGGTCGTTGGTAGGGGACTGGCGGTTACTCCTGGGATGAGGAAGGAAAGTCCTATGTAACGGAATGTATGCGGAAGTATTAGGATGACGAGGGCGCTTTCTGGGGTGATTTTTCGCAAAGCCGGCAATGCGTACCACTTGGCTATGAAGCCGTAAGCGATAAAACTGAAGAGGAAACAGATCGGTAGGATGAGGTCTAATGGCATGGCAATGAATTTGTTTTTGGTTAAATGATGTATATACAACTAATGGTGAAAAAGTGGATGTTGTTGGTTGTGAAAGGGGACGCATTAATCGGCGTCCTGAAGCGCGGTGTAGCTGAGGTGGATGCCTTCGGTGCCTTCGGATCCGAGGGTCTTTTGAACCTGAGCTTGGGCTTCTTGCCAGAGAGGAAGGGCTTTGAGTAGGAGCTTCTTGCCTTTGGGGGTTACGCTGAGCTGCTGGCTGCGTGCGCTTTCGCCGGGGGCAACGTCTATATAGCCGAAGGCCTCAAGGCGGTTGATGTTGCGGCTGAGGGTGGATTTTTCGAGTCCGAGTTTCTGGGACAGTTCTTTGGGGGAGACAGTTCTGAGGCGGGTGATCGCGACGATTAAGGTGAGTTGGTTGCCTGTGATATTGAGTTTACTCAAGGCCGTGTCGTAGATGGCCGTAAGCTGACGACCTACACATCGAGCTCTCAGGCCGAGGCATTGCTCGGCGATCTGCTTGGCTGCTTTCTCTAGGCTGCGTTCGGTAGATTGTTTCATGCTCATTGGTTGTAGATACAACTAACGCGGCGATTGCAAGGTTGATTGCGTGGGTTTTTTCTTTGTCTTGGCTTTTCAAAACCTTCTAAGAGGCACTTTGGGTAGGGAAGGGCGGGGAATAAGTTGAAGTCGATGACTATCAATATAGAAATATCAATAAGCACAGTCTGGCCCGAATGGCGCTCACTTAAGCGACTTTTCGCTTAGGAAGCTAGTTCCTGAACAGGATGCAAATCGAGCCCGGAACGCTGATGATATTTCGGGTTTGGAAAGTGAGTCCTCCGGTGTCCTGGTCGATTGCAAATACGGCAACTGTATTGGAGTGCTGACCGGCTGCGAGCAGCCATTTTGCACTCGGGTCGAGATTGATGTTTCGTGGGAAGGACCCGCGAATGGCTTCCACTTCAAGGACCTTGAGTTGACCCGTTTTGGGGTTGGCTTGGTATACGGTGACAGTGTCGTTTCCTCGGTTGGCGGAGTAGACGAATTCGCGATTGGGGTGGACTAAGATTTCTGAAGCCGAATTGAACGCTTCCTTATCCTTAACTTCTTCGCTTAAAGCCGCGGTAGTCGAACGCATCTGGGCTGTTCCGGTATTAGCGTTGTAGGCGAAAGTGGTGACGGATAGGGTGAGCTCGTTGAGTAGGTATATGAATTTTCCGTCTGCTGAGAAACGCATGTGGCGAGGTCCGGAACCCGGAAGCGCTTGGATGTGACCATGAGGCACGATAGAGGGTGTGTGAGTATCCACTTTATAAACAATAATCTGGTCTTTGCCAAGATCGGGTACGAACGCGAATTTCCCATCTGGCGAGTAGCCAGTCCAGTGAGGGTGAGGTGAATCTTGGCGTCTCTTGACGACTTTCGAGCCGCCTTCGTGTTTTATTAGTTGGCCCCGCGGTTCAATCGAGCCATCTGCAGCAATCGGAAAGAGGGCGACGGAACCGCTTCTATATTGGGCGGTAAGGAGGAACTTGCCCGATGGGTGAACGGAAATGTGGGCCGCGCCGCCGTTGCCGATCGCTTCGGTATTCAGAAGGGTGAGTTTGCCAACAGAGTCGATTGAATAGGCAGCGACGCAAGGTTCGCCATCGTTGGCGACCGCATAGAGGTGGGACTGTTTAGTATCCATGGCAAGGAATCCAGGAGAACCGATTTCAGCAGCTACGGCTGCTGAGCTAAGCTTGCCGCTTTCGGTGTCCAATGTCGCCTGGTAGATGCCCTTTGAATTGCTTCCGCTAGTGCCAAAGTAAACATCAACGACTTTGGCCGATACTGGGATTGAAAGTGAAAGGGTGAGTGAAAGTAAGAGTAGATTTCGCATGATGTGACTGGATTTTGGTTGGGGTGTGATAGGAAAGTCGAAACAAGGACTTCGATCGTATTACAATTGATTGTGGGACGTCTCTTGTCTCCGGGCCCTTTTCGTTTTTGTTATAACATTACGAGAGGGCTCCTTTTGCAAGTGAAGCGAGTCCCCCGATTCATGATTTAAGGAGCGAGCTTCACTCCCTAGGATTTGAGTTCGGTGATCAGATCATGATGGCTGTGGTCTCTTTGGTAAGAGGAAAACTCTTCCCTTGGGGAATTACAAAGTAGCCCTTGGTGGCATTTAGGGTGTTGAAACTTTCGGTGAAGCCACGGCCGGGGTGCTCGCAAGACGTTTTTGTAGAGTTGTCTGGAGTTATCGAAGAGTCATTAAAGTGGCAAATTCGGAATAGATTCCTAAAAAGCGAGATTTAATAATCTGATTAGGGAGCAAGGAATGGTGTGGGGTAGGTGAGGACTTTGTCTCGTTTGGCTTCCGGTAAAATTAGTCGAGAAGCTTTCTTTCGCGTTGAAGCTCTGCTTTGAGTTCTTCTTCGCTTGGTAGAATGGTACGGTATTTTGATGCAAAGAGTTGCTCGTTTTCTTTGAGGACAGAGTATTGCACCATGGTTTCGTCTTTATCGGCACAAAGAATAATGCCGATCGTGGGGTTGTCGTCTTCACCGCGTTTGAGATCGTCGAACATGCGAACATACATGTCCATTTGTCCAATGTCCTGATGCTTCAGTTTTTCGGTTTTCAGGTCGAGTATTACGAAGCATTTTAGCAGGTAATTGTAGAAAACGAGATCGATATAGAAGTGGCTTGTCTCGGTGCTGATACGCATTTGACGGGCGACAAAGGAAAAGCCACCGCCCAGCTCCAAGAGGAATTTTTGCAGATCGTTGATCAGTGCAGTTTCAAGTTCCTTTTCGTGGGTGCTCGGGTCCTCGGGGAGATTTAGAAACTCCAGAATGTACGGGTCTTTGAGGTGGGAGAGTTTCGCTGTTTTGCCTTTCGTCGAGGAATCCGAGGATTGAGTGGAGAGCAAGCGTTGGAATGACTGTGTCTTTATCTGGCGTTCCAGCTCTCTGACGCTCCAGTTGTTTTTCTTCGATTGTTCGAGGTAGTAGGTTCTAGCACTCTCGTCTTTCTCCCTCATAATGAGGCAGTTGTGACTCCAGCTCAATTCGCTAGACAGTGTGTAGCGAATTCCTTTTTCCGGGCAGCTAAGAAAGAACTGCCGCATATTTCTAAGATTCGCGAGGGAGAAGCCTTTGCCAAATTCAGTCGTTAGATTTTTAGAGAGTTCTTCGAGGGTTCGTTTGCCATAACCTGCTTTGTCTGAGCCGCCTTGCTCCTCTTTTACGATGCGTTCACCAACGCACCAATAGGCGCCTACCATCCTGGAGTTGACGGCTTGGACGGCTTGGTTACGTGCGTGATCTAGAATCTCTCGGATTTCTGAGAAGAATTCGTTGGCATCGCTGGTTGGTGATTCTCGTTCATGATTGCTGGTGGAAAAGGTTACAGAGCTACCGAGGAATACTTGATAGATGTAGTCGATCGCTTTGCGAGCAGTGGTCAAGCATTCCTTGACAACTGAATCTATCGCGGGGGCTTGTGTGAAAATGGACTAATTCTATCGTTTGTTTCCCGCTCTCGTAAACGCACAATTCAAGGAGCGAGCTTCCCATTTGCTTACCTCCACTTGTAGGTTGTTTTCTCTTCGATTGTGAGGTCTGACTTTAAGCTGAGAGATTGCATGAAGGTTGTCAGTTCTGTCTCTGGTATTTTGTTTTTGGGGATAATCAGATTGGCGGCTTGTTTTAGTTTTATAAGAAACAGGTTCTCAAGTTCGGTGAGTGATTCTAGGGCTGTGTACTTGATACTTCCGTTGCTTTCGGGTGTTTCAGAGTAGAGGGTATCATCTTCAATGCGAAGTATTGCTTCGAGTTCGATCAGACCTTTTTTAGTCTCGGCAATATGCTTTTTGAAGTGTCTTCGGTACTTCCACCTCAGGAGAGGGTTACTGACAACCAACCAACCAATCGCTGCACTTGCAAAGCCTATGGCTAATCCCGTTTCGTTGTTGGCGAAGGCGAATGCACTGATACCCGCGTAGATTACGATGCCCCATATTTTCGATCGTGTTCGTTGAGACCGATGCGTTTTCGTGATGGTCGAAGAGTACATTTGAAAGTGAATATCTGCACCCTTTGTTGGGCTCTTGTGGTCATGTCGCCTTCGGCTCGGTAGCCACCCCGCAGCCCTTCGACAAGCTCAGGCTCTGCGACAAGCTGTCGACTACGTCGATCTCGGATGAACCGAGACGAGGCATCACTGCAAACAAACGCTTCGCGCTTCGGGGCTTGATGAATCGCAAAATAGTGTATCGAAGCAAGCTTCGAGGAATGAACCCAGTTGCGATTCAAGGAGATCGGCTTCGCTTAAGCTATATTTGATTTCTTGGCTCATGTTTGTAATTGCTGATTAAGGTGTGCTTTTTTTCGAGAGGGTTATTTTCATGGCAAAGCATGAAGGTGGTTTTTGGGGGCGGATCGTGGAGAAGGGTGTTGGGGTGTTTGGGGCCTAAATGTCAAACATTACGACCTGCCCGCTTTGCGAGTGGAGCGAGCCCCCCCCCCCCGGTGTTAGGTTTAGGGATTTGGATTTGAGAAGGACTGCACTTCATCGTTTGTTAGAAATCGCCAGTCTCCGAGGGGGACGTCGAGTGATATCTCCCCGATTTTCTCGCGGTGCAATGAGATGACTCGATTACCGACGGCTGAGAACATGCGTTTGACCTGGTGGTATTTACCTTCGGTGATCGTTAATCTAGCTTCTTTCGGACCAAGGATTTGTAAGTTTGCTGGTAGAGTTAATTTGGATTCGCCTTGTAGTTGAAATCCACTCTTAAACCGTTCGATCAAGCCTTCCGTTAGATCTCGAGATAGACCGACACGATACACTTTCTGACAGTTATTCGCTGGTGTGATAATATCGAATGTCCAACGACCATTGTCGGTGATCAGTACTAAACCCGTGGTATCGGCATCCAATCGCCCGGCTACATGTAATTCTGAAACCTTCTCGATCTCCAAGGAATTGAAGAGAGACGGATAGGCTCCATCGGCATTCGAGCAAATCGTGCCCGAGGGTTTGTGCATCAGAAGGTAACGGAAGCTCCGCGTTTTCAGTAATGTGCCATTGAGAGTGATCGTATTATTCTCGTGCACCTGTGCAGCCTCGTCAGTGATCGTATCACCATTGACCTTCAGTTGGCCATTGTGGATGCATTGAACCGCTTCAGACCTCGTGTATTCGGTACTTTTGCAAACAAATCTATCTAGGCGCATGAGAAGGGTTTTTTCCTGTGGGAATTGAAGATTGAAGGGTGAGCTCTTCGATGGGCTCAGGATCTACGAGGGTGTGTTTTTTTTAACCACGGAAGGGGTGCTGTGAATTTTTTAACCGCCCATCCGCTATGCGGATTCGAGGACGCTGAGAGGGGGAGGTACTCTGATTTTGGGATCGAATCTTCAATTTGTAATTTTCATTTACCGCTTGGTGGTGTTTTTCGGGGGCGGTGTATTGATTCGAAACTGACTCTTGAGATTGTTCCGGAGACATTATGTCAATAAACACAGTCTGAGCCCTTTGTAGCCTACGGCGATAGTGGCGGATGGGTTGTAGTGAGCGGTATGGTAGTTTTTGCTGTCGGCGGCAGTTATTCGAAATTTTCGAACAACTGAATCTTCGGAGAGTTCATTGTCTTCGAAGATCTTCTTGATGTGATAGTTGATGGTGTGCGTTTTGACGTCGTAGAGCTCTCCCATCATCTTTTGGCTGAGCCAGATGTCTTCGTTCTCGTAGATCGCTTCGACGCCGCCTTCGCCAGTGGCGGCAATGAAGGTTAGGTACTCGACGGCTGAGGAGCGAACGATGGAGGCGGGCTTCTTCTTTTTGTCGGGATCTTTGCTCATGGGAGGTTGTGTTTGAGGAAGCTTTGATCGAGGGCGACTCTATTGTCTTTGTCGAGGGTGATTAGGTCTTGTTCGAAAAAAGGGGGAGTGAGTGGGGGAGAGTCGAAAAATGGACCTTCGATGTTTGAGTCCTTTCTTGTCAGGCGGTGACTTTGCTCAGTACAGGTCAGGATCTGCGAGTTGTGCTATTTTTTAACCGCCCATCCGCTATGCGGATTCGAGGACGCTGAGAGGGGGAGGTACTTTGATTTTGGGATCGAATCTTCAATTTGTAATTTTCAATTACCGCTTGGTGGTATTTTACGGGGGCGGTGTATTGATTCGAAACTGACTCTTGAGACTGTTCCGGAGATATCATGTCAATAAGTACAGCTTGCCCCCTTTGCGAGTGCAGGGAGCACTTTAAGCGTTACTTATGTCAATGGATCGTATGTTGGATATTTGGTGCTATTTGTCGCAGCATTTTTTGTATTTCTTTCCGCTACCGCAGGGGCAGGGGTCGTTGCGACCGACTTTGGGGGTGTCTCTAATGAAGGGTTGGTTGGAGGTCTCAGTAGGTGTGGAAAATGTGGGAAGGGGTTCCTCGTCGAAATTGTCCTCTTCGAGGTCTTTGTCTTCATCGAGATCGGTATCTTTGAATATTTCGTCGTAGAACTCTTTTTCTTTTTTAGCGGAGGCTTCGGTGAAGCAGTGCCAGGTTGAGAGTTCTTCGTGGGGGTGTTTTAGGAGGCGAAAAGTATTATCGGGAGAGTCTATTGGATCCTTCTTTTGGAAGGCTTCTTCTATCTGTTCTTGGGAGTAGAAAGGCATGAAAGGGAAGCCTATTTCGTATTGGTCTTTTATGTGGGGGATGTGCTCTTCGATGAGAAAGGAGGTGGAGAGCTGTATGGCTGTGTTGCGGAGAACTTCGGGGGCGTCTTTGAGGGTGGATGTGTAGAGAGAATCTAAGTACGAAGTGAGGATGTCTCGGGAGATTTGTTTGTGGTGATGCAGGATGCCGATGGCACCGAGGGCGGCACTTCGGGAGTATTCGGTGACCCCGTCGTCGTCGACAAGAGCATAGAGCTCTAGGGGTGAATCGAAGAAGCAGGCTGCCAGGATTTTGTCGAAGCCTTCACTTATAATGTCGTCGAATTCGTCTTCGGCTTCTTGGCTGTGGGCTATTTTCGAGAGGACGGTGCGGGCGGAGGTTTCTTTAAAGTGGCCAAGGAGATAGAAGGCGTAGAAGTGAAGCATGTAGTCGTCTTCAAATAATTCGTCGGGGTCTTCGAGTAGACTGCGTTCGAGGGCTTTGATGAGGTGGGGGATCGCTTCATCTTTACGATCGATGACGGCTTGAATATCATCTGCGGGATAGGGCCGTTTTAGGGAATAGATTTTTTGAAGGAAATCCGGGAGAGATTCGTAGAATTCTAATGGCATGGGATGTGGATGGTAAAAGTGAATGAGAAGCGTTTGTAGGGGATGAAAGCAAATGGAACGAGATCGTCAATGAGGACTGCGGTTTTTCTATGAGGGGAAGAGCCTTTAAATTGAGATCATTTGTGTGAGTAGAGCGAGTTTGGAAAGGATTTGGGGGCATTGGCCATTACCGAAATGCGCGGGATTGATTTGGAGGTGTAAGATCCGTCGTCTCTCTATCGAGCTTCAGTCTTCGCTCAAAGAGCTACGCCCCGACAGGATGCCGAGACTGGGAGAGATTTGGTTTCAGATTTCGCTCTCTGAGCTACGACCGACAGGGTGCTATTGTTTTAACAGCTGAGGAGGCTAAGGGTCACGGAGGATCTTGATTCGGTTGCGGTTTTGGGGGAACCACGGATTGAGACGGATGTGGGTTTGAGCCTTTGAGAAAGGCTATTTGGATAGGTTATTTATTTCTGCTTCTAGTTCAGTTAATCCGGCAACGATTTTTTCAAACGATGGACGCCGCCCGAAGATCATATCCTGCATGGCTGAATAATCTTTGCCCATTGCGTTGAGAATATTGCTTGGCGGTATTAGTTTAAAGGTGCTCGGTTTTGCGGCATCATAGTTTGCCCAGGTTCTCGGGTAGAATCTCTTCTTAAAAAGAACCACATCATGCAGAAGGGGTAAGTTGCCTAACGCGTCCGACTTCAGCTGTTTATCTGAAGCCATCAGATGGAGGTCGTAATAGTGTCGGGAGTATCGCTCGGGAATGACTGAAGATTCGGGGCGGTGCGCTTCGTGATGTAGGATAGTCGCCTTTTCCCAGAAGGTGCGTTCGGCATCGATTGCACGAACAGGGCAGATCGGGTCGTCGAATTGATCTGGGAAATCCTCGGCAGCGTAGGGTGTAATCGTATGCTCCGAATGCGGCAGCCAAGATGCCAATGGACCGATTTCCAATTGAATGTATGGCAAAAGGCCACTCGTATCCACTGTATGAGGATAGGCAATGCGAACGACATGCCCTTGATCCTTTTCACCGGCTTTCACTTCCAGTTCGCAATGCGAGCCGAGTGCGTCTCTCAGGAGCGGCAACATTTTTTTGGTGATATGCTCCCGGGCCTTTTCGTTCAGCTCCTCATTGAGCTTTTGCTGTTTCGTCTTTGACCGTTCACCCATCGGGTCTTGTTCGCCGCTCGCTATTCTCCAATCTAGAACCAAGTCGATGTCTTCGGAAAAGCGGTCGATGAGTCCGTAGACCTTCGATAGGCTGGTGCCGCCTTTGAAGATTAGTTGTTTTGAAAGCTCTGGGTGCTCGAACAAGTGCTTCAGCGTCCAGCAGACCCAGAAGTCCTTTTCCACGATGGCACTCGTTCCCATTCCGCGCTGTTACGCCGTCACCATAAACAGTTCATTGCGATCTTTCGCCGAGAGTGCCGCAACGCGATTCACGATGCGTTCTCCTTGGCTATGGTTCGTATGATATCAGACACCCAAGCGGGAGCCGTTTTTGTGTCTCGAAGGATTTTATCCCACTTGGGCGAGGTGATCGCGTCCTGAAGCTTCTTTCGAATGCCTGCAGTGATGCGATCTTGTCCCAAAGCCTTTAGCGCCTGAACGACTAGTTCGCTTTCGCCGTGTTTGAATCCGGATTCTTTTAAGATCCGTTTTTTGAATGCCAGTTCTCGTTTTCCGATCGCAAAGGTTTTACTGGGCCCATCGGACAAGTAAATTGCTTGAGCTGGAACCTGTGTTGAAAGTCCCAGAATATTGAGTGCTGTATTTTCAGAAGGCTGTATGCGCCAACCCGATTTGCGTGCCAGGGCCTGGGCTACTTGCTTAATATCTGGTTCCATCGGACCGTTGATCAGTTTGCTTGTTCGAGGGTAGTCGTATAAGCCGAGCAGTACCCTTCGAATCGTCCCCTTGGCTTCCAAGTTCGTCAGCGCCTTGCGGGCAGAATCGTCGCTTCCAATATCCAAAAAATCGTTTTTAGAAAATGCCCAACCCCTATGATTGGCATAAATTCTCTTAACTATCTTGTTTTCAATGGATTCCATCGTTTTAATATGGTCTAAAAATTCACAGATTGCACGGCTATTTTGTGAAATTATTTAAGCGATTTTATACGGAGGATGGAGCCTGCGGTAAATGATGAATTATGAATGCTGAGGTCTGAGTTTTGTTTAGGTGTATTTTCAGAGGTGTTTCAATTGAGGGGGGAGGTGTTTTTTGTCTAGAAATTACCTTGGGAGCGGTGGGTTTGGAGGTTTAGAACCGTCCCGCTTAGGGGGAAATGCGAATACATGCGTACCGAGGCTGTAAGCCGACACATGAGGATCCCGCATGCGGGAGACGAAATATGATGAGGATGTTTTTGTTTAACCGTCCCGCTTAGCGGGATAAACTAAAGGCAGATTAGAAATTTGGTGGTTTTTTAACCGCCCATCCGCAATGCGGATTCGAAGACGCTACTTCGACTTTGCTCAGTACAGGTAAGGTCGCGAAGATTGAGAAGTGTTTTGGGGATTTCTTAGGTTGTGCTATTTTTTTTGACCACGAATTAGACGAATTAGACGAATCTTGATGTGGTTGTTATGGTTGTGTGTTTTTAACCGCTAAATTCACTAAAGGACGCTAAGGTCGCAAAGAGGTATGTTTCTTTCTCTGGTTGTGGGTGTTTGCCCGTGCGTCGCCCTTTGGGATATGCAGGGTTCGAGCTTTGCTCGAAGGGGGTGAAGATGATGTCCATCGACGCACTTCGTTTGCTGCTTCGACTGAGCTCAGCACAAGTCAGGATTTTCGAGAGGGTGATCTGTTGGGCTTCTTTGCTTTGAAAATGTTCTTGGACGCTTTGGTGGGTGTCGTGTTCTTTGAGTTCTTTGGAGAGGATTAGGCGGTAGCGGGGATCAAGGCGATAGTTTGGGGCCTTTCGTTTTTTGTTATAACATTACGAGCTGGCTCCTTTTTGCGAGCGGACCGAGTCCCGACCTTGTTTTACCTCAAGTATTATAGCCAAGGTTTCTCGCGAACGTTCAGGGAGTTCATCTTTTGAACTGAGTGCGTATTAAGCTACGGAATCCAAAGTAGAAGTGATCGCGTCTAGGTTTTTCTGGGCGGTTTTGCGGAGGTCGGAGAACAGGTGGGCTTCTGCGATGAAACGGGACCAGAATCGTTGGGCAGCTTGAGCAGCGGGGATCCAGGTTGGGAGTTCTTCGGGGCGTGGAGGGTGGACTTCGATTGGGCGAGTGGGGAGGTCGCCGGTGCGTTGAGGAGCGTACCGCATCGGTAGCATGTCGTAAATGGGACAGAGCTTGAGGGGGAGTTCTGGAGTTAGGAAGAGGCTGAGGTTCCCTAGATGTCTGTCGGAGTTGCCAATGAGGCGGCCAAAGTGGTCGAAGGTGGCTATGTGGTCGGCGTCGGTTTGGCTAAGCCAGGATTTCTGGACGAGGGTTTGAGATGAGAGTGTCCAGGATTGGTCGAGTGGCTCGCCGAGTCCAGCGAGGACGGTGCGTAGCATGAGTGTGGGGATGCGGCCGTGACGTCCTGATCGGTCGAAGCGTTCGACCTCGAGAAAGGTTCGCTGATTTGTCGGGACAAATTCTGTCAGAGGGCTGGGTAAGCCAATATTGGCAAGTTCTTCGGAAGCGATGGCTTCGGCTTTTAGGAGGTCGGCCCAACGGCGACCTGCATCGGTTTGGAGTGAGCCGGAGAATTTTACGATTACGTGGCGGAAGCGATCGTCTGAGGTACGAATGCAGGCTGTTAATTTGGGTTGTTCTCCGCCGGCGGAAGAGTTGGGGAGGTCGTCTCCTTCAGATATGTTGTGAGCGATGAGTTCGTAGCTTCTTCTTCGGTCGGCTTCGTCAATGAATGGGGACTGACTTTTAGCTTGGAGGAAAGTGTCTATCGCTTGGCCGCCAAGGATGAAATGTCCTGGGGTATCGTTGCCGTGTGAGAGGATTGCGGTAAGGGCTTCGTCGATATTCCAGTTTTCAGGATTGGTCCCGATCCTGAGAGTTGGGCCATGGGTGTGAGCGAGCAGGCGGCCGAGGTAGCCCTGTGGTCGCATGTCGTCTAGAAACCATGGGAGGTCAGGAAATAGATGGGGGTGGTCCTCGCCGTTGAGGAGGTAGGCGTAGTCTTCATTATTCCCTTTCGGCTCAAGATAGAATTCGCCTTGATGGAGTGCATGGAGTGTCGCAGCTACCTGTGCCTGGCCGGTCTTGTCGATTTGGTAGAGGTTCCAGCTCGAGTCCTTGTCGTTGAGACGCCGTTGGAGGGCGTAGCGGGCTCGGCGTGTTCGGCCGATTCGGAGGATGTTTTTGGAGGCTCCGAGTGCTCGGGAAACGGTGGGCTGGCTAACCCCTAGCTGGCGGGCGATGTCCGATGAGGACATTGAGCCTTGGCTGGCGAGGAGGCGTTCGATGGGTATTGTGTGTTTTTGATTCAAAATGAATAAAACTATGAATAGTTTAAGTCACTTATAGTCAATGATAATAGAGCTATATATGTATGTTATATGAATAGATTATTGAAGAAATGATATTTCCTCCCTTTGGAACATAAAAAATGTGCAAACGTACATTTTGAAACAAGACATTCGACGATCCTCTGACTGCCCGTGTAAGGGCTGGTACGGGGTGTAGTGCTCTTTGAGTTCCTTGGAGAGGATTAGGCGGTAGCGGGGATCAAGGCGATCGTTTGGGGCCTTTCGTTTTTGTTAAAACATTACGACCCGACCCCTTTTGCGAGCGGAGCGAGCCTCTGCGTCGAGAGTTCAGACTCGTGCCAGGATTTGAGGGGCTGTTGCCGGTCGGTTGCCATCTATCAAGATTTAAGAGCTGTCCCTATTTTTTTGGGAGTCGAGAAAGAGACGGTGGATTGGGGGTCTTGTAGTATACTTCGCAAATGGGGATTCCCCATTCTGTTTGGTGGAGAGCGTTTTTGGCATGGTCGTTCTCTCCGTCGCTGGATTTCCTGATGTGGATTCCAATGACGGTCACTTTCAGGATACCATCGATCCGTCTACGCCAGTTTTCGACTCCTTTTCTGGATAGACAGGCGACCGTTATGCCCTCGTCGTTCCTTATTTCAATTCGGACCTGTTCCTCAGGTGTCGAATAAGAATGTAAGTGAACGAGCTCGTTGGTTTGAAGTCTCTCTATTGCTAGCAGGCTTCCGTTTCCGTTCCGGCGTGTAGCCGCGAAATCGATCCACAGTTCGTCTAGGCTTAGCAGACTACATCTAATTTCGAGCTTATCTGCGGATGATCGATCGGTGTCTATTCGTCGTTCGATCGTGTCAGGAGAAACTATTTCTTCGACGAATCTGTTTCCGGATTCATTGAGCCGAACGATGGCCAAAGATTTTTTAGCGCGCGTCATCGCCACGTAGAAGATTCGCCGCTCTTCCTCGATCTCACGCCGGGAGTTCGTTCTTGGGTTCCAGGCTCCGTCCAGAATGAATACGTGATCGAATTCGAGGCCCTTTGCCTTGTGGGCAGTCGATAGCCGAACGCCTTCGCGGGAGGAGTTTCTGTCCTTCTCGGTAACCATTTCGCTAAAGAAAAGGTCTATGTCGGCTACCCGTTGTTCGGTTCCTCCAGTTTCGCCGTAAAACGAGCTCGCGATACTTTCGAGGACTTGTCCATGGGGGTCGTTCAGGTCGTTGGTTGAAAGGAAATCCCGAAGCTTCTCCTGAAGCTGTACTCCAGTCCAGAATTCGTCTCTCTTAGCCTTTAGGGACTCGATCCAGCGATGGATCGTCCTTGCCCGCCTGAGTCTAGGCATGCCCTCTTCCCCGAGGATCGCGACGGCCACGCCGGCGTCCTCCAGGATCAGTCGCACAATGGTCAGTGCCTGGTTGGTGCGGGCGAAAACGCAGAAGTCTTTCCAATCAGCATCCACTAGGATACCCTTGAGGCGGAATATCTCCGCAACGCAGGCTTCCGCTTGGTGCACTCTACCATCGGCTTCGATAATCTGTACCCGTCCTTTTGCGATCGGATCTAGTTCTTCCAGTATCCCGCCAGCGTGCTCGGCTCGCCGATCTCGATTCCGCTGGATGGGGTATTCGATCTTCATCCGATCCTTGTTGAGCGAAATCAGATGATTGGAAGCAGCTATGATATTTTCGGTCGATCGGTAGTTCTCGATTAGGTAGTGACGTTCGATGAAACTCGACTCGTTACCACCTTCGCCAACGCTATTTGCGTAGTCCGTTTCGTAGCGGCGTATGAATTCGACGTTCGCTCCCGCGAATCCGTATATGCTCTGGTCGTCATCGCCGACTGCCATGATGCTTAGCTTGTCCTCTTCCGATTCCTTCGACTTTCCCGCGATGAGGGAGACCAGTTCGTATGCGTCCGGCCCGATGTCCTGGTATTCGTCTACGAGGATGTGGGTGAGGTTTCCGACCAGCTTTTCGCGGAATTCGTCCGCCTCCATTCCGATCGGCACCTCTTCGCTTTTCAGCATTCGATTGGCCGCAGGGATAAGCTCTTCGAATGAAAGTTTTCCATCTCCTACTCCTTCGTCGAGGTCGGCCATGGTTCGGCCTAGGATCTTCAGGGCCAAGCCGTGGAAGGTCTGAATCGTAACCGCCGAGGCATCCTTTTCAACAAGTCCCCAAAGGCGGCGGCGAATATCGAGCGCCGCGAATCGGTTGAAGCACAGAATGACGATGCCTTGGCCTCTCACTCTGTCCACGCGTAGCAACCACGCGCACCTATGTACGATAACGCGCGTCTTGCCTGAGCCAGGACCGGCTAGAGTGAGAATGTTATTCCGCTCCCGAGAGGCGACAATAGCCTGTTGTTTGGGATTGCCGAGGCTTTCGTAAATCTTGCGGTAGGACTCTATTCCTGTCGCATACTCCAGATACTTTTCCTTTCCCGTAAAAAACCGTTTGATGAACCGGTCGCCCTCCATTCGGAAGTACTCTTTAATGAAGTGCAGATGCGTCCCGATTTCCTTGATGCCCTTGTTGGCATACTCTCCGATAATGTGGACTTGCAGGATCTTCTCCACGAAATGTACTGCGAGCGGTGCATAGTCTCCGTTGGTAAACAAGCGCGCCCGTCGCCCTTTTTTGTGATCCTTCAGGTACAAGGTCATGGCAGAGGTGATGAGCGACTTGCCCTGCTGCAGCTCTATGACCTTGCTGTCGTGCATCCAAAGCAACGCGTGGTGCAGCGCTTCCGGAAGGCTCTTAACTTGCTTGGCAATTCCGGACAAGTCTCCGACCACATGATCGACGAGCTCCGATTCGCTAAACGAAACGATATCGTCCGGTCTTGTTTCGTGCTTAGATTGTAGCAGGTCGAGTATCAGAGCCGCGAGATCCCTTCGGATCGCCGAGAGGCGAAGTACTTCGTCCCATGTGCTCCGGAGAAGGAACTTCATCGTATCGGATGAGGATTGGCTGACTTCGACTCCCGGTATGCCGTTTTCGAGTTTGGTCCAATCGTCTCTAAGGTACTTGACCGTTCTCCCTAACGTATCGGCGTGGGACCGAAGCCCGCTTCGGCAAAGCGCCTCGTTCGCCTTGCGAAGGTTCAGAATACAGGCGCCATCCACTGCAGGTTCCTCGACTTGCATGAGCTTAATAAGCGCGGCTTCCAGTTGCGAGAGGAGCAGGAGCTTCTTCGACGGGCTTTGGTTTCCTGATTGTAGAAACGCAGTGAAGAGCAGGTCCTTCTTCAGCAGCGCTGCTTCGGGTTTCGCCATCTCGTTCAAGACCCGGAATACCACGGTATTTAAACTTGTGATACGCGGGTCTCGCTTCTTCGCCCGTTCGAATTCCTGCTGCATCTCCTCTATTTGAGAAAACTGGCTCAGTTCGGAGCTTTTGTTCTCAGGCATCTCGAAGAACTGCTCCATCACAGCCATCCACAGCCGGTTCTGTTCGATGGTCAGGTTCAGCCTATGAATCCTTTCCCTTGCTTCTTCCTGGTCCCTGACGAGCGCTCTTGCTTGAAAAACGCGAGAGCGGTTCTCCCGCCGTTCGAGGAAGTCCTGGCGTTCCAGCAAGGCGATCGCGGTTTGAGTCTTCGTCTTTCGATTGCCGCCCTGTTCTCCGTCGAAGGAAATGCCGCTCGACGATTTGCTCGACAGGATTTCGTCAACGGTCAGCACGATCGCGCCGTTTTCGTCCGACCTCGCGCTTCGGATCGTTCTCCAGATTATCTGGATGTCCTTTTTGGTTATCTTAGAGAATGCTACGAAGCTGTGCTGAGTTTCGAGGTCTCCCTCGTTGAAGAGCAGGATGCATTCTGCTTCCGCCCCGTCCCGGCCGGCTCTGCCAGCTTCCTGAAGGTAGTTCTCCAGCGAGCCAGGTGAATCCACGTGAATGACATAGCGAATATCCGGCTTGTCCACTCCCATTCCGAACGCGTTGGTCGATACGATGATCTTAAGCGTTCCACCGAGGAATCCTTCCAGAATTTGCTTCTTTTCCTCGGATTCCAGTCCGGCGTGATAGGCCTTGGCTTTCCATCCCTTGAGGCAAAGGTTCTCCGCGTATTCCTGCGTTGTGGCGCGGGTTGCGGCGAATATAACGACCGATCCCTTGTCTTCATAGACTGGAATCTCGCCGTAGTAGCTTGAAAGGATTTCAACTACCCTTTGCTGTTTGGCCGAAGAGTTAACGCTTTCGACTGTATAGTTAAGGTTGTCTCTGTCCGTACCGCCATCGTTCAGGGCGATCTTTACCCCAAGCTCCGTTTCGAAATGGGAGCAGATGTCATCCTTGACATCCTTTTTGGCGGTTGCTGTCAGGGCCATTATTATGGGGCAGTCCAACCCTTGCTCCTCGGCAAGCTTGCGGATGAATTTGGCAGCATAGAGGTAGTCCGGGCGAAAGTCGTGGCCCCACTTGGAAAGACAATGGGCCTCGTCGAAGATCCAGAAGGCGATCTCGCGATTCTTGATTGCATTCCTAAAGGCGTTGCTGCGCAACTGTTCCGGCGCCACATAGATCAGGCCGACGCTGCCGTGGGAGATGTCGTGCAGGCACGCCTGGCGTTCGAGAGGGGTCAGCATGCCGTAGAGGGCGTTGCAGTGCAGGATACCAACGCGGCTTCTCAGATTCTCCACTTGATCCTTCATCAAGGACTGTAGTGGCGAAACGATGACCGAAAGCGCCCCGGTGCATTCGTATCGATGGAGAGCGGGTATTTGGAAGCAGATCGATTTGCCGCCGCCAGTCGGTAAAATAGAGAGGCTCGATTCCCCTTGCATAGCGATAGCTACGATCTGTTCCTGCAGGCTCTTGTCCGGCTCTCCCGGGACGCAAGGTTCAGCCCGAAATGAAGGGAAATGGAAATAGCGTTGCAGGGACTTGGCCGGCGAATGCATCTCCGAGCAGTAGACGCATTCCGCCAAACCGCAGTGGACGGTACGAACGGCGTGCAGGTAGCCCCGAATCTTTGGAAAGCGGTGGCAGAGCCAGTAGGGAAGGACTGAATCGGCTCCGGCCACGTTAAGCCAGGAGTGTATGAATCCGTAGACGAGGTAGTCTTCGGGTTCAGCAATGCTCGGCAGGTTTTCGTGGCAGCACCTGCCGTAATTGAGGGACTTGAAACTCGCTATAAAGCTCGTGCTTTGGCAATCTGCTTCGTCGCCTTGGGCGGTAGTCGGCTCTTGCGAGCCTAGGAGTTTAAGCAATCTAGCGGTACCTGGAAGCCCAGCCGCGAGGAAAGTCGTCGCGTAGAATCCTAGGTCGACCGGGCTGGACTTGGATAGCGCGATGACGCACTCTTGCAGCACTTTGGAGCAGCAGGTTGAATCCGCGACGGGATCGTTGCGGGAGGCGCTGACAAGTTTCCCTTCCTTTACAAGTGCATGGTAAGGTTTCTTGGGAAACGCCAGCGGCGATAGCAAAAGCGTATCCAATCGCTTTTCTTTCATTATGCTTCCGAATGGAGTCTTCTCCAGAAGTGGGAAATCGTGGAGCAACGAATTATGCCCGCATACGAAATCCGCTTCGTTGGCCCAGATTCGCAGGATAGGCAACGCTTCCTGGACCGCTTTGGCATTGCTCGCCCTCAGTGGCTTTCGATCTCCGAATACAGCGCCTAGTCCGTAGATCGTACCTTCGTCACTGGTTTCTATATCGAGAAATAGGATACGTTCAATTGCTGGATTCATCAATTCGAGGAAACGATAGTGTGAAAAACTAGACGCGATAAGGAGGTTGGTTCTTCAACGATCATTTGAAGTGGATGGGTGTGGGATGCACGCTGCTTTGGTTGGTTTCAGTTTTTTGATGGCCTCGCGTAGGTATTTGAAGTTTATGTTTTCTCCTTCGAACATTGGGTATCTAACTCCATCGATGGTGATGCTAAATTTCTTTTTTGATAAATCGCACTGGTAGGTCGCCTTACAGGTAATCGTTTCGCTTACATTAGTGTGATCCAAAATATAAGTACGAATACTGTTTAGAGCATCTTTGAGTGGGGTTATTGTCGTGTTGTTCGTTGCTGAAGTATATTTAGATCTATTCTCTTGGACCTGAAAAAAGATAGAAATCACAATTGCGGCTTCTTTGGGTTTTTCTTGTTTGAGTAGTCTTCCAACGAGTTCTGTTGAACCTATTAAAAAGAGTATCTCTTCGACGGATTTAGAGTTGGCGTGGAAGTCTGTTGCTCGTTCCTCTATGGAAAGAAGACGTCTTGCTGCTTCGAATTGTTGTTTCCCAAAGCCCGATCCATTAAACAAATCGTGATTAATATCGTTGATTTTTAGGAAGAACGTGTTGCGTGCCAGCGAGTGCTCGTAACTGAAACGCAATGTAGCATCTTCGTCTATTTTAAGCGTCTTTGTCAGAAATTCATTTATTGCACCCGCTAGACTAATAGCCGGCATTATAGATAGGATATTGAGAGACGGCCGTTTTGAAGAAATCTTTCCGAATCTTGCATCGAAGTCTTGTTGATAGAAGTGTGCTAGGATCGCACTTGCTCTAATCGCTGCGGAAGCATCACCTTTCTTAAGAAGGTCTGAGACGAGGTCGAATACTCCATGAAAGAAGAGAACAGCCTCCGTGTTCGTTGGCTTTTCATCGCGTTTGATTTCTGTCTTGGGAACTTGCTTTGGTTTGTTTTGCTTTGGTGGTTCTTTATCGAGCTGGATTTGACACTTTGGGTTTGTTATGACGAGGACGATTGAGATCGGATGGACGACGTAAGCCCTTCCACTAAAAGCTCTTTCTATCATGTGTGTGCCACTATTAGTTTTTGGGCACTTCCCGGTGGTGTTGTATTATCTATACCTTTTGTTGTGTTTGGGGCGATGGCCTATCCAACCATTGTGCTATTCTGGCTCGGTATCTTGTGTGGTTTTGTCGGTCTAGTGGGTATATTGAAATACGGGCGGAAGGGGCTTTTGTGGAAAAGTTTAGCCGGGGTTTTTATACCTGTTTTTGTGTTTATCTGTGCTGTGACCAGTTTCGCGGATTCGTTGGATGGTTTTATGGACAATTTTAAAGAAGGAATTGATTGAGCAATAAGGGCTCTTTTGTTCTTCCGGGGGCTATTTCCAGGGGCGGGTGCTGTCGTTGGTGATGGGGCGTGTGCTTTGTTGAGAGAGAGTTTGGATAAAGGCGTCTAGCTCGCCAGATATGATACCGTCTTTGGGGATCATTATGGAGTTGGTGTTCTCTAGGTTAACGAGGTAAAGACTTTTTATTTCGGTAATGGATTGGATTGACGCGAATTGGGCGGTGCCGCCGAGGTTGAGTTCTTGGGAATTAAGGCCAGTCGCGTCGAGGGAGAGAGTGGCTTCGACGCCGATGTTGGAGCCTTCCATTTTGTGTATTTGCTTTTTGAAGTGTTGGGTGAAGCGCCAATGGGTGTACTTCTTGTTGAAGATAAACCAGAGGCCGCAGTAGAAGAGCAAGCAGGCGGACATGGTGGTTTCGCCGCGGATAAAGGCGAAGAATCCGAGGAGTGCACCGAGCAGAATCGGGAGTAGAAGAGTGCGAAAGCGTTGTTGGCAATGACTTGGAATTAGGAGCGTGGTGTACATCTGAAACTCGAGGTAGTCGGTTTCGGTAAGACTGTATCGAATTGAGGAAGTCATGAATGGGAGAAATAGGAAATTCGTTTCGAGTATGGGGCGTGGGGTCGTTGTACCTGTATTTTTATAACCTTTTGGGGTGGGTTGATTCTAATCCGATGATCAACCATGCACAATTCGCTTTCTTTATAACTCGGGCTGTTGAGCTTGAAAACGTGCCATGCTTTCGGAGTTCGTCGAATGACGATTGGAATTTGTTAAGGGGAATTGATCTGGGTATTCACTTCAAGGTGGATACCTGTTTTTTTTGTGGCGTTGGCGACGTGGTCGTCGGCGTTCTCGTGAGAGGGGCAGCCTTCGGCAGGACCTCTAACTAGCAGAGCTAGTTAGAAGTCTTGGCGAAACTGGTGGAGGTGGCGGGAATTGAACCCGCGTCCCTCGAGCCTTTGCGCAAGGCGTCTACATGTTTGTCTTCGTTTTTATTCTCGCTAATACAGACGCGACGAAACCGCGCTTCTGTATTCGCTAGCCCACTGAGGAAGTACGATTTAGGCGCAGCAGATAGCCACCTAAACTATGCTCGTTGTCGTCGCTCCACTCTACCTAACGAGTATCAGTAGGGGAACGTAGCTGAACTAAGCAGCTAGAGGCATTTCTTCAAATGTGCCATTTAGTTTTTTTGATGGAAGATTAAAGAGGCCAACCATCATCCTCTACATGCAGCCAGACGCTCCAACAAAAGGTCGAATCCAGAACACCCCCAGTAGCGAGCAGAGCTCGCGAAAGTATGAATATTGAAGTGTGAATTGTGAAATTCAGACTTCGACTTGTTGTGAGATACCGCTTTCGCGGTAGTTTGACTTGTGGTCAAAGAACGTAAAAGAGAGATAATCGCGCGTGTTTTGGTGGAAATCAAGGTTGATTACGTGCGAGGATGTTTATTTATTTTGTGTAATGGCAACTGATACTTCCCCTGATCTTCTTTCCTCTGTCGCTAATTATTTTTCTCGTGCGTGGGAGGTGGCCTCGGGGCCGTTTAGCTCTGAGAACCTCATGGTGGAGCTGGGGGCGATTGGAGGGGCGTTTGCCTTGGCGATTGTACTCTCACTGGTGTTGAGGCCGCTGTGTAATCGAATTACGGAGGCTATCGAGGAGCGGGATGACTGGATCGAAGGGATTGTTGATTGGCTGAGTGATAATTTGTTTAGGCTATTGCTGGCGTGTCTGTTGTGGTCGGCGTCGCTGGCGTTGGATTCGCATAGTGTGGGGTCGGTGGTTGTGGTTTCAGTCCCTGCGGAGTCTAGTGAAGCGGTGGTGACGGCTGCTGAAGGTGGGGCGGTGTTGGTTGAGCAGGGGCAGTCGATTCCGGGAGGGACCCGAGTTGTGGAGCGGAATTTTCTCTTGATTCGTGCGTTAGCGAGTTTGGCTACTTTGTTCTTTGTGTCGGGGGCACTGCCAACGCGAATGCTTTCGACTGCCTATTTTAAGGTATTCTTTTTTGTTTTGGCGATCGGACTTGTGTTGAATTTGGTGGGCCTTTGGGTACCGGTTCGAGACGGATTGAACGAGATTAAGCTGTTGCCAGTGAGTGAATCGACTGAGACGCGCGTTACGGTGCTGTCGTTGTTGAAGGGGATTTTGGCCATCATGTTGATGATACCTGCGTGTCGTGGGCTTTTGTCTCTTTTGGATCGTCGTGTTGAGAAGATGGACGCGGTTTCGCCTGTATTGCGTGTTCTGATTTCCAAGTTTATCTCGGTCTTAGTCATTATTTTGGCGGTGCTGTTTGGAATTAGCTCCTTGGGTGTTAATTTGTCTGCTTTGGCGGTGCTTGGTGGTGCGGTTGGTTTAGGACTAGGGTTTGGTTTTCAGAAGGTGGTTTCGAATTTGATTAGTGGGGTGATTTTGTTGACGGATCGGTCGATTAAGCCGGGCGATGTAATCGAAGTGGGTACGACCTATGGGTGGATCAATAAGTTGAGTGCTCGTTATGTGTCGGTGTTAACTCGGGATGGAACGGAGTTTTTGATACCGAACGAGACATTGATTACGGAGAAGGTGACTAATTGGTCGTTCAGTGATGATCGGGTGCGGGTGCGGGTGAAGTTTGGAGCATCGTATAATGCTGATCCGCGCGAGGTTATGGCTATGGCAGTTGAGGCGGGCAGGGCTTGTAAACGTGTTATTCCGGAGAAGGAACCAGTGTGTTGGATGCTTGGCTACGGTGATAGTTCGATAGATTTTGAGTTAAGAGTTTGGATACGTGACCCTGCAGAGGGGATTGGTAGCTTACGTAGTGAGATATTGTTACGACTTTGGGATATGTTTAAGGCGCGTGGAATTGAGATACCGTTTCCACAGCGTGATTTGCATATTCGTAGTGGGCTGCCGGCGAAAGGGGTATCTCGTGAAGAGTTTGGATCCACGAATAAACGCCGATAGACACGGGATTTGTTGGCTTGTGTTTTTCTTGCTCACGAAGTTCACGAATATGCACGAAGACTGTGGGGGAGAATCAACACGGATATTATTGGGGCACTGTAACCTTTCCTGAATGTGGCGATGAGCCAAAAAAAAGACGCCCGGGTGGGCGTCTTGAAATGTTTGATTGGGTTGCGTCTTCTCTTATTAGAGGAGGTCGCTGACCATTACCTTCTCTTCGCTGAGTTCGGCTTCGGTGGCTTTCGCTTTTTCGAGGCTGAAGTCATTGAGTTCTAGGCCTTCAACTACGGATAGTTTTTTGCCGTCACTCTTCATTGGGTAGGAGTAGATGAGTCCCTTCTCGATGCCGTATTGACCATCTGAGCAAATGCCTACGCTGAACACATCGTCGGCTGGAGTTGGCGTAATAATTGAGCGTACAGTGTCGATTGCCGCGTTGGCAGCAGACGCAGCAGATGAGAGGCCACGTGCCTTGATGATCGCGGCACCGCGTTGTTGTACGGTTGGGATAAAGCTATCCTTGAACCATGCATCATCTCCGATGACTTCGGTGGCTGCTTTGCCGCCGATCTTTGTTTCGAAGTAATTGGGGTACATGGTTGAGGAATGGTTACCCCAGATTGCGAGATTCTTGACTTCGGTCGTGTCGACACCTGCCTTGATGGCGAGTTGTGACTTGGCGCGATTTTCGTCGAGCTTGGTCATCGCGAACCAACGATCCTTAGGAATGTCGGGTGCGTTGTTCATGGCGATCAAGCAATTGGTATTACAAGGATTGCCAACAACGAGGGTGCGGATGTCCGAAGCGGCGTTCGCTTGGATTGCCTTACCTTGGGAGGTGAAAATCTTACCGTTAATTCCTAGAAGGTCGGCACGTTCCATTCCCGCTTTGCGGGGTACGCTTCCAACAAGGAGTGCCCAGCTTGCGCTGTCGAATCCTTCGTTTACATCACAGGTTGGTACGATTCCTTTGAGGAGGGGAAATGCACAGTCTTGGAGCTCCATGACTACGCCTTCGAGGGCTTTCATGCCAGGCTCGATTTCAATCAGTCGTAATATGACTGGTTGATCGGGGCCTAGTAGTTGTCCCGACGCAATGCGGAACAGCAGGGAATAACCAATTTGACCGGCGGCGCCGGTCACTGCAACGTGGACAGGTTGTTTCATAGCTTTGGGAGGTTATGAGTCTTGCTTATAGAATGCGATTAAAAACTCCCCTGCTTAGGGAGTTCTTAACGTGTGCTTTTAACTTAGATAAGCTTGGGTTATAGGTATCCATCAATAACCCGATTTTAAGGCTTATGCTTTGGCGAAGCGTACTTCTAGGCTTTTGTATGCTTTGGTTACGGATTCTTCGGTCGTTGCCCAATCGATACATCCGTCTGTTATAGAGACGCCGTATTTAAGATTTTCCTTGGGAGCTGGGAAAGATTGGTTGCCGGTTCCGAGGTTGCTTTCGATCATCGTACCGGTGATGGCGTTGTTGCCATCGGTGATTTGCTGGATGACCTCTTCGAAGACAGCGGGTTGGCGTTGTGGATCTTTTGAGCTGTTGGCGTGGCTGCAGTCGACCATGATTGTTGCCTTGAGGCCTGCCTTTTCGATTTCTTGCACGGCTTTATTCACGCTGGCTGCGTCGAAGTTGGGCCCGTCTTTTCCTCCACGTAGAACGACGTGGCAGTCAGGGTTACCGTTAGTCGTTACTTCGGAGGCTTGGCCTTGGGTGTTGATGCCGAGGAAAGTCTGTTTGTGGCTTGCGGCCTTAATAGCGTTGATTGCTACGGGGAGTCCGCCATCTGTGCCGTTTTTGAAGCCTACTGGCATGGAGAGTCCTGAAGCCATTTGGCGGTGAGTCTGTGACTCAGTGGTGCGGGCTCCGATCGCGGACCATGAAACGAGGTCTGCGATGTACTGGGGAGTGATTGGGTCGAGAAGCTCTGTCGCGGTGGGGAGTTTGAGGTCGATGACTTGGCGTAGAAAGACTCGGGCGACCTTGAGTCCCTTGGTGATGTTGCTACTGCCGTCGAGGTCTGGATCCATGATAAGCCCCTTCCAGCCGATGGAAGTACGTGGCTTTTCGAAGTAGACGCGCATCACAAGAAGAATGCGGTCTTTTATCTTCTCGTTTAGTTCGGCGAGCTTCTTGGCGTAGTCGAGACCAGCTTCGGTGTCGTGAATGGAGCAAGGCCCTATTACTAGAAGGAGACGTGGGTCCTCTCCGAATATGATGCGTCTGATCTCTTCGCGGCTTTGGTTGATAAACTCCGCCTGTTCTTCGGTTTTCGCGATTTCGCCCATGAGCGAATCTGGAGTAGGAAGAGCGATCGTTTCGATCACGTTTATGTCTGAGGTCTTGTTCACTGTTCCGATAGTTGGAAGAGTGTGAGACAAATTTCAAACAGGAAGTTGCACAGTTATCAGGAAATTGCTGGTATTTGGGCAGAAAAAAGGCGGATCGCCTACCCCTAAGCGATCCGCCACTCGTTTTCTTAGTTACCCCAAATTCTCGCTAGGCGAGAAAGTGTTAAAATTCATTGACGGCTTTAATTACGCAGGGCTTGGTCTCTGTCAATGAATTATCCAAATATTTTATAAAAAAAGTGATGAAAGAGAGTTTAGACCGATATTTTTACAAACCAAAGGGGTTACTAAGGGTATTTGGGCCTGACGCAGCGGGATTTCTGCAAGGACAGTTTAGTAATGATCTCTCTGGAGAGGCTGGAAAGTGTGTTTATGGATATTGGTTGAATCGTAAGGGGAAGGTTTTGGCTGATAGTTTTGTTCTGAAGGAGTCTGAGGAAACGTTTTGGTTGGTGAGTTATGAGTGTTTATCAGCTGTGATCGCAGAGCGGCTGGATTCCTATATTATAATGGACGATGTCGAAGTGGAGATTTTGTCTGAGGCATATGGAGCGTTTTCGGTTTGGGGTGAGGATTTGGAATCTGCTGCTTTGCCTAATGAAGTTGATGTGCCGGCACAGGGTGAGTTTTCGAGTTTCGAAGGAGGGTTTTGTTTTCGAGGCGTTCGTGGAGGAGGTTTTCCTTCGATTGAAATCGTTCAGATTGCTGATTCTGGGGCGAGTGTCCTTGATGTTTTGGCACGGGATCCAGGTATTCATGATTTGACTTCGATGGATGTAGATAATTTTTCGATAGTAGAGGATCGTCCAATTCCTCCACGTGCGTTTGGCGAGACTGATTTGCCGCAAGAAACGTCAATGGGAATTGATGCGATTTCATATAATAAGGGCTGTTATTTGGGGCAGGAAGTTATGGCTCGAATAAAGTCGATGGGGCGAGTTCGTCGTCAGCTCATTCCCGCACAGTTGAATGGGCTTATTTCTGTTGGGACAGAATCCCGTGAGGTGAAAAGCTCGGCTGGAATAAAAGTCGGTGATTTCAGGGCCTTGACGAATGATGGGGTGGATACATATGGCTTTGTGATGCTTAAGTCTGGCCAGAGATTGGAGGACTGTCATCTAGAAGGACTCTCAGGGAATTTTGTGTCTTTAAGAGAGTATGGGGCTGAGGACATATAATGACGCGGGAAGAGGAAATTGAGAGATTGGCTCAGGTGTTTGTGAATTTGGGTACGCAGAGCGAGCAGGGTGTTGTGATGGCAAAGCAGATGCTGAAGCGCGCAGATCAGCTGTCTGAAGAGCGCTCGATCCCTAGGACGGAGGCTCTCGATCACCTCATGAAGGTGTTAATTGCGGGGCGAAAAGGGGAGTCATACCCCTCAAATGGCGATTTTAGGGACTCTTAGGGCAAAAAATAGCATTTTTTTTGGGTCTTCGAATACAATTCCATTGACGCCCAACGTGTAGGGGATTCGCTAGAGACTGTTTTGTACATCTTCGTACCCCTTACTTAATTAATTAATATCTTAATATATGAATAAGTCCGAATTAGTTGCTGAAATCCAAAAGAACCTAGGTGATTGCTCAAAAGCTGAAGCTGAAAAGGCATTGGCCGCGGTTACCAGCTCAATCAAAACCGCTGTTAAAAAGGCAGGAAAAGAAGTTAAGCTTCGTGATCCTGATTCTAAGGCAGCTGTTGCTATCCAGATCATCGGGTTTGGTACGTTCTCCGTTACTAAGCGTGCTGCTCGTTCTGGAATCAACCCACTCACTAAGGCTCCTTTGAAGATCAAGGCGAGCAAGGCAGTTAAGTTCAAAGCGGGTGCAGGTCTTAAGGATCAGCTCTAAGCTTTATTCTTTGTAATAATTTTTTGGAAACCCACGGTGTTATACCGTGGGTTTTTTTTTGTGTATCGATGGGGTCTTATGCTTGGATTTGTGTCAAATCGACGAATACGGAAGACTTGAATCCGAGGGGGCTATTGCTGTTTGAATTTTCGACAGAGAGAAGGCTGCTGATCGTTTGTTTAAAACGTGAATGGATGGCTATAAAGTCGGATCTTTAAATGAGTGAAATTGGACTTTTTTGAAACGGCACTTGCGATGCATTTTGAGCTACGAAGGGTCAGCTAAAGACGCGACGTTTCGCGAAAGTAGCTTTCTTCATTGTGGTGATGTGCGTGTGGAGAAAAACGGTGGGGGCTAGTGCTCTTTCTTGAAAGAGGGTGTTCATTCTAGGTGAGGAGTTCAGCGACAAGTTCGAAGTACTTGTCTACTTCGGTTTCTAGAAAAAGGAGATAGACGAGTGCACCAGCGGCTAGCATGGGTCCGAAGGGAGTTCTTACACCAACTATCTTGTTTTCGTTTTCCTCGGTTTTTGGCTTCTTTTTAAGAAGCAGTTTAAAGGGGAGATAGACCATTAAGGCTATGGTGCCGATTGCTGCTCCTCCGAATAGAGCAAATACGGCTCCTTGCCAGCCGGCGAAAGCACCGATTGCTCCGAGGAGTTTGACATCTCCGAAGCCCATAGCCTCCTTTCTCAGGATGACTTCAGCTGTGAGGGCGAGCCATAGGATGAGCCCGGACCCGATGAAGAGTCCCGTGATGGCGTCGGTGAATGAGCGAATGCAGGCGACAGAGAAAGGTTCGACTGAGTGGCCATGTAACGCGGGGATGAATGCTGAGAGTAAAATTCCGAAAAATGCGGTGCCGATTGAGAATCGGTCGGGGATTTCCATGGTATCCCAATCGATGAAGCTGGCACAGACCATAAGAGATATGAAGAACATGATGCAGGCTGCTTTGGCTGCGGGGAGTTCAATCCATGCGAATAGGAATAAGGCTCCGGTGAGGGCTTCAACCATGGGGTAGCGGATGGAGTAGGGCTGCTTGCAGCAGCGTGCTCGGCCGCGAAGGATAAACCAACTGAGAATGGGGATGTTGTCGTAAGCGGCTATCTTCTTGCCACAGGAGCAGGTCGAGCCCGGGTGAACTATCGATTTTTTAGCAGGTATCCTGTAGATGCATACATTGAGGAAGCTACCAACGATCGCTCCAAATATGAAGATCATGACTTGGAAGAACCAGGGGAACTCGGCGTTAACCGTTTGAAAGTCTTGTATTAGGGACATCTAATTGGGGAGGGGTTAGCTGATGGTGCTGCGTGCAGCGTCGAGCATGGTTTCGGTGCGTGGTTCGACGCCGGTCCAGTGACTGAGGGACTTGGCACCTTGGAAGGCGAGCATTGTGAGTCCGTTTGCGGCATTGCCGCCTTGGTTTGTTACGGTCTCCATTAGTTTTGTCATTGGGGGATTGTAGACCATGTCGTAGAGGTCGATGGCAGACGAAAGTGCTCCGGCGTTCAGGGGGAGGGGGTCGTCGGGCTTCATGCCGAGGGACGTCGCGTTGATCATGAGAGCGTGACTCGGGATCTGGAATTCTGGATCAGTGGGGGCTGAGCCGCTGATTTTTACGTGTTCTGCTTGGGGGAGACATTTGATCGATTTGATGAGAGCGGAGAGTCGATCTTGGTTACGGTTTATGATGTGGAGGCGGGAGCAATTGCTTTGCAGGCATTGCACTGCGGCGGCTCTAGCGGCGCCCCCTGCTCCGAGAAGGACGACGGAGCTGCCGGAAATTGTCCGGCCAAGTTCTTGTTTTATACCGGCCTCAAGGCCATAGCCGTCTGTATTGAATCCAATGTATCCATCGCCTGAGAGCATTAATGTGTTGATGGCACCGATTGGTTGTGCGGCAGGGTCGATGGATTTTACGCCGTCGATGGCGATGGTTTTGTGTGGAACCGTGAGATTTATACCATGAAAGCCTTTTTTTCTAAAGAGAGGGAGACTTGTTAAGAGTTTTTCTGGTGGGACTTCGAAGCGGAAGTAGCGCCAAGTCTTGAAGCGTGGGTCGGCTTCGCTTAGTTCCGCGAGCACTGTATTGTGCATGATCGGACTGATGGAATGTCGGATCGGGTAGCCGAGGACAGCTAGGCTGGTGCCGCTGAAATTCCATTGATTGAGGTCGTCGAGAGTGTAAGTGGCTTCAGAGTCGTAGTTCTCCATTCGCGATCAACGCAAACCTAAGGGCATCCTGCGAGCGAGAAAAAAAGGCGTTTAGAATCCGTTGTGATTGCGATCTACTGTTTGGAATTCACTCACGAAGCGTTGAAAGGTTTGTGCGAAATCTGCTTGTCCGGCTTGGTTGTAGTGACTGACGAGATTGCGGCAACTGCGGCAGAGGATTTCTCTGATGGTGGTGGGGACGAGTACGCTTGGGTCGGTTATGAAGCCGATTGTGCCGTTGTTTTGGAGGAGTTCTTCTCCGGTCCAGAGTTTGCCGCTATCGAATGGATCGATAAAGAGGGCTTGGGGCGTTTCGTAGCATCCGACAATGAAGTGTCCCGGGATGGCGACGCCTTCGAGGTCGAGTCCTAATCTACCGGCTACTAGTATATAGAGGATGGACAGACTTATTGGTAGTCCGGTCTTTTGTTTAAGAATCTCTGGGAGAAAGCTGTTTTTGGGGTTGGTGTAGTCTTCTCGATTTCCACGAAATTCCATCTCGTGGAAAAGGATTCGATTTATGACGAGGAGTTTGTCGCGTGGGCTGGCCGGTTCGATGAGGAGTTGACGGCAGCGGAAAGCAATTTGATCGAGGGACTTGCAGACGTCGCCGGTGGCTAGGCTGCGATTGGCGATGCGGAGGCTTCCGCTTTCGAGTTCATAGCGTTCGGACTGGATGAATTTGATGAACTCGGAGATTGGGTTATCTTTATCGAGTTCGGAGAGAAACCAACGTGCGTGCCAGCTCAAGAGTCGATTTGGGCGTTTTGCGATGGTATTGAGGAAGTCGAATCCTTGGGGTCCCATACGAATGAATTCGTCAATAAGTTGGGTCCTCACCCACGGTGAGGGATCGTCGATCAGATCGAGTAAAGCTTCTTCGCGTTCGATTGTTAGACTACCGTTTCGCACGATTTAGATTATCGTTGAGTGGAATTTCTTTCGCAACCTCAATGACTTCTAAAGCTTGTAAATTGCCGTAAATTACGGATGTCCGAAGGGACGAGTGAGTCTATTGGTATGGGGAATTAGGCAGTGCTACTCACAAAATTGATAAAATTTCGTTAGTCGATTTTAGAAACCGAAAATGCTGTCGATGTAATGAACAAGGAATCATCCAAACTCTAATTAAGAAAGGAATCTTAACTCTAAAAGGGCATGGAACAGCTCTATCCATTAAATATCATTGAACGGCGTTTTCCGGTTTTGCGCGAGCAGCGCGAAAAAGCGGAACGCGAAGCAGTCGATGGAAATTCGCGAATGCAGCAAGGACCCGAGGAATCGGAGGTCGGTGATGAACCGGGCTTATATTCCAGTCTCCCTTATGAAGGGGGAGAGGCGGGAAAGCACTTAAACACTTTGGCTTGAAAGCGTTGCACTAGAAAATTTCTCGACTCCCGCGGTTAGCGTGTCGACAAAACTCATCGAATGGAATGGTTTAGAAATCATTCCAGCGATTCTTCTGTGTCCGATTCGGTCGTGCATTTCGTCTGAACCGCAGCCGCTTATTAGAAAAATGGGCAGGTCGTCTTTTATTAGGGTTAGTTCGTCAAATAGTTCTTCTCCTCGCTTGCCTCCTAGATTGAGATCAATGATCGCTGCTGAGATGGATCCTTTATTGTGGGATAGGATCTCTATTGCTTCGTCCGAATTGGATGCGATTGATACGGCTTTTTTGCGTACCTCAAGGAGCGTCTTTAGTAGCGTTCGCATTCCTTCGTCGTCGTCGACGACCAAATATGTTTCGTGGTCGGTAGTTAGCATAGAGTATGTTCTCTAGAGTATCGGAGCGAGTGCTCTAATGTTTATGACGAATTTGGTAAAAAGGATTGAATCAACCGGATTTCACGGATGATAGCGTTCATCCTCTTTGGAAAACCCTGTAAAAAGCAGAATTACTGAAAAGGGAAAAGCGTTTAACGTTTTTTTGCAATTCGAAACTGTAGCATGAGGCGTGGATTGTGAATTTTTCTACGTTTAGAGGGTATGTTGGTATTTTGATCGTGTTGGGAAGCAGGATACGGTTGTGTTTACCTGTTCTTTTCGAACCGCATGGGTTGTCTCCCTAAAATGGTTTGCTTTTCGAGCGGTGGAGAGAATGCTCCGACTAATAGTGAGGAAGAAGGCAAAGATTTTAGGATTGGGTGGAGCATTTGTATTGCTTGGGATTGCGGTGCTTCTCTTTTATTTGGAGGAGATAATGGCTTTCGACCTCGAAGCGTTTAAGGAGTTGATTGTCGGTTATGGTCCGTTGCCCTTTTTTGGTGTTATGTTTGTGGCCTTGTTTTTCGGATCACCAGTGACGCCGTTTCTCGTATTGGCTGGGATCTATGGTTTGGAAGTAGCTATTACGGGCTGTCTCTTTGCCATTACGTTAAATGTAATGTTGACTTGGTTCGTATCTGGGAGGTGGCTACGACCGTTCTTTGAACGTCTTGTCGAACGATTTGGTTACAAAATCCCTCATTTTAGAAAGCGTGATATGATTCAGGCTGGTGTCCTTATCCGTCTGACTCCGGGGCTTCCGTTTGTGCTACAGAATTATTTACTGGGATTGGCTCGGATGCCCTTCAAGTGGTACCTGATTGTTTCGCTACCGATTGTTTATATAATGGATGTGAGTGTCATTTTGTTTGGTGATGCTCTATTGCGCGGAGATGTCGGGGTTATCGTCGTGGCGGTATTCTTGATACTGATGATTAGTTTCCTTGTGCGCGTGGTCCACAATCGATTGAAGACGAAGGATTTGGAATCGCAGTTGGGATGAATTTTGAGGATCAGTTCGAGGATGATTCTAAAACCGTTTCTGAATACACTCGGGCGATCAAAGGTGTTTTAGAGAAGGGAATCCCGCCCGCCTGGGTCCGGGGTGAAATCTCTAATTTCCGCAAGCAGGCGAGTGGTCATCTGTATTTCAGCTTAAAGGATTCAGGGAGTCAGTTGCCTGCGGTTATGTTTCGCGGGAATGCGACACGTTTGGGTTTTGAGGTTGATAACGGAGTTGAGGTTTCGGCTTTTGGAGAGTTGAGCGTCTATGAACCTCATGGGCGTTATCAGTTTATCATCCGAGGGATGGAGGAGAGTGGTTCGGGGCGATTGCACCGAGCATTTGAACAATTAAAGAAGAAACTTTCGGCGGAGGGTCTTTTTGATGCGGATCGCAAAAAGACATTTCCTTCGCTTCCTCTTCGGGTGGCGTTTGTAACTTCGCCTAGCGGAGCGGCTGCTCAGGATTTTATCCGAATTCTAAAGCGTCGTGAATGGGGTGGGAGTTTGACGATTATTCCGGCACGCGTTCAAGGGCGAGAAGCTGCTGATGAGATTTGCTCTGGGATTGAGTTTGCGGAGAAGTCGGGGCTTTTCGATCTCGTCGTTATTGGACGTGGTGGCGGGAGTCTTGAGGACTTGTGGTGTTTTAATGAGGAGCGGGTGGCTCGAGCGGTGGCAGCTTGTGGGCTTCCGATCGTTTCGGCTGTGGGGCATGAAATCGATTTTACTTTGTCCGATTTTGCAGCGGATGTTCGGGCGGAGACGCCTTCTGCTGCTGCGGAATTGCTGACGAGTGCTTACTTGGAGAAATTGGAACGCCTTGAAAATGCGGCGATAGATTTTGAAGAAGGTGCCGAGGCCGTTTTGAGAGATCGGGCGTTAGTGCTGGAGCGTTTGTTGAATCGTTTGAAGGGGTCGGCTCCGTTTGACTTGGTTGAGAAGTGCTTTCTGCGCTTCGACGATATTTCGAACCGTCTCGAAGCGGTAGCGGAGAGTCGTTTGTCGGGGAAGGGGCGTCGTTTGAATGCTCTGGGATCGCGTTTCCTGATGAATGATCCGTCGGCTCGGATTGAGTTGACTAGCTCTCGCTTGGATGGACTGAAAGAACGTATGAATGCGATCGTTGACCGTGAGTTGGTGAAGCGATCGAATTCTTGTGCGTCTCTGGGGAATTCTTTGAAAATGTTGAGTCCGCAAGCTATATTAGATCGCGGATTTTCAGTGCTTACTGGGAAAGACGGTGGGGTGTTGTCTAAGATGTCTGATCTCCAAGGTGAGACTCAGGTTAAAGCGACGTTAAGTGATGGCAGCGTGTCTTTGGATGTGCGCCCGGAGAATTGATTTTTAGTTAGGCGTTGAGCTTCACTTGCACTGATGAAGATTATCCGTGGCGAGAGGCCATTTCATTTGATTGGTGGCATTCTTGAAGTAGATTTTGACGATAGGGCTCTGCTGCGTGCTCCCGCGGAATGCGGGATCACGCCCTACCTACGACGGACTAAGTGAAAATGGTCTAGAAACAAAATCGCCTCGATGGGTGAGAATCGAGGCGTTGAAAAAATGTGTTATGCGGCTTTTGAAATTTCGTCCAAAATCCGTGACGCGAGTGGGACGTTGGAGACTTTGAGGATGAGGCGTGAGGAGGCCCCTTCGTCGTCGACCGTGGCGTAGACGTAGTCGATATTAACTCCGGAAGATGCAAGGAGGCGGGTTATTTCTGCGAGGCGTCCTTTACTATCTTGAAGCCGGATCGAGATGATTTGTTCCTGTTGGGTATCGTATCCTTTTCCGAGCAGAAATTCAGTGCTTCCGATCGGGTCGCAGGTTGTTAATCTCATGACGCCGGAGTCGAGAGAAACTGAGCGAATGTGGAAGCCGGCATTGGAGAGTTCTTCA
This sequence comes from uncultured Puniceicoccaceae bacterium, assembly GCA_963933925.1. Classification (GTDB taxonomy): domain Bacteria; phylum Verrucomicrobiota; class Verrucomicrobiia; order Opitutales; family Opitutaceae; genus JAKYXN01. The sequence continues at coordinate 36,532 of CAWVWU010000001.1, forward strand.
CTGATGTTAGCGATTTGTCCGAGTTCGTCTTTTAGGGTGACGGAAAGCTGCGTTTCTATTTCAAATTTCATGGGGGTGGATAAGAGCGGATTGTGAATTGAAGCGTTGCTTCGTCCTCAAAAATAAAAAAGTCGGAATCGATTGATTCCGAAGGGAAGTTAAGTGCCTAAGGGAAAATCTTAACAAGTCAAGAGATGGGAATAGAGAGCAGCAGGCGTCTGGGTGTGATTTAGGAGCAGGGAGATCGGTTAAGCTTATCGTGTTTAAGAGGATATGAGAAACAACAATAGGGGCTAATATTTTCTAAATATCCTTGAAGGCGATTGGGGTTACCCTGGAGTTCGATTGGGCTTTTTGAGATTGGAAAGGGATTCTGCGAGGCCGCCGCTCCGGTTTCGTTTGAGCCATGTTGTTTCAAATTCCCGGCAGAGGTTATCGAGTTCTATTTGGGAATCTGGAGTAGGCCACGGGGTAGTGCTTTTGAGGGCGATGCCTTTGTGGCAACTGAATAGGAGTAGGTTGGTTGCGAGTGCGAGTTCGTTCTTTAGGAGGGCTTCGTGAGAAATTATAGGACTGATGGCTGCTAGGTTGTCCTGGATAGAGGAGAGTTCTTTAGAGACTGATTCGAGAGCTTTGAGTGAAAAGGGTGCGAGGAATTCGTATGCTTCTTCGGGGGGAAGGAAGAGGTTACGGTTGAGTGGGGTGGCATTTTCGAGGTCGACCTTTAGGGGGTTGTTAACAGTGCCGAGGCGTTGGATGATTTCTAGGAATGCTGGGTTGTTAGTCTGTAGGAGAACTTCGTTAACAATGAGGCTGTGGTCTTGGTTATGTTCTGCTTTGAAGTTCCATCCGAGGAGAGCGGCCTGTGCGATGGCGGGGTAACTGAAGAGCTGGGCTTGGTGGTGGCCGAGGTCTCCCCAGTCGGTGAGAAGGAAACCGATGGCGTTGTTGTGGATTCCTTGCTCTAGGGCTTCGTTGACATTGCGGATCGAGTTGTCCCAGCGTCCGCCGATGCTGTTCCAGGTGGAAGTTCCGGGGGCGACGTAGTAGGGGATTTTGGCGTCGCGGAATTTGCGGCACTGTTCCTCGAAGGGATGACCGGCTTCGTATCCCCAGAGGAGAGCGGTTGTGCCGTCGGGAAGTTCGTTAATGAGGCTGGGGTCTTCGAGGATTATGTCCCCCCAGAAAAGGCTGGTTTTGCCGCGAGCAGCGACGAGGGATTGGACTTGTTTTAGGAATTCGAGGTAGACGCGTTGTTTGCTTGTTTGCTCGACCTGGGGTTTACTCCAGCCTTGGCCGAGTTCCCAGGGTTCATCTCCTCCGATGTTGAATTGGGTGCTGCGGAAATTGGGGAGAAATTCGTCGAAGAGTTTTTCGAGGAATTCGAGGGAAGCGTCGTTTGGTTTTAAGGTGCTACCAAAGGGGCGTTTTCCAGAGATGGGGTGGATGAAGCCGTCGGGGCATTCGGCGAGGTGGAGGTAGTTCTCGTGTTTGAGCCAGCGTTCGAAGTGGCCGAAGGTATTTTGGTTGGGGACGAGCTCGATGAATTGTGCGGCACAGGCGTCGTCGATTTTTTGGATCTCTTCGGCTGTGTAGGGGGAGGCGTCTTGCCAGACTTCTTGGTGTTTTCTGTAGGCGAAGGTGTGCTCGGTATAGAGTTGGAGCTGGGTGTAGCGGAGGGCGGCCAGTTGGGAAATGAGTTCAAAAATGGAATCTAGGCTTGGGACTTTGCAGCGACTGATGTCGAGCATGAAGCCTCGGTTTGGGAGGTCGGGGCAGTCGTTGATTTCCAGGCAGGGGAGTTGACCGGTTGGGGTTTGTTTAACGAGTTGGGCGAGGGTTAGAAGTCCGTAGTGGAGACCTTGTTCGCTAGGGCTTGCGAGCGAGACGTTGGTTGGAGTTATGGAGAGGTGGTAGCCTTGTGGTTTGGATTGCTTGGTGTCTATGAAAAGGGATACTGTGCTGGCTTGGGTGTGTAGGGGATCGTTGAATGTGTCTATTTTGTTTTGTAGGAGCTCGTTAGTGCTGAAGTTTGCTTCGGCACGAAGACTTGTGTAGGTGAATAGTTGTGACGCATCGATGGTGATCGACTGAGGTTTGGGGTAGAGTTGCATCGGGCTTTAAGAGCGTTCTGGGCAAAGACGTTTTATGAGGCTGGGAAATTGAGTGATCGAGCCGAGTTCGTGGAAGCGATCGTTGTCGGTCGGTGGGGAATCGACGCGTTCGTGTTGCCAGGTGAGGCGGTAGGGGATGTGGACTGCGTGCCCGCCGAGGTCGAGGATGGGGAGGCAGTCGGATTTGATCGAGTTTCCGACCATGAGGAATTCTTCGGGGGAGATGTTGTTGCGTTGGAGGACGCGGGCGTAGTCTTCGACCTTTTTGTCGGAGACGACTTCGATGTGATCGAAGCAATGGGCGAGACCGGAGCGGGCTATTTTGCGCTCTTGGTCCCGGAGGTCACCTTTTGTGATGAGGATGAGGTGGTGGGTTCTTGAGAGTTCTTGTACGACTTCGTTTACTCCGTCGAGAAGTTCAACGGGGTGGTTGAGCATATCCTTGCAGCGTTGGATAAGGCGGTGGATTTCTTCGACATCAATTTTACCTTCGGTGAGGCTGATGGCGGTTTCGATTGATGATAGGGTGAAACTTTTTATACCGTATCCATATATATCGAGATTTTTCATCTCGGTTTCGAAGAGGCGTTTTTCGACCGTGTCGGCGTCGTGATACTCGGAAAGGAGTTCGCAGTAGGCTTTGTGGTGGTCTTCGAAGATGTTTTCGTTGTGCCAGAGCGTGTCGTCGGCATCGAGACCTATGGTGGTGATTGGGCGTGTCATGGCGATAGTTCGGTGAGCTCGAGGATCTTTTGAAAGTCTGTGGCGACGGGGCACTGTATGTCGATCGCTTCTTCGGTGAAAGGATGAGTGAATTCGAGTCGAGTGGCGGCGAGCATGAGGCGGATGAAATCGTAACGTTCTCGGAGGATCAAGTTGAGTGTGTTGTCGCCGTGGCGGGTGTCTCCGATGATTGGGTGGTGGATGTGGTCGAGGTGGCGACGGAGTTGGTGACGTCGTCCCGTCTTAGGGTGTAGTTGGACGAGGGAGTAACGGGTGGAGTCGTAACGGCCCGTTGAGTAGGGGAGCTCGGATTGAGCGAGGGTGGTGAAGGCGGTTTGGGCTTCTTGGCTCGCTTCGTGTTTGTTGGGTCCTTTGAAGTCGTTGAGTTTACGAAGAGGATGGTCGATGAGGCCTTCTTGGGGGGAGTGGCCGCGGACGATTGCCCAATAGGTTTTAGTGAGTTCGCAGGCTTCGAATTTTCGTTTAAGGGCGACCATGGCTTCGTGGTCGAGGGCGAACATAAGGAGGCCTGAAGTGGGGCGGTCTATGCGGTGGACGGGATAGACGGGGGTGCCCAGCTGAGCGTGGAGGGTTTGAAGTGCGATGGGGGCGTCATCTTTGGCCGCGATATCGCTGCGGTGGACGAGCATGCCCGCTGGCTTGTGAATCGCGACGTAACGGTCGTCTTGATACGCAATTTCTAGAGGGTCGGGCATTTGGGTATCATGTTGGTGCTATTTGTTTTTTTAACCACAAAAGGCACAAGAATCACAAAAGATTAGGTTGTGCTTTTGTTTAACCGCTGAGAATTCGGAGAGTTTCTTGGGTTGTGCTCTGTATTTAACCGCTAATGAATGCCAATGGATGCGAATGTTTTTGGGTGTGGTTATTGGTCGTGAGGATTATTAGAGATAGGGTTGCCCGCTTTAAGGCGATTGGCCTCTATTTGTTGCCAGTGGTAGAGACTGCCGTCTTTGCCCTTTTTGAGTGATTTCCAGAGTGCCTTTTCGTCGCGTTTTTGGAGCTCGAAATCTCTGAGGCCGTGGGTGTCGCAGCTGAGGAGCTTTGTGTAGCCCTTGAATTGTCGAGGGCGGCCGATTACCCGGCTGTTTCCGCTCGCGGTTTGTTGAGAGGCGTTTGGATCCGCTTCGAGTGCGATGAAGCTGTAGGGGAGGCTTCGGAGATCGATGTTCATGATGCGGGCGAAGTGCGACCATTCGCCTTCAGTGAATGCTTCCACTGGGGAGGGGGCGAAAAAGTGGCACCAATGGCGGCCGTTGACTTCGTCAAGGAGGGGGCACTGGGCAGCGTGCTCGCAGGGAGCGAGGATGCGGAAGCGGTCACGGAGCAGTTCGCGTTGTTGGACCAGCATACGGCTGCTGTCGTAAGTGCCCGGCTCGACCCATAGGATTTGCTTGGCTCGGGCGGCGAGATTTGAAAGGGATTGGCGGCTATCGTAGGCGAGTTCGTTGAGCACGTGGCTGGCGACGAAAAGAGCTCCATCGGCCACTTCAAAGAGATCGTCCTCGGTCGCGATGATTACCTTTACGTGAGGGTGGGCCTCTTCAATTCGAGCTTTAGCGAATGATTTTGCGAGGGGAGAGTGGTCCCAGAGGGTGACCTCTTTTATTTGTTGGGCTTCGTCTTCGTCGAGGATGGTGAGAGTCGCGATTCCGGTGCCGCAGCCCCAATCGAGCAATTTGTCGCAGTTGAGCTGCCAGCCTTTTTGCTGGGCTTGGCGGATGGCGGCTTCCCATTTCCAGCCAATTCGTGCGGCGAAGAATCGGTGGTAGTGCTCGAGATCGTCCTCCGAGGTCCAATAGGCCCCCTGGGTACGTGCGGTGCTGATGAAATTTTGCCTCAATCTGTCGAGGATTTGCCAATCTGTAACTGTGCTGCTCATGGAAGGAGCGAATAGTTGGCAGATTTTTGGCGTCTGTCGATAGGGGAAATGAAGATTGATTTGTGAATGTTGGGTAGTGAAATTCTTTTGAGGGAATCGTTCTTGAAATGGATCAAGAGGCTGTCTTGATCGTTTTTCAGATAATGAAAACGATTTGGCGTGTCTCGGGATTTCTTTTTAAGTACAAGTGGCTGTTTTGGTTGACCATAGGTTTGGCGATCGGGAGTACGCTCTTTGCTATGTCAGTTCCACTGGTGATTCGTCATATATTTGACGAAATCGTTAAGCCGAAGAAGTTGGATCTGTTGCCGTGGGCTGTGGTTGCTTTGGCCTCGTGCTATTTGTTTGGAGAGATGCTTAATTCGTTGCGAATACGCGTTAATAATACGGTTGAGCAGAAGGTGTTGATCGATTTAAGAAAGGCTCTGCATGATAAGCTACTCATTTTACCGATTGGTTTTTTCGATAATCGTAAGTCTGGGGATATCGCTTCTCGGGTAATCGAAGATGTTCAGGAGGTGGAACGCGTTATTCTGGATGGATCAGAACAAGGGAGTAAGGCGTTGTTGATGGTTTTCGGCGTGTCGGGGATCATGTTCTATTTTGAGCCCTTACTCGCGACCCTGATGGTTTTGCCGATTCCATTGATGTTGGTGATGTCGCGCATCCATTTTATTGTAACGAAGAAGAATTGGTCTAAAGTGCGTGAAAGTTCAGGGGCATTGAATTCGTTGTTGATTGAGGACATTCAAGGAAATCGTTTGATTAATTCATTTGGTCTTCAGGAGCGGGAACGTAGCCGATTTATGGCTCAGGCTCTTGAGTTGAAGGAGCGTACTTTGAAGGCGATGTATCGTTGGTCGATCCATGGGCCGAGTACGAATTTTATCGTAAGTCTTGGTATGGTCGCGGTTGTTGGGTATGGGGGGTACTTGCATGGGGTCGATCCAGTGGCGTTTACAATGGGGGAGTTTGTCATGTTTTTCTCTTTTTGTTCTTTGCTCTATATGCCCTTGAATCAATTGAACGGGTTGGTTCATCTTTTTGCGGCGGGTAAGGCTTCTGGGGAGCGCGTATTTGAGCTGCTTGATTATCCGGTAGATATTGAGAATGTAGATACTCCTGAGACGTTTCCTTCGGGATTGTTGAAAATGGAATATCACGATGTGAATTTCCAGTATGCGGGGCGCGATGAATTGTTGAGCGAATTTAGCTTGGAGCTTCCGGCAGGGCAAGTTACCGCCTTGGTGGGGCATACGGGGGCAGGGAAGTCGACAGTGGCGAACTTGTTGCAGCGTTATTATGATGTGACTTCTGGGTCGGTTACTATAAACGGAATCGATGTCCGAGAGTTGGCTCTTGAGGATTTGCGTAAGAATATTGGAGTTGTGGCTCAGGATCCGTTTCTTTTCGATGGATCGATTCGAGATAATTTATTGCTCGCGAAGGAAGATGCTTCAGCTGAGGAATTGGAAAACTCACTTCGAGGAGCGGCGGCGTGGGAGTTTGTTGAGGACTTACCCGAGAAGATGGATACGCTTATTGGAGAGCGTGGGATTCGCTTGAGTATGGGCGAGAAACAACGTTTGACGATTGCCCGCGTGATTTTGAGAAATCCGCCTTTGGTAATTCTAGATGAGGCGACCTCAAGTGTGGATACGTTAACGGAAGCGAAAATTCAGGAGGCGGTGAATGCTTTGGTTAAGGAGCGAACTACTTTGGTGATCGCTCACCGTTTATCTACAGTTAGCCGGGCGGATCAGATCGTTGTTCTCGAGAAGGGAAGAATTGCGGAGAAGGGATCGCATTCGGAGTTGCTAGCTTTGGACGGCCACTATGCGAGATTGTGGAAGACGCAGACGGATCAAATTCCTGAGGGGTGAGGGGAGGTTTTTCGAATGGCTATGTTTTCCTATTTTTATAGACAGAGTTACAACTTTTCTGTTTTTGTGAATTACCGGATGGGTCCTCGAGGCGATTATTGAGCCTCTCCCGACCGAATTTATTTGTGAGGCGAAGCAATATGGCAGCAGAAAGAGTTGGAATGATGAGGCGATTGATTACCCGTGGAGTGGCTGTTCTTTCAATTCTTTTCATTGGAGGATGTGCGACTAAGAGTTCGATGACGCTTATGCCAACGCCAGTTCTTTATGAAGCGGATGGACTAGAGCCCTTTTCGCACATTACGGATTCGTTGCGTACCCCGTTGACGAACGTGTTCTATGCGACAAATCGTGCACATCGGGCTCACGACAGCGGTAAACCTTATGGCAATGGCGTCGAGGACGAGTTGCACCTTGGTCGTGCTGCTGTGCGGATTGGGGAGCCCCATTACTCGTGGGATGATGTTGTCCAGGTTTCACTTTTCAATCCTCCCGAAAGTAAAGTCCCAGTGTTTCTAGAAGAGGTAGCTCATTGGGGCTCGGTTACGCACCGGGCTTCTGACGATATCGTCACTTGGCAGGAGGAAAGTCACGAGCAGTTTATCGCAGAGATCAATACTGAGCTGAAGCTTCACCCCGACCGGGAGATAATGCTGTATGTGCACGGTACCAAGACCCCGTTTAATCTAGGGGTATCTATGGCCGGCGAAATCGATCACTTTGCCGGCAAGGACTTTGTTGGCGTTGCGTTCTCGTGGCCGGCACATCACAACATTCTCTATTACCTGTCCCGAATCGACGTGCACCGCGCCCAGCATTCAAGCGAAGCACTGCGTGACCTGATTCGTTTATTGGCCGAGAAAACGGTGGCGAACCGCATCAATGTGCTTTGCTGGTCGGCAGGTGGCCGGGTGGTGTCTAAGGCGTTGTTTGAGCTCAAGGAACGCCACCCCGAGCTGGATCGGCAATCGCTGAAGGATCGTTACCGTATTGGTTCTGTGGTGTTCGCCGCGGCCGATGTTGAGGTGGACCGGTTCATGGAGCGTCTTCCGGCTGCCAGCGAGATCGCGGAGCAAGTGGTGATCACGGTGACTGACGAAGATGTTGCTCTCAATGCAGCCAAAAAGTTTATGTATGGTCCAGATCGGATTGGTACAGTCGAAGCTGAACAAGCGGAAATCGATTTCATTGAGAGTCACCATCTGAAAAACGTCGAAATTGTCGACGTTTCTCATGGCCGGGAAAAACGCGGTTTCGATATTAATGGGCATCACTATTGGTACCGGCACCCTTGGAGCAGTAGTGATATTATTCTGTTAATGCGTACCGATCTCTCCCCTGCCGATCGGGGGTTAAGCCCCTCGGGGATCGAGGGACTTTGGTATCTAGATCCCGACTACCCGAGCAAGGTCCGTGCGGCAGCTCGCTCTGAGTTGGGTGATACATGGTAGCCTGTTTCGATCCAGAGCGTTCCTGTCAAACGACTAGAACATTAGAATGCTGATCTACTATTTCGATGAGGTTCGAAAGGACCGGATTGACAACGTGAAATGGTCAATTGGGAATTATATTGGTGGGGGTGCCGTCTATGGTGGATTGGTTTTTTTCTTTCCAGTAGTTGGTGATACCTTCGTCGCCTTTGGCGTCGGACCATTTGCGGAGGGTGTCGCGTTCGCCTTGTAGTTCCATTAGAGGGACGGCGTAACCGCAGGAGGTTTGAACGGTGTCGATATCGACAATGAATATTTGACGCTTCCCGTGTTGTTCGTTCCAGAGAGAACTATATTGGTTCCATTCCTTGTCGTGTGTATGGAGTACTTTGGCGGTGCCGTAGACGCGTAGGATGAGAGGGGCCTTTTCGAAGGAGCACCACATGATGGTCATGCGTTCGTTCTCTTGGATGTGTCCGGCGGTTTCGTTCCCACTTCCTGTCATGTTGAGCCAGGCGATACGTTTTGGAGCGAGGACCTTTAAGCTGTCCATGCCTTTGGGCGATAGGTTGATGCGACCTTCTTCGAGAGCGGTGGCTACGAAGAAAATCGCTTGTTTGTCGATGAATGCAGTGTGCTTTTCTGTGAGTTCAGGGAATTGTTCGGCCACGGCTTGAAGTGTGAAATGGAAATTGGGGGTTAGCCTGCTTTGCTGGAGGCGGCCCAGATGTTGATGTCGCCTTCTTTTGCGTAGTGGTCGATTGCGGCGAGCTCTTCGGAAGTGAAGGTTAGGTTGTTGAGGGCTTCGACGTTTTCTTGGATTTGGCTGGGCTTGCTTGCTCCGATGAGGGCTGTTGTTACGACGGGGTCGCGGAGTACCCAAGCGAGGGCCATTTGAGAGAGGGTTTGACCGCGTTTTTCTGCGATTGAATTGAGGCCTCGGATACGTTCGATATTCGCTTCGCTGAGGAAACCGTCTCGGAAGGAGGGGGCTCCGCTGGCTGCACGTGAATCTTCCGGGACTCCTTTGAGATATTTGTCGGTGAGCATTCCTTGAGCGAGCGGGGAAAAGACGATGCTTCCCATCTTGGCTTCTTTCATTGCGTCCATTACATCGCCTTCTATCCAGCGGTTGAGCATGGAGTAGGAGGGTTGATGGATGAGGCAGGGAGTGCCGAGGTCTTTAAGAATCGCTGCGGCTTCGCGGGTCTTTTGAGCAGAGTCCGAGAGAAAGTGCGGGAAGCTGGAGGCCGCTGTTGCCGCAGCGGCGGTAAGTCATGGAGTCGTAGCGATTGGAAGCAGGTGTCATAGGATAATGAATGGTGAAAAGTGAAATGGAGAGAGGGTTTAACTGAAGAATGTAATGATTACATGTCTTGTCACATTGTTCCCCGAGTGTCGATCTCTGGTCTTGGTAGGAGAAACGGAGTGACGAATGAAATGACATTTTTATCGCAAAATAATGCGAATTTTTAAGACGAAGCCGAGGAAGACCGGCTTCGTTACTTCCACTAGACCAATGTTCCCCCCGAGGCCAAGGCTATGTCGCTATAGGGCTCTTTTTGGGGCGGGGATTCGAATTTTTTGAGTGAGGTCGGTTCCCGGGCCGATTGAGGGCCAGGGGAGATCGCCCCAGAAGTCTGGTTTTTGGGTGAAATAGATGGAGGCTGGGAGGGGAGCCTCGTCGGTCGGATCTTTGTGGTCGGGCTTGGAGAGGGTTATGTTCTCTAGGAGGCTTGTGTGGTGAACGGTGATGTTGGGTTGGATCGTACCTTCTATGAGAACGTTTCCGATAATCCTCATATGGTGAGAATGGTCGCGAACTTTTATGTAGGTGAGGACTTGGTTGCGGAAGAAGGTGGTGTCAGGGCCAATGGGTCCCCAGTGGTCGGCGATGTCGATGTATTCGACGATGTTGCCCTCGAAGAGGTTTTGGTAGGGGTAGTGGCCGTGTAGGGATATATCGCAAATGAGGGGTTTGTCTAACGGGGTGCGACGACGGGTGTGGGAGTAGTTGTAGGCGAATACGTTTCCATTGGATCCTTTTTTTGCCATCATGGAGTGGCGAAGGTCGTGAAGGATGTTGTCGATGTAGAGGCAGTCGACCGCCATGTTTCCGGCAACCATTCCGTATCCGTTTCCGCCTGATCCGTAATTGAATCCGTGACTGACTTCGGTGCCTTGAACGGTGATGAATCGACTGTGGTTTACCCAAATATGACCGCGAGACGCCATGTATGATTTGCAGTCTTTTACCCACGAGTTTAGGGCATTTTCGAAACCAATGGCACTGTCTGTTGAAGGGTCGATGCGTTCAATACTGAGGTTTTCAACGCCTGCATTTTCCACGGGAGTGATCTTTCGGATACGTGGATTGAGTTCGAGATAGTAGTTGAGACGAAGAGGAGTATCTATGCTGATGCCTTCCTCGGTGATGTTGGTGATTGTGATGATCTGTGCGAGGGATTGTTGACCGTAGCTTTTGTTCCAGCGACTTTCTGTGTACATGAGGTGGGGATCGTTTTCTGAGAAAACTTCGATCATGTCGCCGATTTCGAGTCCCACTCTTTGGTCGGTTGCGAGGAGGGAGTCGCCTTTGTAGTGGATCTTAGAGAGAGGGCGACCAACGGCCTCCATTTGACCTTCGAATCTGATTGAGCCATGAGCGGGGCGTTCCGGCAGGGAATATTTCGTCGGGAAGGGTTAAGTTAAAACGAAGGTGGGTTCCTTGGGATCCTCTAAGAACGGTACCACTCCTCATTTTAAGATGTTGAGTGAGTTCGTAGGTTCCTTCTGGGAGGAGTACGGCACCGGGAATCTTGATAGAATCGAGTGCGTCTTGGATGCAACCAGCGGGATCGTCGGATTTCGTGAGCTTTTCTTTCGAAATCGAAATCTGAGTCGCGACCGTGGGGATGCCTCCTCGAACGCCAGCGTCCCACTTCGGGAGGTCTTCAAATTTCCATGGTGGTGGAATTATCGGTGCTGCGATGGAACTTAGAGGGAGTGATCCGATGAGGAAGGATAGAGTCGCTAGAATTGAAAAACGCATAATTGACAAATTTGCGGTGAATTCGGCGTTTTTCAAGTCAGGTCGGCTCGAATATTGGGAGATGAGGACTTAGACGTATTTTTTAAATGAAGTGGAGGTGCTGTGGACTGTGTTCGGGTGTTGGTGCTTTCAATTTCATTACCTGGTTGCGAATGGTATGCGGATATTGCCGTGCTACCTCGTTTGGTTGTGGTGGGTGCCGACGTAGCGTCAGCGTTCCAGGGTGGGACTATTTGATTTGGTAGACTTCGGCGAGTGCGATGCCTTCTCCGGATTTGTTTTGGACGATGACCGTGTAAAGTCCTTCGGGGAGTTGAACGAATAGTGCGGCGTCTTTTGATTCTTTTTGGAGTTCCATGGCTCCGACGTAGTCGGAGGAGACTTCGGCGAGGGAAGCAGAGTCACTCAGTTGCCAATCATCGTTGGTTCCTACGAGTTCGAAACCGCCTTCAGGCAACATCCGAAATACCGAGAGAATTGGGTCCTCGAGGTATTCAATGACGCCATGCTCAGAAAGGGTAGGACCTACTGCACGAATTAGCAGTGTGGTGGGATCTGCACTTTCTAAGTAGAAGCCTGCAATGAGAGAACCTTCGTCGACTGAGCTCACATGTGCTCTGGTGGAGATGTTTAAGAGATTTTCTCCGTAGATTTCTGCGAGGGCGATATTTGAAGAGCTGCCCTCTGGGTAGGTGATCGCAGTGTATGCTCCCGGTGCCAAGGTAGTGAGTTCGGCGGCGTCCTTTGAGTTTTCATCCAGGTCGAAAGCTCCGCGTTCGAGGGAAGCGGCTTTTATGGATCCTGCGTTTGGGCTTTCGTTCCAATTGTCATTTCCGATGATCATTGGATTTTCTGAGCTGGTATCCTCGTTGAATTGATAGAGTTCGAATCGAGGGTTTTCTTCGAAATTCGCGATGTTTTGGTTGGCTAGGCTAGGGCCGACGCTGCGGATTAGGATGTTTGAATCCTCGTCGCCGTCGATCACGAAGCCTGCGATAGTGAGGCGTTCGCCTTCGCCTAGTTTACTTCGGGAGGACAGATTGAGTAGGCCTCGTTCCGGCTTTAGATTGTTGGTCATCCGTTGGACTTTGAGGAAGGATTCGAGGCCGACGCGGGCACCGAGTTTGCGTCCGATGAAATCGTCTGCGGGGACGTGGATTCCGCCGTAGAGTCGAGACTCTCCTGCTTCGTCGGCAGCGTCGTAGTAAGTGGCCCATTGTAGGACGAGGTCTTCGCTGGGCCCCGCTTCGAATTCTAAAAATCCGTTTTTAGGGAATGTGTATTCGCCGAGTCCTCCCGGGAAGAAGGGGGATCCTGTGAGTAGGGTGAGGACTTCGGCCCCGGCACGGCTGAAGGTACTGTGTCCTGAAACGTATGCGGCAAATGCGGGTGTGACGAAGGTGCTTCGCTGGTAGGGGAACCAATCGATTGCGAGAATCCAGTCGACGCCCCCGACTTGTGTGTAGTGGTCTTCTGGTTCGCCGGCCCACGATAGGATGGCGATTTCGCCAATATGGTCGGCGAGGTGATCATGTCTCCCTCCTGATGCGGCACTGTTATCCGTGATGACTTCGATTAGATTTTCAATGAGAGGTAGACCGTTTTCGCTGTATGAGGGGAGGGAGGAGTCTGTTGACTGTCCAAAGCCTCCCATGTAGCGGATCATTGATATTGGTCGGCTGTAGTCGTATTGGCGTTTTAATGTCCATGCGGCAACCGCACCATCGTGCATCGCTCCGTTGAGGGTGAGGTAGGCACGGATTTCCCATTCGAGAGGATTTATTTCGTCGCCTTGACCTGCGAAGCGGCGTTCGAAGTCGGGGTGTTCGGATATTTGATTTAGGAGGGTGTTCCAATGGCCTGGAGGCGTTTCGGAAGCTGGGCCGTCTGCCCAAAATTCTGCGAGGATGCGTCCGTAGTCCGCTCGCTTTACGCTATTCTCTGCGTAGGGCTGCATTGTCGTGGGATTGAAGGCACGTCCTTGTCCGTTGTTGGTGGCAAGGTCGTTGTTGAGATGAGCTCCGGGGGAGATGTCGATGTATTCACCATCTGACGGGTCGAGGGCAGCTGAGTAGCGGATGACCTCGACTACGGCATCTACGAATTCCTGATGAGTGTCGCCGCCGAACTGAGGGGGAGCACCCGGGTCGATCGCGATCGTATTTGAGGAGGTCTTGGAAATCGCGAAGGTGTCGACTTCTCTCCAGTTGACGCCGAGGAAGGTTTGAATGGATTCGCCTACTTGGATGCCGTTTTGAAGGACTAGGTATTCGAAGGCGAGAGGTTGCCAGCGATTGAGATCGACCATGTCGGTACCGCTGAGTTCGAGGAGAAGTTCCTCGTTTATGGCTTCGTATCCGCTGGTGTCGGCATAGCCATTTTCTTCATTGGATCCGTCTTGGAGGGCGATTTCAAGGATGGTGGTACCGATGCGATTTCCGATCGCTTCCGCTGTATCTCCGATAATTCCTTGGTTTGTTGGATCGTATCCAAGCTGTTCCATCAGCCAGGTGAAGCCAAAGAGGGAGGAGTCCTTGCCGGGGCTATTTTTGTAGCGCTCGCTGAGTACGCGGAACGTAGCGTAGCTGATGACCTTTTTCTGGAATGCTTGGCGTTCTTGTTCGTCTGTCGGTACCTCGAACTCTTCTTTGACGAATGCCGGTTCGACCTCTAGCCATGCATTGTGTTCGCAGGCCCAATAGGCATCCCACATGGCAGCGGAGGTGTGGTAGAGGTTTCGGCTGTGGACGGTGGGATCTGGATAGTCTTTGCGGATTGCGTCGAGGAGAAAGTCGTTCCAGAGGCGGGCTACAGTGTGGCTTGATACGTCGAGACTGGTGGAGACGGTGGCTTCCGCTGAATAGGTGGTTCCTTTTGAATTGATGAATTTGGCACGATAGCTTCCCGCGTCATATGGGGTTAGCTTTTTGATGTGAAAGGTTGCTCCCGTGGCTCCTGGGATTGGGACTCCGTCCTTTTCCCAGACGATTACCGGTGCGGGTTGTCCATTGCCTTCGGCAAAGAGATCGAGTCGATCACCGACTGAAAAGGATCCGCCGACAGGGGCGGTCGTGACTGTGGGTACGAATTGTTCGACGAATTGTTCGACGAGGTTCAGTACTTGGTTGGCTGCGGTGTCTGTGAGCGTTTGTACGACGCCTGAGGGCCATGTGACTTCGATGGTGTCCGCGACAGATGCGGTACCGAGTCCGAAATGGAGGTAGGGTTCGCGTTGGCCGATGTAGGCGTTGGTTGGGTTGTAGAGGTGGGTCTGCGTTTTGTCTCCGGTAGTGAGCTTTACGATGCAGCCGTATCCATCTCGGTTGGCAACTGTGCCTTGGAATGAGAGTCTGAGGTAGTTGTTTCCGTTTGTGGAGGCGTCACTTTGGTAGAGGATAGGGTGATCACCGGTGTTGGTGATAAAGAGGTCTTCGTCGCCATCCTTTTCATAGTCAAATACGACAATGGCTTTTCCTAGCTTTCTATCATTAATTCCTGAGCCGATTGTTTTGTTGATGAACGTTCCATCTGATTGCTTGACTAAGAGGGTTGTTGGATCGTCAACGGCATCAACATAAGGGTTGGTGTCGGGATTTGTCCCCGCTGAGACAATCGATCCGTTTGTTACTATGAGGTCTGGATCTCCGTCGTTGTCGTATTCGAAAAACGAGGCACCCCAGCCCCAATCTGTACGTGCAACTCTAGCCTCTGTAGCTGATTCTCTGAATCGTCTGTTTCCTAGGTTTTTGTAGAGCTTGTTCCCGGTGTGAGTTCCATCGCGGACATTAGAGAAGCGGTCATAGATGGAGGTTATGAAAATATCCAGTTTGCCGTCTTGGTCGTAATCGACGATGGCTACACCCATCCCGTTTTCGTCTAATCCCATTCCTGAGGCGTCGGTGCTTTCGGTGAAGGTTCCGTTGCCATTGTTCCAGTACATCTGGCTGGTTCCGAAGTCTGAGACGAGTACCAGATCGGGCCATCCGTCACCATCAAGGTCTCCCCACCCACTAGAGAAACCAAAGTGCATGTTTCGACTTTTGGGTTGGGTTAGGCCTGCTTGTTCTGTCACGTTTTCGAAGTGGGCGGCTTGATCCTCTCCTTTATTGTGCAAAAGCACGGAGTGCTTTACATTGTCAGCATTACTCGGAACTCCCCACTCGGAGACGTAGATGTCTAGGTAGCCATCGAGATCAAAATCAACAACGCCCACGCTGAATCCACGGTGTGGCTCTAGGGTCGTTTCTATTGCAGCTCCCCGTGACAGGGCTTCTTCTGAAAAGACTCCCGCACCGTTGTTGATGAATAGATAGTAGCGGTTCCCTAATACGGGAATTATAAAAATGTCTTGGTCGCCGTCGTTGTCGAAGTCTCCTGTGCCGAATCCACCGACGTCTTGCACACTGCTGATTCCTCGAGTCGAGGCTTCTTCGCTGAAGGTGCCATCGCCTTGGTTTAAAAAGAGGAGGGGGGAGGCGTTGGCCCTTGCTGTTAGGATGTCTGTGTATCCATCTCCGTTTACATCGACAGCCGTCGCTCCCGCGTGCTTTGAGCTCTTAGATTCTGACTGTAAATGGTCTAGGCCGGATTCGACAGTTATGTCGCTGAAATTGGCCAGAAGGTTGGATGGTATAAGCAGGCTGCTTGTAAGGAATAGATAAGTTGTTAGTTGAAGGAAAGGAGGGCGCATTATCTATATTCTCGATGGATTTGAATCAGGAACGGCCTTACTTGGCGAAAGGGCCGGCAATCTGGATATACTTATTTAAGTTTTATAACCGCGAATAAATGCAAATAGATGCGAATGTTTTCGGGTTATGAGGGGGTGGCTATCGTTATGCGATCAGAGTATCGGGAAGTTACTGCTTCTACGATAGAGGTTTAAAAAAAAGAACGGCGCCCTTTTGAGGCGCCGTTCAGGTTTAAAAAACAAACTATACTAAGCGCTCACGAATTAGAATGAGAATGTATTTGCGAGTGTCCACGTTCTTTGTGGAGCAATACGAGATGTCGCAGCCGATCCGTCTACACTTACTGTAACAGGGATCAATTCTTCCTTAGCAGTTACGTTGCTAATGTTGAGCTGAATCTTCCAATCCACCTTGTCAGAAAGGTTGATTGTGTAGTTCGCCCAAAGGTCGAGAGCTGTCTCTGCGGGACCGTAATATGGCTTATTGATGTTGTACATTTCGTCTCCAATTTCGAGGCCAAATTCCTCGATAGCTTCGGCCGCGAGTGTTCCTTCGTATCCCACTGCTACCTTGTCTTGCCAGCGAATCGCTCCACCGACATTGAGACCTTTAAGACCCCCTTCATCGAAGCTGTAGTTGGTGATCAAGTTTGCTCTCCACTTACGGAGTTCCGGAACTCCAGCTCTGTTGATGAGAGCACTTGCAAGGTAGTTGGCGTAGAATTCCTGACCGTACTTGGCTTGAAGCGTTTCCCAGTTTGAGTTTTGGCCGTTGTACAACATTACTTGTCCGTAATCACCTTTATACAGATCCCAACGTTCCTTTACATAACCCGCGTAAGAGCCTGCTATGTTGAAGCGTTGTGCGTCGACCTTTGCAGCGTTGAGCATGATGTTCCAGTTCTTTGTAGGTTGGTAGAAGAGTTCGTACTCTGTACCTTTGGAAATGAAGTCACTGGTAACCGAGAAGTTTGCAGGTTCGCCCTGCCATGCAGCTGCCTGATCGGGCCCGCCCCAAGTATCATTACCTGTAAGATCATCAAAACGTTGATTCCAGAATTGCTCGATATCGGTGCTTGGTCGATTAGCTGGATCGAAGATGGTGGCAATTGCAGCTTCTTGTCGTGATAACGCAGCAGCTACTGTTTCGTCGGCGTTTGGCTCATATCGGAGAACTTCGATAGCTGGGTCGATATACGTATTTACGTACTGCCCGCCTGTATCTGGATTTATACGAGCGACTTCCACACCATCCTCTGTATCGAAGATAGGACCAAGCGGATGATTTGGGTCTGTATCCATTGCGAAGTTTGCCTCGAAGCCATGAGTGCCATTTATCGTCTGTAAGGCACTCCAACGACCCACGCCTTCTCCAAATCCAATCATGTATGAATTGGCAATTGAAGAACCTGATAGCGTTGCGTTCTTAACGCTGGTTTCGTATCGATTGATCTTGAAGTGTAGCTTATCGTCGAGAGCTGAGATGGTTAGTCCGAATTCTTCAGTTTCTCCTGTTTGATTTGGAACAGCGACCCCATCGATACCGAGACGACTCGCATCTGGTCTGAAGTTTTCTGAATTAGCGTAGGACAAGCTCAACTGCGTTCCTCCGAGGGCTTCAGTTACAGATTCCGGTGCGTGAAACACTACACTGTAGGTGCTTGTGGTTTCGCTCACTGAATTGTAGGTTGCCCCATTGGAACTTGCTTCTGCTTGAGAAGCACTTCCTGGTAGATTCCATCCGCTTGCATAGGGAAGAACAGTACCTGACCCTGCCTCCGGACCTTCGGGAGCAGCACCCGCATTGGATGAATCGACAGAGTCTTTACGTACCGCAACCATTGGGACAACGAGACCGTCGAACAACCAACTCTGCCATATGAGAGCTGTGGATTCGACTTCATTTCTAGCCTTGTTTGCTCGTTTGTAAATGGAACCGATATCTCCGTTGTCGTAACTCGATACGGTGAAAGGAGTTACTACGCCACCGTCAGTGATGATGGTTTGTGGTTGGTCGCTCCTGTGCGGGACAAGGTTGTAGCTGATCGGCTGAATGTTTGCTCCAGCTGCAGAGCTCATTCCTGACAGATCGTCGCTTAAGTAGACCAAGTTTGAAAGGTAACGCGCCGCTCCATCAATTGATCCGGCATTGATGCCATTGGAAACATTGCGGACCCACGTCGTATTGAGTCTGTCGATTTTTTGGCTAGAATAGAGACCGGTGAACAAGTGACGACCGAGGAATCCTAGAGAGTCACTATCTGAGTCTGCAAAGTCGTAGTCATAAAATCCGGTTACGCGGAATGTATCTCGATCTGTTGCGTTATTTCTATTGTTTTGAGATTCGCCTCCAGCGATGGCTCTTCCAGCATTAGGATTAGCAGTTCCGTCTGGAAATACTGATACTATATCAACGGAAATTGCCTGTCCCCAGTTATCCATGATGTTTACTTGACCATCTTGGTATTCTTGGCTGTCGAAGCCCACTTCGAGACCGAGGGTATCATCCATCCACATGTGGGAATAGGTGAGGTTGTAGGCTGTCCAATCTTGCCATTCTTTCTTGTTGGGACCATCGAGCATATGGTTGTAGAAGTCGAAGATGGATGCGTCTGAAAGTGTTTTGCTCTTGTAGCCTCCAATTTTTGAGAAGGGGAGTCCTGCACTCGCTGCGGCATCAGTCGCGTCGTCAATACCGAGGTAATTTTGACCATCTGCAACCGCCATCACGTATCTTGATGGTGTGCCTGATCCGTCATAGATTGCAATCGGACCGTTGAAGATACGACCGAGGGCCTCGTTTCCGATGTAATTGCTTCCTGGACGTTCAGAGGAGGCGTATTCGCCGATTTCCGTGGCAGTGAAAGTGTTCTTGTACAATTCACCATTCGCAGAGTCGAACCAAGGAGTGATACGGTCAATCGGCGGGATATTACGAGGGCGATTCGCCTCGATTTCACCATCTTCGAAGTTGGCCGTCAATTTACCGTGAGAACTATCTGTTTTCAGGAAGTCTGGTGTCCATTGAGCAGATAGGAAAAAGCGGCTGTTTTCTTCGTATGCTTCTTTTTGTTGAAAGCCTTTGTCTGATTCTAGGGCTGAGAAGCGAATTGCCAATTGGTCTTGAATTAAGACTTTGTTGTAGTCGAAGGTGCCACGCGTTGTTCCGTCATTTCCGAAATCAATCCCTGCAGTTCCTTGGTCTGTAAATATAGCTGTCTTGAGACCTGCATTGATAACACCTGCTGGGCTTCCTAATCCGAAGAGAATGGAGTTCGCACCACGATTAATATCGATGCGATTAACGTTGAAGGAATCCCAAGGGATGTCCGTGGCGTAGAAATTACGTGCGCTATCGGCAGCGGCTAGACCACGTATGCGATTTGCATTACTTGGGTTTCTTCGTTGATCGTCGCCGTCAACACGACTTCCGTCGCCTCCACCTGCGAAGTTTCCTTGTGATCCTCCGACCTCGGTACCGAGTGTATAGAGGAGGAGAGACTCATTGTCTGTGGCTCCCGTATCGTCGAGGAACTCTTCGGTTACGACCGAAATTGCTGATCCGATATCTTTCAAGTCAGTGCGAAGACGTGTACCAGCGAGAGTGCTGGTGGCACGATAGCCGACGTCTTGGCTTGAATCGACTTCGAAAGGAGAGAGCTGGAATACTTCAGAAGCATCCTCGCTGGCATTGTCCTGCGAATACGCGTAGGGTGCGATGAACGGTAAACCCAAGGCTAAGAAGCTGAGGTTCCGTTTGTTGATAACTTTTTTCATAATGTATATATGTAGCAAGTTTAGGTTTTTAGGTTGGGGGGTTATTGGACTAGATATTTGATCTAGGAAATTGTGGAAAGAATCAGGGTACAGTTATCCTGTGCTGACTGTTTATTGGGGTTGTTTTGTAAGACGAAGGTCTCGTTAAGTTTTTTAAAAATAGGTAAAGTTGTAGTATTGATTGAACGTTATTGGATTGGTCTGTTCTCACAATTCGCTAATCATTCGTATATAAGAGTAACCTGTTTTAGAGGGGTAAAACTTTAAGAGTGGTTTTTGTAGGGGAAAACGAACTATAAAAAATGGGTTTAAGGCGACGGGGTTGAACTCTTTGTAGGGCTGTTCTTGAGGTCTTGTGTCGGGATATTCCCTTGTGTGGCATTAGAGTAGGAGTGCTTTTACGATTTGGGAGTCGAATGTTAGTATATGGGGTTCTGTGAATTGAATATATTGGGGCAATTGTGTTTGAAATGATTCAGGGAAGGTTTTGGGGCTTAAGAATATTATTGGGGCTTGTTGGTTGGTCTGTATTTCTAGAAGAGTAGCTTCTTGGTTATGCTGTTGTGGGCTCGTTTTACTACTGTTGGTGTAAGCTTTTATTTGTATGTAAAATCGTGATATATTTCTGATGAAATAAATGATTTTGTTCTATCTCGCTTTTGTTTTTGTGGATGGGAGGAACACGTTACGTGTTATGTTTGGTGAGTTGTTCAGCTCCCATGGTTGAAGTTCGATCCAGCTGGGGTCGACGAGAGTCATGTTGTGGGAGTCGGAGGTGCCGCGTTGGAAGGTGTTAATCTTTCCTACGACTTGGTCGACTGCAGTGCGACCGACTCTATTGTGGTTTTGGTCGATCCCCCCGTAGGTGCGGGTGTTGTCATCGGCGTCTAGAGTTACGAAACGGCAATCGTGGCCGAGGGCTTCAGTGGCTTGCCAGGCACTCACGTCCAGGATGTTCCAGTTGCTCATTAGGGCATCCAAATTGTACTTGATGCAGTATTCTCTGACTTCGTCGTTGAGAGATTGCATCTCTTTTACTTTAAAGACGAGAGGGGGGATCTTTTTGCTTGTTTCGTAGTTACGCTGTCCGATGTAGAACCCTCCAGTGAAGAGGTTTCGTGTGTGGATTTCATCGTGTTCTGCGACTGCGAGGCCAATGCGTTTGATTCCGCGTTCCTGTAGTTTGCGCATTGCCATTCGAACAGCGAAGAGTTGGTTGCTGAGGACGGCGTCGACTTCGAGGTCTACGGGGAGGAGATTGATTTTTACAGTCGAGTAGGCATCCCAATCGAGTTGGATGTCTGTATTAATATAGCTAAAAGCACTAAGAATGAGGCCAGGGATGGCACGTGTCTTTAATACGTTATCGAGTCCTTTGGAGCGTTGATAGTCACGACCATACCAGAAAATGTCTAAGCTATAGCCCAGTTCGTTGGCACGTTCGCGGGTGCTTCTGATGAGTTGTTCGTGTACGTGGCTTTCTTTGAGATGGGCTTCGCTGGCGAGGTTTATTACGAGGCCGAGAGAGTGGGCAGTTGGGGTGCTTTTTACCCGTTCGCGGTAATTGTTGAGAGCAGTGAGAGCGGGATCGGGACGATAGCCCATGCGAGTCGCGAGTGCTTTAATACGCGTGCGTGTTTCCTCGGGAAGGCTGGGGTGATCTCTCAGTGCTAGAGATACTGTGGTTTGATGAACGCCTGCTTCAAGGGCGACATCTTTCATTACGATGCGTTTGGGTGACATAGGAAAGGGGTAAGGTTGAAGTGTTTGATTTTTGAGTTGGAGAACTACGCCTCGCAGGTGTTGTGCGAGGCGTAGCAGCCACTAACTACTCTAACAAAAGAGAATTAAGGTAACTGGGGGGCGTTTTAAGATTCCGCTCGTCGTTTAGATAGTTCTCTTTCCATCTGTTTTTCGAGACGGCCGTCGATGCCGTAGGTCAGTACTATGATACTTGCGAGGAGGGCGATGCCGGAGGGTATGATCGAAATCATGTAGCGTAGACCTTGTATTGTCTCCGGGGATTGCTCGATATTGGCGACAAAGCCGTAGTAAGTAAGAAGGTAGCCTGCGAAGGCAGGGCCGATGGCCCAGCCCATCTTTTGCGAAAAGGTACCGGCAGAGAAGGTAAGTCCTGTGAAGCGTCGGCCGAATTTCCATTCAGAATAGTCAGCCGTATCTGCGATCATCGACCAGAATAGGGGCATTAGTGGACCCAGTAGGAATGAGGTGATGATCTGTATTGAAAAAATTAGTATGATGTCGCCTGCTTCTGCGAAATAGAAACATGCGGCAACGAAGGCACTGATTACGGTCAAGGCGAAGTAAGCGTTTCGCTTGCTACCGAAGAAGCGTGTCCACTTATTGGTGAAGGTGAGGCCAATTAGGGTGGCGACTGTGCCCAGTACATTGAATAGAGTGGCGAGTTTTGCGAATCGGCCTCCGTCTTCTACCTGACCCACAACGTAATATTTAAAATAGTAGAGGATTGCTGCATCGCGCAGGGCCATCCAAATGACGGTGCTGACTCCGATGAATATTATGGCAACCCACGGTTTGTTTTTAACAAGCTGTGAGAGGTCTTTCTTGAAATCGCTTTTTTGATCTTTTGGGGGTTTTACGCGTTCTTTGGTGGAACGGAATGTGAAATAGAACAGGGCAGCTGCACAGAGCCCGTATAGAGTCATTGTCTTGACGTAGCCTGCTTGAGTTTCTGTTTCGCCGTCTCCGAGTTTTATGACGAGGAATAGGATGGTCCCTTGTACTACTATGTTTGCGGCGAATGCACCGACAAAGCGAAATGAGGCGAGCTGACTGCGTTGCTCTGAGCTCGGAGTCATCACTCCCATGAGTGCACCGTAGGGAATATTGATCGCGGTGTAGAAAATCATGGCGATGGAATAGGTCGCGTAGATGTAGATGATTTTCCATAGAGGGCTCCAATCTGGGATGGTGAAGATTGAAATGCCGCTTAGTACGAAAGGGACGATCATCCAAATGAGCCAGGGACGAAATTGACCGTGAGGGGATTTTGTGCGGTCGGCGAGAATCCCCATCAGGGGATCGTTGGCGGCGTCGAAAATTCGGGATGCGAGCATCATGGTGCCGATTACTGCGGCTCCGATTCCCATGATGTCGGTGTAGAAAAACATCAAAAAAGATGAGAACACCTTAAAGTAGAAAACCGAGGCCATGTCTCCGGCACCGTAACCGAGCTTTTCGATTATCGATAACTTTTCGACCTTTGGAGACTGGTTGGTTGGGTTGGGGGAACTTGAATGCACGGTAGTTTAATGGGGTTTGGATAGGTCATGGGGCGGGCTGATTGAGGTGGGAACTCAATCGTTAATTTGCCGTAAAGAAGCTAATAGCAAATTACTATTAAGAAAGAACCACAAGACAAGCTCTTACATAATAGTGCGTGTTCCGAAATTTTGAGTCTCCCCGCGGTTTTCCGAGGAGAAGCTCTCTTAGAGATCGTTAATTAAATAGGCTTCTTAGTATGTTCGTATCTTTTTCGACCAAATTCACCGGCGGTTGCGGGATCATTTGCTTCGCCCTCTTCGCTTCGCTATGTGGATGTGCCATTTGGCACCCTTCAAATAGCAATCCGCTACGTTGATTGAAGAATCTAATTCAGCTACTCGTGGAGAGTTTATTAACGGTCTCTTAAATAAGAGCACTGGCTCGCTTTAATTTTTCTCTATCCGCTTTCAGGTTAAGGCATATGGAATTTCCAAAGACATTTGCCTGGGGTGCCGGAGCCTCGAGTTATCAGATCGAAGGTGCAGCGTTTGACGGAGGAAAGGGCTTGTCGATTTGGGACAAGTTTTGCCAGAGCCCGGGGAAAACGTACCATGGTCAGCGTGGTGATGTGGCTTGTGATCACTACAATCGGTTCGAAGGCGATGTCGCCTTGATGAAGGAGATTGGTTTGCAGGCGTATCGTTTTTCAGTGAGTTGGCCTCGGATCATGCCAAAGGGGTATGGTAAGGTGAATGAGGAGGGACTCGATTTCTACGATCGATTGGTTGATAGCCTTTTAGCGGCGAATATTGATCCTTGGATTACGTTGTATCATTGGGAGTTGCCATGGCAGTTGCACCTTGAGGGAGGCTGGTTGAATCCGAGTATTTCGGATCGTTTTGCTGAGTATGCTGCAGTGGTTGCGAATCGTTTGTCGGATCGTGTGACGCGTTGGATCACTATAAACGAGGTCCAGGTTATCGTTGGACTCGGTTATGGGAGTGGCCTTCATGCTCCGGGGCTTAAGCTTTCTCTGCATGAGATGCTTCAGGCCGGTCATCATGTGTTGTTGGCTCATGGTAAGGGGACGCAGGCGTTGCGTGCAAATGCGAAGCAGCCGATACTAATCGGAGGGGCTCCAGTGGGAGTCGTTGCCCGTCCACTGACTGAGTCGCCTGAGGATATCGAAGCCGCTCGAATGGCTACATTTGATGTAACACCACCCAAGAGTACGGAGCCGGCTGAGATGCAGAATGGTATTTGGAATAGTGCTTGGTGGATGGATCCTATGTTTAAGGGCGAGTATCCGGAAAGTGGATTAGACGCGTATCGTGAGCATTTGCCTGAGATGGCGGATGGCGATATGGATATCATTCATCAACCTTTGGACTTTCTCGGCGCGAATATTTATCATGGTCGTACGATTAAATCTGACGGCGAGGGTGGCTACTCCGTTCTTAATATGCCTGATGGCAGCCCGTTGACCACTATGGGATGGGATGTTGTTCCCGATGTTCTGTATTGGGGAAGTAAGTATTTGTATGAGCGTTATGGGAAGCCGATTGTGGTTACTGAAAACGGTACAGCGGTTACGGATATTCCTGACGAGAATGGTGAGATTATCGATTCGGCTCGTTGTTCCTACCTCAAAGAGCACTTGAAGGGGTTTGCACGAGCGTCTTCTGAAGGGATTGATTGTCTCGGCTATTTCCATTGGTCGATTATGGACAATTTCGAATGGGACCGTGGCTTTTCGCAACGCTTTGGACTCGTGTACGTGAATTACCAGACTCAAGAGCGGATTATGAAGCAATCGGCGAAGGAGTACCGGGATATTATTGCGAGCAATGGTGCTTTGTTAAGCGGCAAGAGTTCGGTTCAGGTATAGAGTGCTGGTTCTGTTCGGCGGTGCGATTGAGTACTGCCTAGGGGGGATCCGTTTTTTTTGGCAGGCATGTCCGTCGACCAGTGTTTTGAATGTTTATTGAGGTTCTTGGAAAGAGAGAACTTCTGTGTCTGCTATTCTGATAAGTGGAGGGGGAGTTTAAAAATTGTTAGATTTAGTCGTGTATGATTTGAGGCGTTGACCTGTTGTGGTGAATTGTTATGAGTTGTACTCATGATGAATCCCCTTCGATGTGCTTTGTTTGCCCCTTTTCTTTGAGTCTTATCGACGCTTTTTGCTGATGTTTCGGATGAGCAGAGAATTCTAGAAATAGATGGGGCTTGGGAGAAGGCGTTCTTAATTAATGACATCACCTTTTTTGAGGAGAATTTGCACCCCGGTTTTGTATGGGTGCATAATCACGTGGAGAGCGTGCAGGAAGGGAGGGAGGCGATTCTTGCAAAGTTAGGTCAGAATCAAAAACGTGACTTAGGGGTACCGGTAGAGGATCTTGGAAGTCGAACACCACGTGATGTGAAGGTCGTTGTCGGGGAGAATTCTGCGATTACCTATGGTTTTTTAATAAAGGCGTATTCTAAGAGGGTCTTGGCGAAGGGAAAGGAATCGTCTGATTCTGTTACTTATCACTTTATGCGCACTTACAGTAAGATGGGCGATCGGTGGTTGTTGTTGGGCAATCACACGATGCAAGTTCCAGAGGAGTGAGGGGACGAGCTGACTTGGGCTTTGAAGTGTCCGTCGGGACGACGGACGCTACCATTGGGTTGTGAAGAAATGGGGTCGAATATTTGATGGTACCTGGTTTTTTGGTGGGGGAGGCGATGTTCTTTATCGTCCTATCGGAACTGGTTG
The DNA here is from genome assembly GCA_963933925.1 of uncultured Puniceicoccaceae bacterium. Taxonomy (GTDB): domain Bacteria; phylum Verrucomicrobiota; class Verrucomicrobiia; order Opitutales; family Opitutaceae; genus JAKYXN01. The sequence goes on from CAWVWU010000001.1 coordinate 62,108, forward strand.
GCGGCTGGGAGGTATTCATAGTCTGATTCTGCGAGGCGTTGGCAAAGTCTTTCCTGGTCGACGTCGTGAGACTTGCAAAGTTCTTCGAGGGATTCGAAGTGGTTTCGTAATGCGGTGTTCACTACTCCGATGAGGAGATTCGGGTCCATTGTGTATACTCGTGTCCAGTCCATTGTTTGTGTTTTGAGATGATCGAAGTAAAATTTGTCGTTTTTTTGGCGGTCGTTAATCGAGTTGAGCCTTCCAAAGGCCTAGAGCGGGATTACTAATGTAAAAGATCTCTTCACCATTGATGATGTTCCAGCCGTCTTTCAATGTTTCCCATTGATAGAGGTGCGACGTTTCTTGGAAGGGAGTGTAGTGGAAACCGACACCTTCGATCTCTTCTTGTGTCATCCCATCTCCAGGACAATAGGTGATGGTGAAGCGACCATTGCTCGTTCCTTTAATCAGGTGTCCGGCTGCGGAAAGTTTATTCGCTAAATCTGGATCGTCTTTGGCTGCTTGTAGTGTTTTGTCGGTACCGCGGTAGCCGTGTCTCCGTATCAGTCGATCGATGTCGGGGTCTTCGCCGAATGTTTCAAGTCCGGGAGCCAATATAATCAGTTCCCCTTGATTGGCGATAGCCATGCAGGTTCGATAGATTGATTTGTTCCCCAGCCATGTACTGGTGAACTTTTCAGGGTCTAAATAGACAATGCATTTTTTGATCGGGCGAGGAAGGTGGATTATATTTATCGCTTTGCTGAGATCGCAGGCTTGCGAGTACGTTTCGTAGTCGTCCCCGATATACAGGCCACGCATTACGAGGTCGTCTTCCTCCTTACCGATGACGGTGAGGATGAATTGAAGGTTAACTTTGTCTCTGACAAATTCATCGTAGCCTTTGTTGAGGGCACGGCGTACTGGGGTATTGGTTTCTCCAATAATGTTTTCCATGCCGCAGACTGCTCCGAGAAAATGCGACTTGTGGATGGTATCTCCACCGCCAGTTCCGATAAGAATGTTTTTCGTGTAGTTGGCCATGCCAATTACTTCGTGCGGAACGACTTGGCCGATGGAAATTATGAGGTCGTATTCTCCTTCGATAAGCTCTTTGTTAACACCGATTCCCATACTATAGGAGAGCTTTCCATTTGATATTTCTGAAATATAATCACCTGAAAGTTCTCCGAGGCGAACGACGTCTTCCTTCCATAGATGAGGTAAAAAATGGTCGTAGGGAATATCTGGTCCGAACATCTTGCGGCATTTTTCCTCGGACATAGGAAAGTGGGTGCCCAATGCTGGCATTATTCGAACATAAGATTTCGTCTTAAAATTCTCGTAGAGGTAGGCCGTTATTTCGCCCGCTTTGGAGTTGAGGCGAGTGATGTCGGGTGGAAGTAATAGCAACCGCTTGATGCCGCGATTTCGTGAAATAAGGTTATCGAGGTGGGCCTTGAGTTCGCTTTCGGAAATTATGCGTTCAGGACCGCCGTCCGATAGGATTTGCATAGGAGTATCTTTACTTCGTTTGTAGAGCCACCTGCTCTTTAGATCCAGATTCGTGTTAGTAGAATCGAATGACTAATATCTATGGCGAAGGGTCGCATCGCTTGTTTCTGCGTTTTTGATTAGAATGACGAATCGTTAGCTCTCGTGACCGGTTATTGCGAGATGATCCCCCAGTTAGTGTCCTCCGTCTATTCGTGAAACCAAGAAGGGTAGGAGTGTAATGCTGTAGATGATCAGAGCGTAGAGTAGAGTCTTATTTACTGTGGTAGAAGTTATTTTCCTGCGAACAAGCGTCATTTCCATATTGTGGTCTTGGAGGTCTTTAAGAGTCCTTGTTATGACGTAGAGCACTGGGAGAAATAGGGATAGGATAAAGCGATTCCCGATCGCGATGGGGGCGTACCATGCGTATAAGCTAAAATAGGCTGCAAAATACGACGAAATAAATCCTATCGTGGCCAGTGATCTAAGGTTGATCTGTGACCTTATGCGGGCCGAGTTTGCTGAAATGATGCCTCCAATAAGTAGGCTGTAGATTAGGATGAAATAGGAATAGCCATAAGTGACAAAGCCTACGCCGAGGGTTTGGATGGCACCTGTTAGATAACGTAGAGAGATCTGAGAGAGTGAATGTTCTTGGAGGTATTTTAGAGGGCTTGGGATTTCGTCGGCTGGCATATCGGGCCACGAGAATCTATCGTTGTAGGCTCTGGTGCCTTCCTTTGCCTCATCCCATGAGTCGTACCACATGTAGAACGTCGAGTTGACGTTGTAGAAATAGTGGCCGGTCATTTCTTTGCTGTTATTTATGTAGGGGAATATGACTGCGAGGTAGGTGGAGCCTATTAGGAGGGCACAAAGGACCCCTGAATGTTTCCAATCGAAGTTGTTTTTTTGGGGCTTAGCTGTTTCTCGATTTTTCCATCGGATGGCACTTGAGATGAGTATCCAAAAGACTCCTAGTAAGAGGCATGGGAGGACTGAAGCTTTTGTGAGGTGCCCTAGGCCGGCGATTGACCCGGTCGTGATGGCGAGTATCCAGTTTGGATTTTGTATGAGTCGATAAATCAGAACGAAGAGAAGAAACGAAAATCCATAAAAAATGGTCTCTGTCTGAAAATAGGGAGCTTTGAATGCGAAAACGCTCAGGAGTGCGATGAGGGAGGGGACGAGTGCGAATTCGAAGGAGGCATCTTTTCGAAATATAAGAAAAGCGATGAGTGTGACGAGTAGGGCAGATATGATTCCAGCATTTTTTCCCCGCTCGAAGAGGGTTTGGTCGCTCATTTCCTCGTCGTAGAGAATGCTCATGAACATTGGGTAGAGAGGCATTCTGTTGCGGCCGCCGACGTAGTTGTAGTCTGAGGCAACTAACTCCTTGGAGTAGTTCATGTAGGCAGACTGGTCGTAGGCGTCTCGATCGGTGTTGATGAAATGCGACTGATGCTGCGCTCCCCAAATATAGAGGGAAATGGCGGCGAGTCCGACGAACCAATACTTTAGCTTTACCAATTTATCTCTCACGGTGTTCTTTGGTGAATAGAGCAGCCTCTCTGATTTACAATGAGAAATCGTAACTCCATTTCGCCTAGAGAGGTGCGGCTTTCATAGCAATTTTTTATCTCTGGATAGCGGGATCTCTGCTTCTTTTGAAAGCTCTCGTATGGATGATTTCTATAGGCAAGGGCTATGGCTTATAGAGGTTATAAGTATTTCCAATTATAGTAGAAGTGTCGTATATTAGTTTCAACGAAAGAAACAAAGATGAATAAGACACAAATCATAGAGACCACAATCGCCGTAGCAGCCGTAATCGGACTCGTAGTAGTTCTTCCTTTAACTGGAGCGATGGCTGCGGGATTATTAATCGCCGGAGCACTTGCCACAATGGCCGCTCTCGAAGCTAAGACGCGCAGCTACTAAAAGCTGACGCTTCTTAATTTAGACTTTTTAGCATCTATTTAGAGCTAACTAAGAAAATTGATAGAAAGCACGGAGTTAGGGGTAGCTCCTTCTATCTTATTAGCCCGCACCGAGATTATCTTGGGCGGGCTTTTTAGTACCTAGTCAACTCGTGAAAATTGAGAATAGGTTCCTTGTCTTGATGGATAAGCTATCAGTCTATTTCGGTGGGGAATATGCGAATGATTTCTTCGTTCGAGGGATATCATTTGAGTGCTTGGGAATGTTTTATTTTAAAATCCCGTAGGATTAGATTTCTTGATTTTCTGGGAGTCTAGGCGGTGGATAGGGGGATTAACTTGTCTGAAACGCAACTATAGGCTGTGCCTATGGGGTATAGAGGTTTTAAGTATTTCCATTATTGGGAGAAATGTCGTATATTCCTTTCATCGAAGGAAACGAAGATGTTCAGTTCTTAAAACAGCTGCCTTCTATTCGAATCTTTTGTTTATATATCATATTTTAGGGTAACTAAATTAGATAGAACTATAGGAGTTAGGGGTAGCTCCTTCTATCATATAAGCCCGCACCGAGATTATCTTGGGCGGGCTTTTTAGTACCTAAATTGATCTCTTTGTTAGGGAGGATGAGATTTTCAGCTAGCTCTCTGGCCATTGAGTTATAGTTTTGTGCTGCTGTTGATGTTGGGCTTTTTGATTTTGGCTCGAATGGGATACGGCGAAATCTTCGAAAACTCCCTTCCCCTTTTACGTCTCTTGAAATTTCTCCCTTCCAGTATCGCTGCCTATACGGGCAAAGAATCTCGTCGCCGCAATTTGCGGCTCTTACTTCGTTTCGCTCTTACGCTGGTTGCGATGGTGTTAGCTTTTAGCGTGATTTTCCATGTGTTGATGGCATGGGAAGGGCAGGAGCATTCCTGGCTTACGGGCTTTTATTGGTCCTTGACGGTGATGTCTACGTTGGGGTTTGGAGACATTACCTTCCATTCAGATGTGGGGCGTTTGTTTTCTATTTTCGTCCTATTCTCGGGTGTTATTTTTCTTCTGATTTTGATGCCTTTTACGCTGATCGAGTTCTTCTACGCACCGTGGGTTCAGAGCAATTCGAAGCGGATGATTCGAGACCAAGTTCCAGATTCTGTTTCTGGGCATGTGATCATTCTCAATTATGGGTCTGTGTCTGCGACATTGATTGAGAAGCTAGATCGCTACGAGTACGATTATGCCTTGTTGGTTTCTGACCGTGATGAATGTTTGCGTCTAAGTGATAATGGGTTGAATGCCTTTGCAGGAGATTCAAGCGAAGAGGATACCTTTAAACGACTGCGCTTAGATCAAGCTGCAATGGTCGCTCTTACGGGGAATGATTTCGAGAAGGCAAGAGTTGCCTTTACTATAAGGGAATTGCGGCCAGATGTGCCGATTATTGCGTCAGCGGAAACAAAATCTTCTAGCGAGGTCATTCGTTTATCGGGTGCCAATAAAGCCTTCCTTCTCCCCATTATGGTTGGGGAGGCTTTGGCTCGTCGTGCACTCGGGGGAAAATCGCTCAATCATGTCGTCGCTAACTTTGACGAGCTCCTTATTGCGGAATCAATGGTAAGTTCGGAGGAACTCGAAGGTAAGACTTTGGAAGAGGCCAATCTCCGTAATACGGCGGGTGTTAATGTAATTGGTTTTTGGGAACGAGGTGAGTTTCTAACGGCCAGTCCCAATTCGATTATAAATGCTAATACGGTGCTGGTGTTGGCGGGGTCTGAGGAGCAGCTAAATAAGTATGACGAATTGTATCATACTGATATTGGGCGTGAAGGTCATATTATTGTGATTGGAGCAGGGCGCGTAGGTAAGGCTGTATGTGAAACGCTCAATGCTCAAAATTTGGACTATCGAGTTATTGATCGGTCTCCCCATTTGATAAAGCCGTATCCGGCGAACGGGTTAGTAGGAGATGCGTCGACTTTCGAGACTTTACACAAGGCTGGGATCACGGAAGCACGAACTGTAATCATCACTTCTCATAGCGATGATTTCGAGGTCTATCTTACTATCTTTTGTCGTAAGCTTCGTCCGGATATTCAAATTATCTGCCGAGTGACGCATCCGAAGACTGTGGCGGAACTGCATCGGGCGGGAGCTGATATTGTTCTTTCCTATGCTTCAATGGGGGCCAATACAGTATTCAATTATCTAAAACGAAGTGACATTCTGATGGTTGCTGAGGGCTTGAATATTTTTAAAGTTCAAGCTCCTAAGTTTTTGCATGGTCGATCCTTGGAGGAAGAGCAGCTTCGTATTCGTACAGGATGTAATATTATTGCTGTGAGATCGTCCGTGGGTCTGCAGGCTCCGCCTGATCCGAAAACACCTATCGGTGAAGAGGATCAACTTATTGTGATTAGTGACACCGAATCCGAACATCGATTTTTTGAGCTCATGAAGACTAATGGTAAGTCCGAGCCTCTGGAGTTGGAATTAGACTTGTAACTCAAAATGCCCGCATTGAGGGAGCTATGATTTTTTTAGTATAGGCTGTGCCTATAGTGTCTAGAGGTTTTAAGTATTTCCCTTTTTTGGGGAATTGTCGTATATTGGTTTCAACGAAGGTCAAAACGATGCAAATCATAGAGACTAGAGTTTAGACGCTCATTTAGTGTCATTCGTTAAGACTTTTCATTATATCATTTAGGGTAACTAAATTAGATAGAACTATAGGAGTTAGGGGTAGCTCCTTCTATCGCATAAGCCCGCACCGAGATTATCTTGGGCGGGCTTTTTAGTGCCCATCCATCAGGGGTGGACCCGGATGGTGATGGTTACTCCAACTATTATTGAATAGACGTTGGATCTTAATTTTTGGCTTGTGGATTCACAACCCAGTTGTGGTTGAGAGGTCGACCCTACTAGAATGGAAGGGTCCTTTTCGCTACAGTGGTAAAGTCGTAAAGAGCCATTGTTATGAGGCGAATGGCGAAGTGGACGTTCGTACGTTTCCTGTCCTGCTTTTCTTGGGGGATCTTTGTGATTTGTTAGTGCCCTGGGCAATTGAGAATAACCTTGGTTATAGTCTTTGCCTATCGTTTGTAGAGGTTATAGGTATTTCCAATTATAGTAGAAATGTCGTATATTGGTTTCAAGGAAAGAAACAAAGATGAATACGACACAAATCATAGAGACCACAATCGCAGGAGCCGCCGTTATTGGACTCGTAGTAGTCCTCCCATTTACTGGAGTAATGGTCGCGGGATTGTTAATCGCCGGAGCACTTGCCACAATGGCCGCTCTCGAAGCTAAGAGCCGCAGCTACTAAGC
>CAWVWU010000002.1:0-57663 GCA_963933925.1 uncultured Puniceicoccaceae bacterium
CAACACACCCCATTTCCAAAATCCTCTTTGTGAATCTTTGTGCCTTTTCGTGGCGAAAAAGAAGCACAACCAGTTAAGACGGAATCACCAATGCCCAATTCTCAGCCAACGGCCTCAGCACCCAAATCAAATTTTGTGCATCTTGTGCTTTCTGTGGTTATAAAACCTGGCAAACTCCGCAGCAGTGCCACAAGTCGAATCCATAAAAGGTAGACCTCCAAATCATTCGCGTCCATTCGCGTCCAACAGTTTATCCCGCGACTGCGGTGACGGTTCCACACTCTCTTCATTCCCACACCCACACTTCGGCACAGGGTCGTATCCAGAACCACCCCACGGATTACACTTCAAAATCCGATAGCCACTCAAATAAAACGCCCGATAAAACGGAAGCGTCCTAAAACACTCGATGGCATAGTGCGAGCACGTCGGTCGAAAGCGACAACCCGCTCCCGCCCCCAGAATCATATACTTCAACGGTGACAAGGTCACCTGATAGACCCGAACCAAAAAAATAGCCACCCAGGCCAATGGTCGGCTCGCCTTACGCAAAAAACTCATCGACACCTACTCCGTCTCGTGCCCGCCAAACCCAGGATTAATCTTTTCACATTTCTCCTCCAAAATTCCATCGATCACCTCAATCGCCGAAGCCTCAAGAACTTCACATCCACGCCCACTGTGTGCCGGAGTAGGATCCATCGCCCCCACCACAACTCGAGCGATGCCCGATGCTCGAATCGCTTCCGTACACGCCCCCGTACGACCCGCCGTCGAACACGGTTCCAAAGTCACATACATGCACGCTCCCCACGCAGGTCGACGCCCTAGATTCGCCAAGGCTTTACGTTCCGCATGAGCCTTTCCGTTTTGCTGATGATGACCACGAGCAACAATTACCCCGTCCTCTACAATCACTGCCCCAACGCGAGGATTAGGATCCGTCAATTCCGGATCCGCTTTCAAAGCCTCGTCAATGGCCTCCCGCATAAAATTCTCATCTGTCTGTCTTGCTTTATTCATCTGCTTATCAAATCTATGACCTACACTTATGGGAATAGCAACGCCCAGAACAATACAAAGAACAAACCCACCCATTTTCAACACATCATGGCAATAGACAACGAAACGATAACCCTCCTCCAAACACGCCGCTCCCTCGTAGCCGCAAAACTCACTGCCCCCGGACCAGATCCTCAAGAGCTCGACGCCATCCTCCGCAGTGCGATCCGAGTCCCCGACCACAAAGGAGTCAATCCATGGCGTATTCAAATCGCGGATCGCCCCACTCAGGACAAACTCCACGCCAAACTACCCGATCTCCACGAAGGCGACCCAGCATCCCTAGAAAAAACCAATTCCAAAGAACCCAAAGAATCCCCTCTTCTCCTAATAGTCTCCTCCCAAACCACCTCAACCCGTGCCCCACGCAACGAACAAATCCTCTCCGGGGCTGTCGTCTGCCAAAACATCATCATCGCCGCCAACGCTCTCGGCTACCGCAGTCAATGGCTCACCGAATGGTTTGCCTACAACGACAAAGTAAAAACCTACCTCGGTATCCCCACCACCGAAGACATCATCGGCTTCATCTACATCGGAACCGGCACTGAAATACCAAAAGAACGCCCACGCCCCAATCTCAACGAAATCGTTTCCACCCTAAAACTCTAAATCCAACCTCAAATCAGATCCCCAATCATCTAGGACCGAACGTTATCCGGTCTTTTTTATCCAATCGTAGACCGCCCCACTCGCCCTCCACAAGGCAACCCTCCTCGTCGTTTCGAACATCCAATCCTAAGATCGTTACTCAGCTAGACTGGTAGCGTCTGTCGTCCCGACGGACATATTCAGAGCAAAAATCCACTAAGCACCCGCCAACCTGACAAAAAAACACCCCAACCAAAGCCCTACTTTTTCGAAAAGAATCGGCTATACTTAACAATCGAATACATAGCCCGCACGCCATCCTTCCAGTTAATCTTCTTCCCCTCGTCGTAACTACGACCCGAATAGGAAACGCCTACCTCGTAAATTCGAATATCCAAACGAGCGAGCTTTGCCGTAATTTCCGGCTCAACCCCAAAACGATTCTCTTTTAAGTCGAGGTTTTTGATGATCTCGGAGCGAAACGCCTTATAACAAGTCTCCATATCAGTGAGACATAAATTGGTGAACATATTGGAAACCGTCGTCAGCAATCGGTTACCCATTCGGTGCCAATAGAAGAGAACGCGATGCGGTTCTCCGCCCATAAAACGCGATCCATAAACAACGTCCGCCTTCCCATCATAAATGGGCTTAAGCACCTTCATATGCTCCTCAGGGTCGTACTCCAAATCAGCGTCTTGGATTATAATAACATCCCCCGTCGCTGCTGCAAACCCAGCCCTCAACGCCGCACCCTTGCCCTGATTATGATCCTGCAACACAAGACGATCAACCTTCGAACTCAACGCCCCTTGAAGCATCTCCCGCGTCCCATCCGTAGAATAGTCATCCACCACTACGATTTCCCTATCGGCCGGCTCTACCGCCAACACACGGTCCAGCAAAGCCTCGATCGTACGACTCTCATTATAACAGGGGATAACTACAGAAAGCTTCATGAATAATAAGACACCTAAGCCCTAACCTCGAAAAATCAACTATTGCCGCATGAAATCCCCAAAGAACATTTTCTTCAAAGCTCTCCCTTCTCCATCAGCCCCAACAACTCCCCAATCGACGACTCGGCAACAAACGCCTTCTCCATATCCAGCCAAGCCGTATAGAGCTGAGAAGGACTACCAAAAACCGGGAAGCGAATCTGCAACTCCGCCGAATCAAAATGAAAGATGGCATCGCAGCCCTCAATACGGGCTTCGCAATAAGAACAGTCCCCGGGATACTCAACAGTCACTCCCGACTCGGGCTTATCCTCAATCCCATCGATCAGCTCATCAATATCCACTACTCTCCGGAAGACGCAGCGCATTCGATCGAACACCGGCCCCAGCACTCCATTAAAAGCCTCAAGCTGGAAGAGATCCACACTAGGCACCTCACTCAACTCCGTCTCCACGTCATAATACTGCGGACTCTCCTCAACGAGACTATAACGACGCTCAAGAACAAAATCCTTCGCCACCAAACGGGCCAAACCATTCTCACAGTCGAGACTCATATCACGGCGCTTATAATTCATCGCGTGCCGCATATCACGAAAAAGGTCATCTGCCCACTCACTCAACTCCTCCTCACACAGGCGGCCCAAGAATTCCGAAGCTCGATCGCTAACGTATTTCGGCACCGTATGACGCGATTTATCGAAACCCGCCAGACGCTTAACTAAACCGTCCTGACGCCCCGCTAAACTGATTGCCTGAAATACTCCTGCCTCTTTATCCATCTTAAACTACCGAAAAAGCGGGGCATTCTTGACATAGGAAGCCAACACGCAAGCTTCGGATCCATGCCCGAATCGACTCCCAACACAGCTCTACCTCGCCTCGCCCCCAGACGTGTATTGGTTACTGGAGTCAGTGGTTTTCTCGGTAAACGCCTCGCCCTCGCCCTCCTCGATCAGGGCTGCCACGTCAAAGGCCTCTGCCGCAGTGCCCAACCAGAACTAGAAAAGCTCGGCATAGAAATGGTCTACGCCGACCTCGCCGACTCCGCACCCACCCGCCTCGCTTGCCGCGACGTCGATACCGTCTTCCACGTCGCCGCCAAAGTCGGCATCTGGGGCAAAACTCAGGACTTTATCGATGCCAACGTATCGGGAACTCAAGCTATCATCAACGGCTGCCGCGATTTCGAAGTCGCCAAACTCGTCTACACCAGCACCCCCAGCGTCGTCTTCAATGGACGCAATATCTCAGGGGACAACGAGTCCCTCCCCTACGGCCAAGACATTCCCTGCCCCTATCCCACGAGCAAAGTGATCGCCGAAAAGGCTGTCCTCGCCGCAGACTCCATCCCTCCCGGAAACCTACGCACCGTCGCCCTACGCCCCCATCTCATCTGGGGAGTCGGCGACCCCAACCTCGTCCCGCGCGTCCTCGATCGAGCCCGTGCCGGAAAACTCAAAATAGTCGGCGAAGGCAACAACATCGTCGACCTCTCCTACATCGACAACGTGGTCGATGCCCACCTCTGTGCCGAAGCCGCCCTCGACCGCACCGAAAACAACCCCGGCGGCAAAGCTTACTTTATCAGCAACGACGAACCCGTCGCCCTCTGGACCTGGATCAACGAACTCCTCCAAGCCCACGACATCGCACCCGTCACCCAGTCCATCCCCCTCAAAAACGCCCACAAAATCGGTACCGTTCTCGAGGGTATCTGGAAAATACTCCGCCTCAAAAGCGAACCACCCATGACTCGCTTCGTCGCCTCCGAACTCGCCAAAGACCACTGGTTCGACCTCTCCGCCGCAAAACGCGACCTCGGCTACCATCCCCGCGTCTCCATGGCCGAAGGAATGCGACGCTTCTTAAACCAATAATGTAGGGTTGAATACGATCCACCCAGCCCTCATCCATTTCCGTGCATCGAGCCACGACAGTGAAGCAAAGAACAATTCCGTGCCTTCCCTAGTTATAAAAAGAACAACCTACCCTCCTTCGCGTACTTAGCGTACCATTGCGGTTAAACAAACCTCAACCTAATCATCCGTCTAACCCCGGGTCAAAAAACAAAAAAACGTACCCGCATAAGCGGATACGTCTTAGAAGATCTAACGAATAAGAAGGAGAACTTACCCCTTCAACTCGTTCACCATTGCTCCGATGGTCGCCTTGGCATCACCGTAGATCATACGAGTATTCTCCATTGTGAACAATTTGTTCACCAAACCAGAGAAACCTGCACCCTTACCACGCTTCAACACAAATACAGTCTTAGCCTCGTGTGCTTGGATGATCGGCATACCATAAATCGGACTATTCTCATCATTGATTGCCGCTGGGTTAACCACGTCATTCGCACCAATTACGATAGCCACATCAACTGTCGGCATCTGAGGATTAATCGCATCCATCTCAGCTAACTGCTCGTATGGAACATCAGCTTCAGCCAAAAGAACGTTCATGTGACCCGGCATACGACCCGCTACTGGGTGAATCGCGAAATTAACTTCCGCACCATTTTCCTCCAACAATTCACCGAGCTCCTTAACAACGTGCTGTGCTTGAGCAACCGCCATTCCATATCCAGGGATAAAGACAACTGATCCAGCAGCTTCGAGAACGTAAAACGCATCCTGAACACTAAGAGCCTTAGGCTCAGCCTCGTCTCCTTCATCTGAACTTTGAGTCGAAGCACCAAAGCCGCTGAAGAGTACGTTACCGAGCGAACGATTCATCGCCTTACACATGATGATCGTCAAAACAAAGCCACTCGCACCAACGAGACAACCCGCAACGATCAATACATTATTAGCAATAACAAAACCTGCTGCAGAGGCAGCCAAACCTGAACAACTATTCAGTAAGGAAATCACCACCGGCATATCGCCACCACCGATTGGCATAACAGCCATAAGGCCGAAGAGCAGAGAAAGAACGACGGCTGCGATAAAGACCTTATTGCTAAGATCCATATCCATGGACCAAGTAAAGATTACCCCGAGAACCAAAATTCCTACAAAGACCAACAAATTGAGAGCCTTCTGTCCTCCAAAGGTAATCGCACTGCCAGAGAGCTTTCCAGAAAGCTTTCCGTAAGCGTATAAACTTCCGGTAAAGGTAATCGCACCAATCAGCATCGCGAGAAAGATAACAACCGAACTGAAGTAGGTCGATCCGCCCATAAGAATCGAATACGCTTCGACTCCTAAACGTTCAATCTTCTCCAACTCCGCCCACGCAACGAGTAAACTCGAAAGGCCACCGAAACCGTTAAACAAAGCCACTAACTCGGGCATCGACGTCATCTTAACAAGTCGTGCCGATAGGATACCAATAAAAGAACCCACCACGAGACACACCATAATCCAAGTGTAACTGAGAATGTCTTGATCCAGAAGAGTGATGGCAACCGCCAGCAACATCCCCACACCTGAGATTATATTGCCCTTTCGAGCCGTATCAGCCGAACCCAGCATCTTAATGCCGTATACGAACAGAATCGCCGATACAACGTAGGCGAAATTAATTAAACTTGCGAATTCCATGGCTTATTTGCCCTTCTTTTTAAACATTTTCAGCATACGGTCCGTGACCATATAACCGCCCACTACGTTAACCGTAGCGAAAATTAAAGCGAAGGCGCCAAGAATCATTCCCAACGTCCCGGTACCTTCAGAACCTGTCGCCAAAATCGCTCCGACCATCGTAATTCCGGAAATCGCGTTCGACCCCGACATAAGTGGTGTATGCAACTGCGACGGCACCTTTGAAATCAACTCCAGACCGAGAAATGCGGCCAAGACGAATATGAAAAATAGTAATATGAGATCCATAACTAGATTGGTTGAATATTCTCTTACTTAAAACGTTCGTGGACCACAGCCCCGCTATTGGTGATAACACAACCTTGCAAGATCTCGTCTTCGAGATTCGACGTGATCGCCTTAGCTTCCTTATCCCAGAAATGCTCGACAAGATTATACATATTGGCCGAATACATCTGGCTCGCATGTACGGCCACTCGGCCTTCGAGAATTCCGATTCCAACAATACTTGGTCCGTTTTTCAAAGATACGGTCTCATCGAGCTTCGCACCGACGACGTTTCCGCCTGATTCAGCCGCAAGATCGACTACGATACTTCCAGGTCGCATACCATCGAGCATGTCCTGTGTAATGATCTTCGGAGCAGGACGTCCAAAAAGCTTTGCCGTCGTAATAACGATATCCGATTGAGCACAGATTTTCGCCATGCCCTTGCGTTGCAACTCCAGCTGCTCCGGAGTCAACTCCTTCGCATAGCCTTGATCCGTCTGACCCATTTCACCGAGATCGATTTTTACGAACTTAGCACCGAGCGACTTCACCTGCTCTTCTACAACCGGACGTGTATCAAACGCAAAAACGCGAGCTCCCAAACGTTTCGCAGTCGCGATCGCTTGTAGCCCCGCAACCCCGACTCCAATCACGAAGACACGAGCAGGAGACAAGGTCCCCGCCGGAGTCATCATCATCGGGACAATTTGATTAAGCGTCGACGTCGCCTCAATAACTGCAAAATAGCCTGCCAAGTTCGCTTGAGAACTCAACGCATCCATCTTCTGAGCAAGAGTCGTACGAGGAATCATCTCCATACTAACCGCTGTCACATTCGCCTTAGCAAACGCATCCAACAGATCCTTCTCATTAAAAGGGTCCAAAAAGCTGACATGCCAACTTCCTGATTTAAGCTTACCGATTTCCTCTAGACTGGGCTTGCGTACTCGTAGCACAAGATCCGCCTCACCAAGAGCTCGATCGCGATCAGACACAATCTTTGCCCCACTGGATTCGTAATCGGAATCCTGGCAATACGACTTGTTTCCCGCTCCGGATTCGATTTCAACATCGGCTCCCAAAGCGATCAACTTTTTCACATGCTCCGCTACGACAGCCACACGGCTTTCCGTACCTAGAGTTTCAGATGGAACAAAAACTCGCATCCCGCTCAAACTGTTGAGTGAGAGTAAAAAAGCAATAAAGGAATTTGCTCAAAACCATAATACTTCTAATGGCTTAGAGTCTACATCAGTATGTCTTGAATAACTACAGAGACCTAGCAATTGGAGAAGAAATTAGCATTCTACAATTGAATAATTTGAATCCCCCGCGTAAAAGCACAAAAAGAAATGAGGCTAATACCAACCATATCCTGGGCTACTATCGCCATCACCGTGTACTTCGGCCTCAATCCTTTCAATTTCCTATCCTCGAATGATGTAAATCTGAATCTCGAAGACAGTACTCTAGACTTCAACCTCTCGCATCTGGTCCAGGATAATTCTGATCAACAAGGATTCGCCTATGCCGAGGACACGATACTCCTCGAGTCCGAGCAAACAGTAAGTTTCTCCTTCGAAATCACCCCCTTAAAAATCCCAAGTGGCCTTGGAACGATTTGCTCCTTGTTTGACGAACACCGTACAGAAATCCTTCAAATCGCCCAATGGAAGGAACACCTCGTAATCCGAAGCCGAAGAAACGCACCCAATGGTACGAGAGACTACAAAGAAATTGGACTAAAAGAGGGCCTCCCCATTGGGCGCTCCACCCAGTTAATTATCAGTTCGAGCACCAACGGCCTTCAACTTTTCGCAGATGCCAAACTCGTGCTTACGCAACCAGATTTTTCTCTCATAAAAATCCCTTCACCGCAATCAGCCCAACTTGTTATCGGTAACAACTCATTCGCAACACAACCGTGGATTGGGAAATTGAAATCATTAGAGGTCCATCAAGGATCAATAAATCCGAGCACACTCGCACAAGACCCTATCTTTTATGTCCGAGCTCAAAATGCGATAACCCACGATAACTCAAATTCAGACGGATTCATAATTCCAAAGTATCCCATTCCCTTGAAACTCGGATGGCTCAGCCCCTTCAATATCAATTCCCTAAAAACCCCCAACCTACGCGGCGACATCATAATAAACATCCTAGGCATGATTCCCATCGGACTCTGTTCTCTCTTTCGCTTTCGGACCCACTTCCGGTCATGGATTGGTGCACTAGTCCTCGCGACCGCCACATGTTTCCTAATCAGCCTCTCCATCGAAAGTCTGCAAATATTCCTCCCCTCGCGGGATTCAAGCTCCCTCGACCTCGTCTGTAATACAATAGGAGGCCTACTTTCCGCTCCCATCTTCATTTGTCTCAAGGCGTTTTCCGCAACGAAAGCATAGCCACCCACCTCGAATCAGACCGGTTATACTGGCATTTCTCTTATATAAGAGAGGTCTCGTTCTCCCTATCTCCATAGCTGAGGCTATAGTAAGAGTCGAACACCCAAACCGCCACAATGCACCCCACTCCCGCAAACAATATCCACACATGAAACAAAGATACGTCCTTTTCTTCGGCCTAATCGCACTTTCCGCCTCTCTCTGCCTTTCTGCCTCTCCCTCCATGAAAACCGCATTCCCCCTACAAAAAGGAATCAACATTAGCCACTGGCTTTCCCAAGTTGTCCCAGAAGAAACCGACAACACCGCAACCTACTTTACCGAGCAAGACGTCCAGTTTCTCAAAGACTCGGGCTTCGACCACATCCGCCTCCCTATCGACGAAATCGTCATGTGGCACGAGGACGGAACCCCTAACGAAGATAAGTTCACAGCCCTCATGGATTGCATCAACTGGTGCCAAGATAATGACCTCCGAATCATCGTCGATCTCCACACTGTACGCTCACACCACTTCAATGCGGTCAACGACGGAACAAAAAACACCCTTCTCACAAATCCAGAAGCCCAAGCCCATTTCCTCCAACTTTGGGACCAGCTCAGCCAACGCCTCAGAGAGATCCCCAACGAACTCCTCGCCTACGAACCTCTCAACGAAGTCGTAGCCGACGAGCACGAACAATGGAACCAACTCCTCGGCAAAACCATTCAGCAAATCCGAAGCGTCGAACCTATGCGCATCATTCTCGCCGGCTCCAATCGATGGCAGCAACCCGGGAACATGCCCCATCTCAAAGTACCCGCTAACGACCCCAATATAATCCTAGCTTTCCACTTCTACTCGCCCTTCCTCGTCACCCACTACCAAACAAACTGGAACCCACTCAAGGACTACCACGGCAGCGTACAATATCCGGGCCTTCCCTACCCCGACCCGCTCGAGGACAACGCACCAGAACGCCTCCAGGAATTCGTAGGGAATATGAACGAGCCCTACGATAAATCCGATATGCTAAAGGAGATCACCCCCGCCATAGAAAAGGCCAAGCAAACAGGCCTTCGCCTCTACTGTGGTGAATTTGGCTGCTACAAGACCGTCCCACGTGAAATGCTCCTCCAATGGTACGCCGATATTACGGACACGCTACAATCTCAAAACATAGGCTACGCCGCATGGGACTACCAAAGCGATTTCGGATTAAAACCCGAACAAGACGGCACTATCGATCAGGAGCTCACAAACATCCTCGCCGGAACGGAAAACCCATAAAATCGCCTCACGACCCAGGCACCAGGTAGAGAAACCTAGGATGATTATTTAAGAATCATAGCCGCAAGATCCAAACGATGGATCTTAGCATTATGCCTCACATCCACAGGAAACGGTCCATAATAAAAAAAGTTCTCAATATCCTCCGCCCCATCAATCCCTCGAGCCATTTCTCGTAAGCTCTTCGTGAAACTCTGCTTCTCACCCTCAGACTGCGGCATACGCCCATCCATCGGCTCAACAACGATGGCCGGAAACACACCATTAGAACCCGAATACCCAACAAGTGCCGTTCTAAAAACATCGGAATGCCCATTGAAGACACCCTCGCAACAATCGGTAAAGTATTCCCGAGTCTCAGTTAAGACTCTCTCAACCTTGCGTCCACAAAACCACAAACGCCCTACCTCATCCAAGTACCCAAGGTCACCCATACGGTGCCAGACTCTTCCGTCGTCAGCTAGAATCTTAGCCTTCGCGGTAGCATCGGGTAATTGATCATACTCCTTAGTAACGGTCGGTCCCGTAACAACGATTTCCCCAACGCCCCCTTGAGGAACTGCATCAGAAAACGAAGCTCCTTCAATTGTGTGTGACAAGATTCGAATTTCCACTCCCGGAGCTGGAGTCCCCACGCATGTCCCCTTACCTCGAGCGGTCAGTTCAGCAGTCTCTTCAATCACTTCAACATCCGATATGGCAGAAACAGGAAGAACCTCCGTCGCACCATACGGTGAATACACATGTCCCTCTCCTAAAATACTTCGGTATAAACGCATCAATTCGGGAGGAACAGGAGCACCCGCCATTAATATCCGCTTCAAGCTCGGAAGCCGAATTGACTCCTTCTCACAATAAACTCCGATTTTCTTCCACAACACAGGAGACCCAAAAGAATTAGTCACCCCGCACTGTCGAATCGCTTGAACAATCTTTTCCGGATCGACCGTCGCTGGCTTACTCGGATTAATCTCAGGAACCACCGTCGTCATACCCAAAGCAGGATTAAACAACGCAAAGATCGGCAACATCGGTAAATCGACCTCGCCAGGCTCTATAGAAAACCGATCCCGGATCGCCTCAACCTGCCCCTCGAACATTCCATGCTCGTAACACACTCCCTTCGGTGCACCCGTTGAACCAGACGTAAAGAGTACCGCAGCCAAATCATCGGAGCGCGTATCCGCCGCCTCTATACCTTTAGATTCCACTAAACGAGGAGCACGAGCCAAAGGACCACCCACTCGAACCCGAGCACGCACACTAGAAAACGTCTTAAAGAAAACTCGAGACACCACCGCAGCCAGCGTTATCCCCACCAAGTACTCAGGCCGAGAACGCCGCACGCAACTCAAGAAACTCTTCAAACCCATTCCCGGATCTATCACAATCGGAACCGCTCCAATTTTAAACAAAGCAAAGCATATCGCAATCAGAGGTAAGCCAGGCTTTACCATCAACAAAGTACGCGAGCCTCGACCGATTCCCGCTGCCTGTAATCGAGCCGCCCATAAATCTTGCTCCTCAGACAATTCAGAAAATGACAGTGTCAAATAATCGATATCCCCATTCCCAGTCCGCCCTCGTGGCACCATCAGAGCCGGGACACAACCTTGATCGCGTGCCATCGTATCCAGAAAACGTGAAACATTCACACGCCCTTCATTAGACTTTCTATTTCCCTCACCCATCGATTTTCACGGCCTTCACACTCATAAACGAAAAGGCCCACCATAGGCGGGCCTCGAAATCATTAAAATCAAAAAAAATGAAATCTCAAATACTAGAAAGCAAACCGGTAATTAATACCGAAGACATCAACATGCTTATCATCACGTGACTCACCTTCAGCATATACGCCTATATTATTACTATCATTTAGCCACAAGTTCGCTTCGATTCCGAAGGCTTCAACTCCACCATCCTCAAACGAAGTGGCATCCGAATAATTAAAATAGGGGCGGACTGTCATAGCCTCCGACACGATGAACTCAGCTCCAACGCCGATAGAAAATGTAAACGAACTGTCACTACTTCCTCCGTTATCGACATCGGCGAATCCTACTAAGAATTCCGTATAAGGATTAAATGTAATACCGTTGAAATCGTTTTCAGTCGTAAAGAAGCGCAAACCTCCCGAAGCAGCCACCCTCTCATAATCCATCCAATTCTCATCATCCTGCACGCTAGAAAGATTCGCGACTAAATCATAATTGAAGGTCTCATCATCGATGCTGAGTGGGATATTAACCGCGACACCAAACCCTGAGAGGTCAACGTTTTCGTAACTCGAAAAATTGTACTCAGCTTCAACATACCGCTTTCCCAAAAGGCCTTCGGCATGAACGGTTGAGGCCGCAAAAAGAGAAGATAATGCAATTAAACTAACAAGAGATGATTTCATAAGTACGATTGGGTTTCGGATTTTATTACAAAAAGCAGTGCTGGCTTCGATAGAATAGAAACGATCTGAATACAAAAACCCCGCTAATGACAACACTTTACATACGACTCGGCCCTTTTAAGGCAATCCGTCCTGTAAACAAAGTCCCGCTTAAGCAGTCTCTTCTTCAGTCGAACCTTCGGGCTCATCCACCGTGGGTTCCTCAGTCGATTCTTCGAGTGCGGGAGCTAACAATTCCTGCTGCCACGGCTGCAACTGTAACAAACTTTCAGGGTCCCTAGAAATCTGCACCAAATGGCTACGAGTCGCAATCAGGGTCGGATCAATCTCCAATTCAGCTGCCACCTTGTCACGATAAACCCGAATAGCCTCTTGCCGATCAAGCTCCTCCTGAGACATCGGAACACGTGTGCCCACTCGAGTCGGGCGCTTGGGCAAGGTCTCTGGATCGAGCTCTGAACCGCGTTTAACCGCATCTAGAATTCCTTGCTTCTTACGGCGTTGAATCCCTGGAGGCATCGCCGCAAACACTTCTTCCCAATTCTCATCGTGAATCGAAATCGACAATTTCAATAAATATTCATTGCCCAAAATTTTAAACGGTGGGCGATCCAACTGCTCCGCCAAGTTCTCCCGCCATGTCCAAAGCTCAAAAAGTCCCGCCTGTGCTCGTGGCTTAAGTCGATCCGACTTGCTAATACGCCACGCATTTTCGTTGCGCGTTGGAAAACCGACCGACGCGGTTTGAATCAAACCGAGACAACGCTGTGCCAACCAATCAGCTCGCCCCAACTCATTGATCCGCTCCATAAGCATATCACGCAGTGGGAAAAGATACTGCACGTCGTTAGCAGCATAAGTCAGCATTTTAGGCGTGAGCGGTCGCATCGACCAATCACTCTTTTGGCTATCTTTTGGCAATTTAACCTCGAACTTCTCCTCCAAGAGAGCCGCCAAACCAAACCGTTGCTCACCAATAATTTGAGCCGCCAACATCGAATCAAAAATATCAGTCAACTCCACATCCGCAAAATCCTTAAACAAACGGATATCAAAATCACTCCCGTGCATGATAAGATGCTTCGTTGGGAGAATTTCCCAAAAACGCTTCATATCTATTTCCGCCAAAACGTCGACCAAGTAGGTCGTATCGTCAAAGCGCATTTGCAAGAGGCACAACCGAGTTTCGTAATGGTGGAGATTGTCGGCCTCGCTATCTACGGCCAATTCGGGGTGAGGCTCCATATGATCGCAAAGGCGATCCAATCCATCTTGGGTGTCTATGTAAGTGTACTGTACCTGTTCCATATCAATGTGTAGCCCCATTCATAACAGCGAAACAGGACCGCATTTATCCAACTCCCCACTTCTTAGGCACCAATTCCCGCAGATACAAGAACGAGTTACCCTAATAAGTGGAAAATGGAACAGGTTCGTCAAAAATGCCGCTTCAACCCTATTTGAGCATAGCTATCCCTACGCACAGGATAGAGAGCATCCTGCGGATCTATCGACCCCATCTTCTGCACCTCGATCTCCAACTTCATCGAACCTCTCAACCGACGCTCAAACTCCACAAGCCCCACCATTGAATCGTTCTTCCAATCTCTAAAAACGCCTGCCACGAGACTCGTATCCGCCTCATCATTCCACCCCAAGCGAGTCCCGACAAAGATATCGTTGTTAAACGAGGTCGTCGCATCTTCTCCGCGTTCATCCAAATGCCCCTCAACGAGTAAACCGGCATCGATAGAACTCCCAAATATCCCATAAAAGGTATACTCAAAACCCGCCACCGCAGCACTATAGTCCTCACTGCTCGCATCTCGTGCGATCGCCTCCAATTTCAACAACCAGCCTTCCTTCGTATATTGAAGATCGAGCCCCAACTGATCCATCTGCTCGTAATAAGGAACGAGACTGGTCTCTCCCCCATCCACTTGAAGCTCAAAAAGCGGATCCCGTCGCGTTCCTCGGAAATAATGAACCCCCACATCAAAATCCCCCAAGATCTTAAACCAACGCAGCGCCACATCGACATGATCCTTGCCTTCACCCGATTCATAAAGAGACCGATCGCTATCAACCACGATACCTCCCCTCAGTCGCCCCTCTTCTCCAGGAAACGTCCTCTCGCGAAAACCAGGGAGAACGAACAAAGAAAAATCCCCCCATCGGCTAATATTCACCACCTGAACCATCGCCTGCCCCAGCTTCTCCTCGCCATCCAAACTTGCGACAAGGTCGGTCTGATTCACCACATCCACCAGATGCTGCGATTCCGCAACACCCCAAAAAACCTTGGATATCCCAACCCGAAACTCCCAATCCCCCGCAACCTTCAGATAAGACAACTCGCGAATATCAATCAGCGACCGCTCATCATCCTGAGAATCCCACCGAAAATAGGGAGAAAACTCGATCGACTGATACCCATCCTCCCATTCGGCGTAGAATTCTGGCTCGAAAACAATCGTCGCCAGCCCCCCATTATCCTGCCCCACATGCTCAGGACTCTCCTCGTAGGCACGCACTTCCGCTCCCAAATACCCCGACCACTCGGCCGCAGTCGCAACACTTGCTCCCCCCAGAGCAAGTAACAGATACCCACAACGAACCGAAGAACGGATCCGTAAACGATCAAAAAGAGACTCTCTCATATCCACTGATTTCTAAAACGATTACAAATCCGTTCCCTCTTCTCCTTATCGTGAATTCGTCAAAGTACGTTGATCGAAATCCCGATCCGTATACCCGTTCTTAAAAACATAGTTCGACCACACCAAATCAGTCTTTTTCCCCGTCTGATGATTCGTCATCACCATGCGATCCGCACGCCAATACTTCTCCAAATACTGCTGATATCCTTCGAACTCCAAAGTCTTGAGCAACGAATTCTTACGATCATAAAAATCCATCTTCGTTACGATATGGCGTCCCTTGTCGATCCAAACTAACTGACGTGTGTATCCTGATTTCGGATCTTCAGGGTAACGCTCGATCAACCAGTGCTCCACTCCATCGACCTCCGTATCTTCGATATACTTATACGTGTACTTTTCAACCTCCTGCGAAGACAAATCCTCATACGCAAATTCGCTTCCAACAAAGGGACCCGACTTATTGTTCGATGAAATTCGCTTCACGCGCTTCAATGCCGGAAGGTACAACCACTGGTCATCCTGTCCCACCTTGTGCGTAAAAGAGAGAAAAGACGTCCCTTTCACATCCCTCGGAAAATCAAACGAGATCAGGCTTTTATCCCCGTCGTCATCGACCTCCAAAGACTTCATCGACATCTTGCGAGAGCTCGTATCCCCGTGCCGATTCTGTAACAGCATTTCCATATCCGCCGTCGTATCGCCAAAGCCGGTATCACGGAGATCTACCTCCTTCGCGATCTCCAGTCCTTTCTCCTCGGGAGTCTGTGCGTTGAGCATCGGAGCAGCCATTAGAAATGCGGCAAACTGAAACGCCATTAACTTACTATTCGAAATTCTTTTCATTATAAATTTAGTTCTACGGCCCAGGGCCGCTATTGTTTTGAAACCTTCAAGACACATCGTATCTGCAAGTGTTACGCCAAAGCGGGCTCTGCGTCCAAATTCGTAACCTTTTCGCGATCCTTCTTTCCATCGATCACCATCAACAAGGCAGGTAACAAGATAAAATCCGCGATCAAGGCAAAGACGATCACGATGGCCGTCAACTGCCCCATCCAACTATTCATCCGGAAGGATGACATACCGAGAATCATAAACCCGATCGTCAAAATAACCGTCGTAACAACCAGTGCTTTCCCGACTGTCTGAAAGGCATACGCCACTGCCTTCTCCGCAGAAAGCCCTTTCTCTCGACGTGCACGTAGATACTTACTCAAGAAGTGAACCGTATCATCGACCACGATACCCAGAGTCATCCCAGAAACCATCGCCAATGAAAGCCCCATCTCTCCATAAAGCAGACTCCAGGTTCCAAAGCCCAAAATCGCAGGCACCAAATTCGGAATCAGACTCAACAAACCATAGCGCACACTCTTCAAAGCCACCGCCAATACCACCGATATTGCGATCACCGCTAAGAACGTCCCGAGCATCATGCTCTTAATGTTACGCTCGGAAATATGGGCGAACATAACCGTCGGACTCGCCGCAGTCACATGCATATACTCCGGTGCGTTCTCGACCAACCAGTTCTCTCCAGTAGCAATCAATTGACGCAGCTCCTTAGTCGGCACATCTCGAGTCGTAACAGTAAAACGTGTCGCCGACTTATCTACATTGATCTGGTTATTCAGGTCCAACCCGTACGGAAGCGAAAATTCGTATAACAACAAATATTGAGCCGCCAATTCACGACTACCCGGAATCCGATAATACGCCTCATCGTCACCATGCATATTCTTGTTCAAACGTTTCATGATATCCGCAACCGAATTCACCTGAACCACATCAGTCTGCAAACGATACCAATTGGAAAAACGCTCCAACGTATTCAAATATTCGGGCTCATTAATTCCACCACTTTCCAGGGAAGGAATAGAGAATTCGAAATTATTCATCCCGGTCAAATTCTCCTCAGCGTAGTCCGCATCCTGTCTAAAGGTCATCCCCTCATCAAAGTACTTCACCCACTGATCATTCAAATCAATGCGAGGAACCACTGCACCAAGAGCAACAACAACCAAACCTGATCCGATTAGAAACGAATAACGCCTACGAGCTAACAAAGCACTAAACGAATCAAATATACTGCCCTTCGATTCCGCTCCCTTTTTAGCCTTAAACGGCAGCAAAGAGACAACCGCCGGAAGAAAGAAGATCGAAACCGCCCACGCGATCATGATCCCAGTCGCCACGACATTCCCCAACTGCTGGAATGGAGGTGAATCACTGAAGTTCATACTCAAAAAGCCAATTGCAGTCGTCACGCTCGTTAGAAGAACGGGCGTAAAGTTAACCCGAAGACTCTCTATCATCGCAGCCTTCTTTTCCTTACCATGTCTCAACTCATGGAAAAAAGTGATCAATATATGAATACTGTCAGCAACAGCCAAAGTCATAATCATAACCGGTGCACTCATGATTGGTGTACTCAGATTATAACCGTACCAACCCATCATTCCCATAGCACCAATGATGGATATCATGACAACACTACCCGCCACAGCCATCGCGAAGAATGATCGCAGCAACACTGCCATGATCACAAAGATGATGATAAACATTGGAAGATTCACCTGCGGCATATCCGCCATCGCAGACTCGGAAAAAGCATTATTTAGCATAACCACACCGGCCAGACGCATCTCTATATTTGGATAGAGTTCCTGAAACTCAGCCTGAATCGAACGCATTTTCCCAACCACTTCTGGCACCTCAATCATGTCATTCACTCCAGGAAGACTAACCGTAATATTGATCCCCGTCGTATACCCGTCCTCATTAATCAAACGATTATAGAGTGCAGGTTCCGCAAGGGCTGAACCACGAATACCGTCCAAACGCTCTCCATCCAAAGCGTCACCTTCTGGAACGAGATCCGCAACATACAGATCATCGCCGTCAGCGACCGAATTTTGAAAATTCGAAATCGAATCAACACGGCGCGAATAAGGAACTTGCCAGCCCTCAGTCGTCACCCACTGAACAGCCTCCAAAAACTCTTGCTCATAGATCGTCTCCTGATCTGCCGTAAGAACAACCATCACATTGTCATCCTTCGTATATACATTTTACAGGACATCAAAGGCCTGCAACTGTGGATTATCTTCAGAAAAGAAGATTCGATAACTCGTATCAAACTTCATTCCATTGCGAAGCCCAGAGAGCATCCCAATGATCATCAGTAGAGTTAACCCGATCACCAGCCAACGATTGCGAATCGTTCCGGCGGCAAGGCGCTCTACCCAAGAGGTGGTTTCTTTATTTGGCGTGTTCATCTTCAGTGTATATTCTAATTAAATTTGTTCTATAAAAACCGACTGGTTGGTTTGTAATGGTGTCAAAAAAAAGGGCCTCCCGTTAAACGGGACGCATTCCCTCCAAAATGGTAATGATTCCGCCGCCGAGACGGTCCATATGTTCACGGGATCGAGATACCTTCAGCATACCGATACTTCCCTCGAGCAGTGCCACGAACATTGAAGCAAACGACGCCGGATCCACATCTTTCCTTACTTTACCGGCTTCTATCCCTGCTCGTATCGCGTTCTCAATCGCGGTTTCCCATTGGCTATATATAGCTCCAAATTTCTCACGAAAAACCTCATCTACCGTAGACAATTCTTGAGACATGTTATTAAGCGGGCAGCCACAAGTCACTGATTCAGGATCTTCGTCGAACTCCTTGGAAAAACCTTGGATCACCGCCACGATATCGCTTATCGGATCAGCCGTATCCGCCAAGGGCTTGACCCAATGCTCGAGAATCTTCGCTCCAAGCAACTCATCGATTACCGCATAACCCAATTCGTTCTTTCCCTTAAAGTGATGAAATAACGCTCCCTTGGTTATTCCCGCCTCAGCAACGATCTGATTCACACTCGTCGCAGTGAAACTCCCACGATGAAACAAACCCAAAGCAGTTTCTAGGATCTTCAATCGTGTTTGTTCTGGTTGACGGACAGGTGACATAGCAAATGCAGTATTAAGTTTCGCAAACATAGAAACCGACCAGTTGGTATGTTGTCAACTCAGAATTTCAATACGCCTAAAAACAACTCAACACAGAAGCGGTCAAGGATCCTGAGCCTGTCGTACCGAGCTCGAAGAGCGACACCTCAACAAGCGAAGCGAAGTACCGAGCACCGCGACACAATCATAACAGGGCATCTTACCGCTTTACTTCCCTCCACAGTGATCCCCGATCCATCAATAGAATCGGTACACTCTATATTCTAGTTCGGAAGGTCTTCGACACTAATATCTGCCAAGAGATCTGCTACCCTCTTCCGCCCATCCTCCCGTTTAAGAAAGCTACTAAGGCAGTTCTTCGGTGACTTCGTAACCAAGTCAGTAGGGGGCGTCAGGCTAAAATGCATCCACACCCCATACGCAATGATTCGAGGTAAGTGCTCGCTGACTTCCATTAATTGCCCCGCAACTTTTATAACTTCCTGCTTTGATAAATTGGTGAACCCAATCCATTCAATTTTTTCTGCGAGGTCCTTTGGGGTGGTTGTATCGATCATAGTGGTGATTAATTAAGCATCGGATAGTTAGATACCCATCGACTCTTAGCAATTTTTTAACACTCAGATCCGCCCCGATCCACCCCTAAAGGAGATGCTTAGGCTCTAGACTCCATCACTTCAATTCCTCTTCAAATCCCTCAGGATACAAGATCGCTATCAACCGGTTCTCATCCGCAAAATAGGATTCGAATGCCGCTCTTATCGCCTCCGGAGTCACCGACTCGAACAAATCCTCCTTATTGAGAATACTAGTCAGTTCTCTCTCCTCCTTGAGCGTAGAAGACAATTGACTCAGCCAATAGCCATTTTCCTTCAAACCCTTTTGATATCCCTTTGTGTGAGTTTCCTTCACCTTATTCAAATTCACACGACTCGGCCCCTCAATCTTCAGCCGCTTAATCTCTTCCAAAGCAGCCGCTATCAAATTTCGAGCCCGACTCGGCTCACACGTAAATCCAAATCCAGTGGCGAAACGCTCAATCGGCTCTCTCGAAATTCCTCCCGAAACACCCACTCCATAGGTGCCCCCCTTCTCCTCACGTAAGATCTCACGCAAACGAAGATTCAACACCTCTCGTGCCACGACCACTGCGTAGTTATTTTCCGTCGACCATTCCGCATCCCCGATAAACTGGACCCTCACCTGAGCCTTATCCTCCAACCCCTGTGCCACGATAACCTCTGTATGCCCCTCTTTAGGATAATCCCCATTAAAGCGACCGGCCTCGATACGGTCCGTCGAAGGCAAACTCGCGAGATACCTAGCGACATACTCCTTCAACACATCGACCTGAAATGATCCCACGAATACAAACGTAAAATCTCCACAATCGACAAACCGATCCTTAAAAATTGCCAACGACAATTCCGGATCCAAATTATTCAAAACACCAACATTCATTTGCAGATGACGAGGGTGATCACCATGAATCGCATCCGAAATCGCATCCTCAAATATTGCTTGAGGAGACTTCATCCGATTCACAACCATAGACATGAGTCGACTCTTAATCGACGAATACGAATCCATATCCAAGCGAGGACTCAATAGACGCAAATTCACAAGTTGGAAGAACGTATCCAAGTCCTGAGCCGAACTTGTCCCTCCCAAGCCCTCATAGAGATCTCCTATATACGCAGAGACTCCAGCGATCTTACCGGCCAACATTTTATCCAAGTCGATCACGCTAAACTCACCAATCCCTCCCTCATTTAGGATAAGCATGGACGTAACCGCCGCAGTGAACTCATCGTCAGCAACAAGACTGTGCCCTCCAGGACTATAGCTCGTCATCAAAATTTCATCGTTCTTAAAGTGGGTTGGCTTGGCGACGACTCGAATTCCGTTCGACAACACCCACTCATATACCTCGACGTCCTCATGAAAAGTTTCCTCCACCACAGAACCTGATTCAGGCAATGGATCAAGCAACGCCATGCCCGACACGAAATCTTCGTAAGAATCCAAGATCAAAGCATCACCCAACTCAATCACTTCCAGTAGGCGCTCCTCACTCGGTACCGAGCGATCACCCCCTTCCGGTGCCGCATATAAAACAACCCGGTTCTTTTCACCTCGGGGCAACGAATTCCCAAAGGCATTCACTTCATCAAGATCAATGCTCGCCAAAAAACCTCGAGACAGCTCAACCTCAGCCGCAATCCCTGGGATGGGTTCACCATGCAAAAAATTCCGTGTGTATTCAGAAGCAAATGCCCCACTCGGCAAATTCTCCAACTCTTCCAAAGAACGCTCCATGCCACGTATGTAATTTACCTTCTGGCGTTCCAATTCCCCCTCGGCAAACCCTTCCGTTCGCACCCGAGCCA
The DNA here is from genome assembly GCA_963933925.1 of uncultured Puniceicoccaceae bacterium. Classification (GTDB taxonomy): domain Bacteria; phylum Verrucomicrobiota; class Verrucomicrobiia; order Opitutales; family Opitutaceae; genus JAKYXN01. Next base: position 21,538 of record CAWVWU010000002.1, read on the forward strand.
CTTCTCCCAGAAACGCAGTTACCCCTTTTTCAAGATCACCATCCAACAAACTTACCGAATACGACACCAAACTCCGAGTACGCCCCATCTGTGTCTGACCTGCATTAGCCGCAAGATATGGGGGCTCCGCTTCTTGAGTTCGTTCTATAAAGCGATTATTCAATAAGCCAAAATAGATCTGCCTCATCAAAAGCTCTCGATAATTTCCAGCAGTCCCCTCCTCCATGTCCGGAGCCTTGTAGTAAATTGAGAACGAAGCTCGCGTCAGTTCAGGATCCGTCTGAATCGAAAACAACGTTTCATCGTGGTCAGGAATCTCCTCCAACTCCCGTTCTCGTGGCGATTCAGGATTCTGCAACCCCGAGAAACCCGCAACGATACGCTGTTCTATCATATCCATATCTTCGAAATCACCCACCACAATAAGGCCCATCAAATCAGGACGATACCAATCTTCATAAAAATCCACGATACGATGACGCGGGGCCCCCTGAATCGTAAACATCGACCCGATCGGAAGCCGTTTTGCATATTTCGATCCATAATAAAGCACCGGATACTGCTTATCCCGAACACGCTGTTCCACCCCCTGACGCGAGCGCCATTCCTCAACAACAACCCCACGCTCCTTATCGATCTCCACAGGATCAAACGAAAGTGCCGACGCCCAATCTTCAACAATTTGAAAACCGGTTTCCAACACCCCCGGATCAAGTGTAGGCAACTCCAACATATAGACCGTCTCTTCAAAGGAAGTATGTGCATTCAAGTGAGCCCCAAATCGCATCCCCGCCTTTTCCAAGAAATCGACCACCTCGCTCTTCCGAAAACGCTCCGTTCCATTGAAGGCCATATGCTCGATAAAATGCGCCAGACCCTTCTGGTCATGATCCTCCTGCAACGACCCCGCCTTTATCACCAATCGCAAGCTCACCCGATCTTCAGGCTTCGGATTTTTCCGGATATAATAGCTTAAGCCATTGTCCAATGTCCCAACCCTAATTGCCGGATCAGGAGGAAGTAAACGGTCAAGCCCTTCCTCCCCTTGTCCCAAAACACTGCCCATCGCAGCGAAAATGATGAAAAACAACGCCATTGGCGTCAGAAAAGCAGTCGGTCGTTCCATTGGCTAATTCAGATTCAATCCAAACCCTAGCTCGTCAGTGCCCCAAAGCAAGCACGCGAAGCTACAATGGAGGGCAACCTAAGAGAAACAAATTCACCCTAGGTAAAAACCGAAGACGACCGCGATAGCCGACTTTAGGGCCAACGCCAACTTTTTCTCATTTTAACAAATTCACTACATTTTCAATTAAGTCCTAAAGTCGAGAAACGATAACTCCCTACACACAGCCCGAAAGCGTTTCCAACTTCACTTTCGAAAAAATCATGACCCAATTGACCAAGCAGTTTAAAACACGAAAATCCGGAGTCACTCTTGTCGAACTCATGATAGCAATGGTGATTTTCGCGATCACCGCAGCGGGCGTCACTTCCACCATCATACAATCTCAGCGAATGGCCTATCGAGCGGTCTACGAAAATGCAGCGTTCAATGCCGCCCAAGGTTTCCTCGAGCAAATGCGCTCCATGAGTTACGCCGAATTCGAAAACGCCTTCGCCACTGCCGACACTCTGCCAACCGTATCGAGCTCCAACACATCCTCAGTCATCGTCGACGATCCGCTAACGTTCTATACTGACGATGACGGTGCCTACGATGTAAGCAAATTTGATGAAAAAATAGTTATCGTTGACGTCAACGACGATCGGAATGTCACCATGAACATGAGATTCTATCTTATGCTCACCAATCTCAGCACGGGTGCCCCCATGGGCCAAACCGCATGGAATGCCTTTGAAATCCAGCTCTCCTACGACTTCGAAGTCCCATCCGCCTCAAGTACCACTTGGATCTCGGATAAACTCGTTACCGTCGTTTCCGAACACGAAATATGAACCACTCCATCCTCCGCAAAACAAAACAAGCCTTCACGCTTGTTGAAGTATTGATTTCAACCTCACTGTTTGCCGCCGTAGTCGGGGGGCAGCGCTCTTCCTCGCCCAATCAGGAAAAGCGGCCTTCATCGCGCAAGAAAAACTCGATATCAACTCCGATATCCGAGAACTCACCAACGAACTCATTACTCTCGGACGTGGTGCCGATCGATTCTACGTTTACTCCTCCTACACCTCGAGTGTTTACGCCGCCACGACTAACGAAGACGGAGACACGGTCTACGGAGCGGAACGCCTCGGCGACGGCCAAACAGGAGACCTTCTTCTTCTCGTTTACGAAGACTCCGCCACCGTATCCACCGATGGCTATCCAATAACCGACATCGTTGGAATCTACCGAGTTCCTGGTGATGACAATGGAGCCGGCCCAGTTAAAATGTTCAAAGTAGAAGGCGTTACCGGAAGCGATGCCTATCTAAAACCGGAGCAACTGATACCAAATGTCTCCGACATCACTAGGCACAATCAAATGATCGAATTCGCAGAAGGACGAGCGAATGGAGATCTCTTTTACAATTTTAAGGATGCCAGCGTAATGATTAACGCAAAAATCATACACGGTAATATAGCCAAGGAAATCACCGACACTTACAACATGACAATCAAACCCAGAGGAGGGATGAATTAGTCGATATGAGTACACATAGCAAAAACCAATCTACACAGAAAGAAGGCTCTGCTCTAATCGTAACGATTTTCATTGTTACGCTTGTCGCCGTTATCTCAGGTACGCTCCTAAGCAGAGGTCTGACGGAAACCAAGATCAACAATCGCAACCTCATGTTGCACGAAGCCCGCAACGCCGCTGAGTCACTTCAGGAATACGCATCAGCAGACATCATCCAACGCTTCAAAAACGACTCCGCTCTCAGCGGGGCAGACATTTCCGCTACCGGAATTTCAATCCCCACCAGTGCCGCAAGTCTATTCGACGGCACGAACGTAGACCTTTCAGCAAGCTCGATCACAGTGGGAGATCTCAGCGTCGGAGGATTCGGATACGTTCCATCCGACAATACACGCAACGACCCCCTAGCTGGAAAATATGCCTACACGCGCACGATTAAAATTTTAAGCAAAGCGACTGTTACGCGGAGCGGTATAGCCGGAGGCACTTCAAAAGCTTACGCGTATCAAGAATTTGAATTAAGGGATGCTCCTCTTCTAACTCACGCCATCTTCTACAACATGGACCTCATAGTCGCTCCGGGACCAACCATGGATATCTACGGCCCCGTCCACACCAACAATAACCTCGGAGTCCAATCGGCCAACAATCTCAAATTCCGTGACAAGGTAACAGTGGGAGGAAATTTTTATGTTGGTCACCGAATGCTTGATTGGGAGTTCACCGGATCCTACAAGGCTCATAAAGTAAAGTTCAAGAACGACGCCGGCAACTTAGTAAGCGTATACAACTCCGGAACCAATACCAATGTGAGTAGCTACTACGATTCCCGACATGAAGAATGGGAAGAAATTGCATCACAACGCTGGGGAGGCATGCTCAAAGATTCAGCTCACGGCATCCCTAAGCTCAATCCGGTAGCGATCGGCGACTACGTTGGGGACGATCCCTACACATCCGGAACCGATGAGCTAGAAAACCATGCGTATGCCCTGATCGAACCTTTACTTCCATTCGCACATGCTGACCGGAAAGTAGCCAACACTCGCCTCGAAAAATTCGCGATGAAAGCGGGCCTCTTGCTAAAAGTGGAAGTCGATGGGACCGCTACATCTGGATACAAAGTCAAAGCGTACAGATACACTCACTCATCATCCAATGAGCTCTTACCAACGTTGAGCTTGGGCTCGCCCACTCTCGTTAGAATTGACCTCCCGACCGGCTTGATCGGCGACGCCGACAGCACGATGACCAGCATCGATGTAGAGGGAGAGCCCGAAGAGTACAACAAAACCGGATCTGTCGTAGACGGAGGCTGGTACGACAAACGGCATCGTCAGCAACTCGACATCCTAAGCCTAGACATTGGTCGACTCAAGGAACTCATCGACCCATCAGTGGCACACCCAGACTGGGATAATCCAGGAACAACTTACGCAGTGTATAATCCTAGATATGACTGGAATGGAGTCGTCTATGTGGAATTCCCTATAAAATCAGGTTCTGGGGGAAGCATTGATAAAATCGTACTTGCGGATATAGAACCTTCCGCAACAGGGACGGCTACCTCAGTCACTCCAGGTATCGCTCTCGCATTTATCGATGCAGCGACCCTCCCAGCTCCAACCTATCTCAGCAATGACGGACTGACGCTAGCCACCAATGCTCCAGCCTACATCGTCGGCCACTTTAATTCGAACAATTCACTAAACTCGTCAACGACAACCGATCCGGATGAAATCCCTGCCGCGGTTGCCTCCGACTCTCTAACTCTACTATCAGCTAATTGGATAACCCAAGGTCGTGCTAAGAGCGAAGACGATGTAACCAGCAGTAACCGACCGGCTGTCGATACCGAATATGCATTGGGCATCATAACAGGCTACACCCCGTCCGATCCTGCGAGTGCAAGCACTTCAGAAACAAACTGGGGGGGGGGCGTACAAAACCTCCCTCGCTTCCTAGAATGGTGGGGAGGACGAACTGCCCTCATCCGTGGTTCACTCATTTCTCTCTACGAAAGCGAAATCCAAACAAAACCCTACAACACCTCTGGAAGCTATAAATGGAATAAGTGGTTTAAACCGCCTAATCGAAACTGGGGGTTTGGCGACCTTTTCAGAACCAATACGATGCCTCCTGGTATTCCCAGCGTCAGACATCCACGTCTCACGAACCTAAGGTTCCTCAGCGAAACAGAATACAACAGCGAAATTTCCGGCCTCTAAACAGAGGCGACATCAATTCTACAAAAACCAAAGAGCCGCGATCTCTAAACGAGAGCCGGTGCTTCTTTGCCTTCTGGAACGCTAATAATCTCTGGTCCATTCGGCCCCACATATACTGTGTGTTCGAAGTGGGCCGAGCGGCTGCCATCAGCACTTAACGCTGTCCATCCATCGTCACCCATCGCAATCTTGTAGCTGCCTACATTTACCATGGGTTCGATACAAATAATTGCTCCCTGCTTCAGCTTTGGGCCATGCCCAGGACGTCCGAAATTCGGAATCTGTGGCTCCTCGTGAAGACTGCGCCCCACACCGTGACCCACGAAATCGCGGATCACACCAAAGCCAGCAGCCTCAACGGTATTTTGAACCGCACTTGAAATTTTACCCACGCGATTTCCTGCACGGGCCGCACGGATCCCGTCGAACATTGACTGCTCGGTCACATCCAAAAGACGTCGGCTTTCCTCGTCGATATTCCCCACCGCAACCGAGCGACAGTTATCTCCGATATATCCATTGTAGCGCGTGCACACATCAACACTCACGATGTCGCCATCCAACAAGGTACGATCCAAAGACCCAATCCCATGAACAACTTCATCGTTCAATGATAAACAAGTAAACGCTGGAAAGATTCGCGACCCCACCTGATACTTGTAACACGCACTCTCAGCCCCTAATTCTTCGATAAAGCGACGTCCCGCTTGATCCAAATCATAGGTGTTCATCCCGGGTACAACCAACTGCACCATCTTATCTAAGACGGTCGCTGCGACTTGAGCAGCTTCTCGAATCGCGTTATATTGCTGTTGATTTCTAACTATCATTCTAGGTGCCAAAGGCGTTGAGAAAGAACAAGCAAGCTATACCCTTAGGCTTTTGCAATAAAATCCTCCTCTATTGTTCCAATTCATCTAAAACGGCTTTCGGCAAAGATTTTGAAGTCCGAGCACCTAACCGGCGAAGTTCTTCCACTCGACGCACAAGATTTCCCCGTCCCGTACTCAACTTTTTCATAGCCTCCTCGTGGGCCTGCTGGCTCTGCCCGATCCGGCGGCCAACCTCCTCCATCTCAGTGTAGAAGCCGACAAACTTATCGTACAAGTCCCCTCCCTTTCGGGCAATCTCCAATGCATTGAGCGTCTGCTTCTCCTGACGCCAGAGGTTAGCCACCGTGCGCAAGGTCACCAACAAAGTAGACGGAGTCACCAGTACCACGTTATTCCGAAACGCCATCTCGAACAAGCTGTCATCACCATGCATCGCTGCTGTAAAGGCCGGTTCGATCGGCACAAACATCAGCACGAAATCCGGACTCTTAATCCCATAAAGAGACTCATAACCCTTCTTGCTCAAATCCGTTACGTGGGCCTTCAAACTCAAGATATGTTCCTTCAATGCCTCTTCTTGAGCCGGTCGATCCGGTGCATTCGCATAGCGCTCATAGGCGATCAGGCTCACTTTCGAATCCACCACGAGATGCTTCTCATCCGGAAGACGGATCAACACATCGGGCTGAAACCGCTTCCCGGTCTCATCGTTCAAGCTCACCTGAGTATCGTACTCACGCCCCGCTACTAAACCGGACTTTTCCAAGACCCGCTCGAGGATCATCTCTCCCCAATTCCCCTGGGTCTTAACCTGTCCCTTGAGAGCCGTCGTCAAATTCTTTGCCTCTTCGCCCATCTGACGATTCAGCTCACCCATCGCCCTCAACTGCTCCTTTAACACAGCCCGATCCTTCAAATCTTCGGCATGGCTCGTTTCAACACGTTCCCGAAACGACCCAATCCGCTCGCTCAGCGGCAATAGCAAAGCATCCAAACTCGCCTTATTCTGGACTACAAACGTCTTGCCCTTCTCATCCAAAATTCGATTCGCCAAATTCTCGAACTCACTCGTCAGCTTCTTCTGAATCTCTACGAGCTCAACTTTCTGCTCAGCCACACGCTCCTCCATCGAACGACACCGCTCCATCGCTCGAGAATTCTCACGCTCCAAATCCGACACCCGCATTCGACTCGCCCCCAAATCTCCTATAGCAGCCTCCAAGGCCCGATCCTTAGCAAGCAAACGCTCCTCGCCCCGAGCCTGCTCCAATGCAGCCTCTTCCAACCTGCCCGCAAACTCTTCACGACCTAACCGACTCGCCTTAACTTTCCCTCGAAGCCAGACCCACTGAGAGATCAACAAAAGCAACGCCACTCCAGCAATCGCAATCATCTCAAAATAAGGCTCCAAATTCATCTCTAAGAGAGTATCCAACAAGTCGTTTTCTAAGAACTCAATTCAACCAAGATCTTACCGGCCGCCGAAAAACCAAGGCTACATTGTCGCCCATCGGGAAACTCCACCGATACCACTCCCGCGTGCATGTCGATCGCCCTAATCTCCAAGGCCTGACCGGGTCGCAACGTATTCGAGTCCAGATACTGTAAAAACGCCTCCTCCTGATCCTCGATCCGTCCGATCTGTACCCTCTGACCGGCTTCGCATTGATCCAGCGACACTAATTCCCGTTCCTTGATTTCACCGGTCGCCGAAGGGATCGGATCCCCATGCGGATCCCACGCTGGATGCTCAAGTAACTCGTCGATTCGCTCCAAAACACGATCCGAAATCACATGCTCCAAGGCCTCCGCCTCGTCATGGATCTCATGCCACTCCATACCCAAAACCTTTACGAGAAAAAGCTCCACCAGCCGATGGCGTCTCAAAACCAGTAATGCGAGCTGCTGCCCCTGCTCCGTAAGCTCCACCCCTACCCGCGGAACATACGATACCAAACCGGCCTTGTCCAAGCCCTTCACCATCGAAGTCGCCGTGCCGGGAGTCACCCCAAGCCCTGTGGCAAGCTCACCCATGCCGACCGTGCCGCCGGCACCCTTGTCGAATTGGAGCGTATAAATCTCCTTGATGTAATTCTCAACTGTGCTGCTTGCCATGACCTCGATTAAACCGTTAGGGCGTACTTGCAAATGAACTCTTTACAGGTTCGAGCTCATTTGAAAACACGCCCTAGTCCTGCCTATTTTTCTGCTAAGTTAAAGCCTTTTAATTAACTCAAAATATAAGGAAAACGCCCTAGACTGCTAAAAGGTAGTAAAATCTAGTTCATAGGTACCCTCCCACTTTCACCTCATCCAATAACGGCCGATTAACCCTATGTACAATGTCGAGCAAACCAACAGTCCATATAGTAGAGGACGATAAAACCACTCTACGCCTCCTTGAAAACGTAACCAGCATGTTAGGTTACAACGTGGTCTCCCACAACGATTCACGGCTCGCCCTAGAAGCCTTCAAGGCCGAACAGCCCCAGATCGTTATCAGCGACTGGATGATGCCAGACGTGGATGGACTACAACTCTGCGAGCAAATTCGCTCCCAACGTGCGGAAAATTACACCTATTTCGTTCTCGTTACCGCACAGCGCCGTTCTCGAGCAAACCTCGAACTCGCTATCGACGCCGGTGTCGACGAATTCCTCAAGAAGCCGATTAGTACCGAAGAAATTTGGAATCGCCTTCGCGTCGCCGAACGCATCCTCAGCTTTACCTCTCAAGTCAAACAACTCGAGAGCCTCATCCCCATCTGCTGCTACTGCAAAAAAGTACGCAACGACAGCGACCTATGGGAACAAGTCGAACACTATGTGAACGAACGCACCGGAGCTGACTTCACACACTCCATCTGCCCGTGCTGCATGGACAGTCGCGTTCGACCAGAACTCGCAGCTCACAAGGCGAAGATCGCCGCGGAAGCCGAGTCCTCCGCTACTTAAGAACGACTCGGGTCGCCCCCCAGCCACCCGAAGTTTGATCTCCCAATTCGAAGGACTCCACCTGCGGCAGTTTCCGCAAGATTCTGTGTACCGTCTCCCTTAAGGTCCCCGTACCCTTTCCGTGGATCACGCGTATCTTTTTGATACCCCGCTCCAAACAAGCCTCGATATAGTCCGGAAGCAGATCTTTAACCTCCGAAGGTCGGAAGGTGTGAAGATCCAATTCGCCGTTGATCGGTATTTCAATAGGCTCAATTTCCTCGTCCATGGCGTCACTTATGTTATATTCACTCAATTAACGACACGCCTATGCCGTTTCATATACTGAACTCTCTGCTAAACGATTGACCGACTCAAGCAAGAGCCAAAAACACCACCACTCCCATGAAACGACTTCTTTCGCTTCTCACCACCTTTATACTAGCCACAGTCGCATTCGGCGAATCGGGCGACATTATCCCCCCACAGGCTATCTATAAAGTCACTCCCACTCATCCCGACGAACTTTACAAAGAAGGCCTCGAAGGGTCTGCCGTAATCATCGCCATCATCGACATGTTCGGCACCGTCAAAAACCCCACCGTCGACTCCGCTACCCACGAAGAATTTGGCATCGCAGCCATGTTTTCCACCGCCGAGTGGATCTTCGACCCCGCAACCCGCAACGGCGTCCCCATCGAAGTAAAAATCAGACTCCCCTTTGAATTTAAGCTGAAGTTCGAACACCGCATCAACATCGAAGTCGGACGCGACGTCTATAAGAAGATCACAGAGCCCATCGTCCAATCAACCGATCTCGATATCGCTCCCATCCCACGCCACGTCCCCGCTTTCGCCGACTTCTACCCAGAACACTTCAAAGGAACCGGAGAAAAAGCCTCAATCAGCGTAGAATTCACCATCGGCCTCGACGGAAACGTCCACAACCCCCTCGTTCTTTCCACCTCAAACCCCGCCTTCAGAGAAGCCGCCATCAGAGCCATCAGCCGGATGAAATACAACCCCATCCGCCACCAAGGACTACCATCCTACGTCTCTATGAAACGCCCCATCCAAATGAGCGAATAGACTCATTCTATTATTCTTCACCGAGTGACTCTTGTCATGCCAACGAGGTCACTGCGCGAGAGGCTTCCCTAAAGCACTCCTTCAATAACCCATGCCCGCTGAGCATCCGTCGCCGGCATTTGCTTACCACGAGCTAAGCTCAACAACTTGAAGGTTTCCTCAGACTCATGCCCACACGCTAGCATCAAGGCCCCAGCCAAGGTTCCCGTACGTCCAACACCCCCGCGACAATGAATGGCCACATTGTTCCCGCCTCTTAACGCATCCTTAAGCGACTCGACAAATAACATAGCCGCCCTCCGATCATTCGGAACGCAGTGATCTTCGATCGGGAAATTCAAAAACTTCATTCCCAACTGCTCACAAAGACGCCCCTCATCCTCAAGCCCCTCTGCCACCTGCTCCTCGGCTTGCAACAAACTGACTACCACGTCTACCCCCTCTGCCCTCAAGGCAGCAATATCCTCAACGACCGCCCCCTCGCTTTTGCCAGGCTTCGGCATCACATACAAACTCCCCTCAAGCAAGGAACACACTTTATAAAATTCAGCCATATTCAGTCACTCCTTAGGATAAAGGGGTCAAAAATCAAACTAATGATACGATAACATCACGACCTGAAGGGTCTACTACGTCATTTTGGATGCGGAGAATCCAGTCAAAATATTCCTTTTCACTTCGTCACGAGGTCCCCACGACAACTAAAACAATGCCCGCCAAAATGCCTACAAGACAGGGAGTCTTCGCTCGGAAATTTCCCTCTTTGAAAATAAGATAACCCGCCCCAAACGCGACCAAGGCACTCGCACGACGAAGGCAGGCCAAAATCGAAATCATGGCATCCGGATCCGTCAAGGCGGAGAAGTAGACGAAATCCGCGAAGAGCAGACACAAAGCGATCAAGGGAATCGACCACCGCCACTCAAACTCCCCGCGCGGCCACCAACGAAATTTCCAGCCCACCAAAAACGGAGCCATAAACAACACCAGATAAAGCGAAAAATAGGCCTGTAAGGTCGAAGGGCGAAAACCCAAACTGGACAACAGGTACTTATCAAACAAGGAACTGCCCGCCCCAACCAAAGTCGCTAAGATCATGAGACCAACCCAGACGTTGCGATGAAAAATCACCCCTTCCTTACGTCCCGCCAAAGAAAAGAGACTGAAGAAAAACAGAGTCGTCACGATCCCAGTCCACTGCAGCCCGTTCGGGCTTTCTCCAAAAAGCAAAATAGCACCGGTCAATGTCCAGACCGGACTGGTCGCCCGAATCCCCGCCGCCAAAGAAATCGGCAAATTCTTCAAAGCGAAATAGGATAAAACCCATGACGTCCCCACGATAACCGATTTCAGAAAGACCAAAAGGTGCTGCTCTACAGAAAGCCGATCCACGATAAGAAATCGATGCGGAAACTCCACCCCCTCTCGAAACGACATAACGATCCACGGCAACCACACCAAAGCCCCGCCAACCACACTGGCAAATAACACCGGAATCACCGCATTCCCCTTTACGGACCGCTTTTTGAAAACGTCATAAAAGCCGAGAAAAAACGCGGATACCAAGCCCGCTGCGATCCAATTCATCATTTGCCGCGCAGACAAACCCCTTCAGCTCGTCAGGACAAGCTACAAGAAATCTCCGCCCATCAATCGATCCATATCACGCCGATCTTTCTTGGTCGGTCTTCCACTCCCTGCGTCACGTTGCAAAATTGATTGTGCCAAGGTTTCTCGCTTTGGAGCCTTGATCTCCGGCGGTGTCAGATCCTCCAAATACTCAGGAACAAACCCCGCTCCCACACGACGCTCCAGCAAAGCCTTCACCCGCACAGTCTTTTTCATGGCCTCTGTCTGGGCCACAATAACGTCGCCCACATTCGCATTGCGAGACGGCTTCACCTTATCCCCATCGATCCGGACATGACCACCACGGCACGCATCCGCCGCAATGCTCCGCGTTTTATAAATACGCGTCGCCCACAACCATTTATCCAAACGGGCTTTCTTTAATGACTCACTCATAAATCACACCGTAATCACAAAAACATTACCCGTTTATAACCTGAGTCAATAAACGATCCGAGAAACCCCACATCAATTTTTCACGCAATTACTAAGATTGCATTCTATCTCGTTTGTCAAAATCATCGAAGACAAACAATCGTTAAACTTGAAAATTGGTTTTTCCTGAGCGTCACGCCCATTGATAAGTTCAATCATCCACAGCCTTCTAAGATCCTGCTCAAAAAAACTAATTCAAAAACGTTCCATGACAGGAACCAATTTGACCCAAAGATCCGACCGACGCTCCCATAACGATAGCCATAATCAGCCTCAAATCCGCATTCTTTAAACAAAGCAATTTAGGGCCACCGCCCCCTTTGCCATCTGCTCTCTGGATTTCGGTACAATGATTAGGCGCAACAAAACGCTACGGATGAGGAAGAGCTTCTTACTCAAACAAGATTTTTCTTGTAAGCCCCATCCCGATCGAACCTTTATTTAAGTCTCTTGAAGGATTCAAAACCAGAGAACTCCGCATCACAGGACTACGATGTCGCAATAGTGGGAGGTGCCCTATCCGGTGCCGCCACTGCCATGCTTCTCCTGCAACGCAATCCGAGCCTAAATATCATCATCATTGAATCGTCGCCCGAACACAAACGACGGGTCGGTGAGTCCACAGTGGAAGTGAGCGCTTACTTCCTGGGCAACGTTCTCGGCCTCAGCGGCGAACTGAGCCGAAACCATATTTCCAAACAAGGCCTCCGCTTCTATTTCGCCAACGAGAAAACTAAAAAATTCTACGAATGCAGCGAAATCGGACCCAAGTTTAATGTTCTCTTCCCGGGCTACCAAATCGACCGAGCCCGCCTCGACGAACACGCACTCCAGAAAGCAGTCGCCCAAGGTGCCCAGCTCCTCCGCCCTGCCAAGGTCACTGACATCGAACTAAATTCCGGCGGACTGCAAACGCTCACCCTGAAAGAAGACGAGAAGATCCGTACAGTTCGAGCACGCTGGCTCGTCGACGCCTCGGGTGTTCGAGCAACAGTCGCTCGAAAACAAAACTGGATACACACCAACTCAGAACACCCGATCGCAACAGCATGGTCACGCTGGAAAGGCATCCCAGACTGGGACGACCCTGAACTCGCCAAGGAAGCTCCAGAATGGAGCAAACGAAATATCGGCATCCGCAACAACGCCACCAACCACCTCGTAGGAAAAGGCTGGTGGGCATGGATGATCCCCTTGCAAGACGGCGATGTCAGCATCGGCATCGTCTACGATCAACGAATCACCGAACTCAAACCGGGCAAACGAATCGGCGAACGCATCAAAGCAATGCTCTCCGAGCACCCAGCCGGAGAACGTTTTCTACGCAACGCCACTCATACTCCAGGTGACGTAAAGTTCCGACGCAATTTCTCCTACTACAGTGAACAGGCCGCGGATGACGGCGTCGTTCTTGTCGGAGACGCTCTCGGTTTTATCGACCCCTTCTATAGCCCCGGACTAGACTGGCTCTGCTACTCGACCATGGCCGCCGCCGAACTCATCACCGAGCAAATCGCTCAACCCTCCACCTGTCCAGATCGACTCGCCCTCTACAATCGCCAATTTAGCGACAGTTACTCCCGTTGGTTCTCCTCCCTTTACAAGGATAAGTACTACTACATAGGCGACTACGAACTCATGAAGATCGCCTTCAAACTCGACCTCGCATTCTACTACCTCGGTGCTGTCAGCCGCCCCTTCATCCTCGGCCCCGACTCACTGACTACCCCCTCCTTCGGTCAAAAAGAGGGCAAATGGCCCGCTCGCTTCATGAGCTTCTACAACCGCCGCCTCGCCACATTAGGCAAACGACGCATCGCTACCGGCCGCTGGGGACGACACAACGACAACGCCAATTTCAGCTTCTTCTCCTATCGCCTCAACTGGACCCTCCCACCGCGCACCATAGCAGCCCTCATCCAATACGCTGCCCTCGAATGCACCGAAGCGGTAACAAATATTTTCGCGAAAAAATCACCCGAAACCCACTCATGAAAATTTCGGATACACATCTGAAAATTTTAAAATTCGCCACCATTCTCCTCGTCGCTGCAGTCGGATTTTGGCAATTCCATTCCGTAGGCTACGATTGGCGGCGGGCTCTTGAAGCAAACAACCCCTGGGTCTTCTTTCTCGCAATGGCGACCCTACCTGCATTGGGGTTTCCTATATCCGTCTGTTATATCTACGCCGGTATATCATTCGAACCGACCGTCGCAATCACTGCCTGTATCGGTGCCCTCATCATCAACCTATCCTCGGGCTACCTCATAACCCACTCCATCTTCAAAAACCCCATCGAAGCCTTCCTCGCACGAAAGAACTGGACGGTCCCAAAGCTATCTGGGCAAAACCAACTCCGCTTCGCCTTTCTCATGCGTACCGTGCCTGGCCCTCCCTTCTTTATTCAGAACCTCCTGCTCACGCTTGCCGGTATCCCATTTTGGACCTATCTCTGGCTCTCCCTAGCAACCCAAGGAACCATCGCTGTCATCGTAATCCTATTCAGCCGCAACCTCTCCCAATACCCTCAAAGTCCAACCAGTATCATCATCATTTCGATGATTATTCTGCTTTTCGTCGCCAAGGGAGCACAGACCTTACGTAAACGCTTTAAAACGAAACAAGAAACGAATAGAACATCGACCAATAAGAAAACTTGAACCACCGTTCGAAAAAGCTTTGAACACCTCTATGACGAATCGAATCGAGCTCAACGAAGCAGCCATACAAGACCTCTCCAAGGAAGCTCAGGTAGTTCTGAAAGCGTTTATCGAGACAAAATCCGACAAAGACCTCGGTGCGCTTATCGCAATCGTACTAACCGAATTCACGACAGACATCACCCCACAGGATATCACCAACGACACAAATTTTATTACAGGGCTAGACTTAGACTCCCTCGCAATCACCGAATTCATTTTCTTGTTCGAAGACTTATTCAACCTGAAAATCAGCAACGAGAACCTCCTACAATTGCAAACAGTTGGAGACTTCAAACAGTTCATTTTCGAGCAATTCAATTAATGCCAACTCGCATTGTCGTCACAGGACTAGGGTTCACAAGCTGCATCGGGAATAGCACGGACACCGTCCATCAAAGCCTTCTCAATCAGCAAAGCGGCATCACTGCCCACACCTTTTGCGAGAACCCAAACCTCTCGGTCAAAGCGATAGGGAAGCCAAAAGATTTCGAATTCCCAACGCCGAGCTGGCGCACCTGGAAACTCTCCGAAGGCTGCAAGATCGACCCTGCCCTAAAACGCAGCCTCTCCCCTCACGGCATCTACGCCTTCCACGCCGTCACGCAAGCCATAGCAGACTCTAAACTCGAAGAGAGCCTGATCAAAGACGGCGACACCGGCCTCTACTGTGCCTCCGCAGGATCACCCATGCTCCTGCATCACAACCTGAAAGCACTCGACGCCAGCAAAGGAGAACGAGGCAACCCCCTCGGAATTCTGAGTTCCATCTCAGGCACGCTCAATTTTAACCTCGGGAGCTGGTTCGGGATTCGAGGCACCAACTGCGGATTCGTTTCAGCCTGCACCTCTTCAAGTCACGCGATCGGCTACGCTTTCGATGACATCGCTCTCGGAAGGCAAAAACGAGCCATCGTCGTCGGTGCCGAAGATGCCACTGCAGAATCCCTTCTGCCGTTCGCAGCCATGCGGGCCCTATCAACAAATCCCGACGCAGCCCACGCGTCCCGCCCCTTCGACAAAAATCGTGACGGATTCGTCGGTGCCGGCGGTGCCGTCACTCTCATTCTCGAAGAAGAGCAATCCGCCCTCGAACGCGGAGCACCCATTTACGCAGAACTCAAGAGCTGGGGCCAATCCAGCGATGGCTACCACCGTGCCTCTCCACATCCAAAGGGAGAAGGCCTGGCGAGTGCTATTAACAAAGCACTGAAAGGAGCAAATATCACCCCAGACGAGATCGACTACGTCAACGCACACGCGACCTCGACTCTCGCAGGTGACCAAGCGGAAGCGGCGGCCATAAGATCGGTTTTCTCAACAGACGCCTCGTCTCGCCCATTGGTCTCTAGCACCAAAGGCCTCACCGGGCACGGTCTTTCAATGGCCGGAACCCTCGAAGCAGCCATCTGCTGCCTCGCCATTAAACACGGTTTCGTTCCCGGAAACGCCCACCTTAAAAATCTCGATCCAAACTGTGAAGGGCTGAATATTCCACGAGAAACCCAAAAACAGGCGCTCACTTGGGTCTTGAACAACAGCAGCGGTTTTGGTGGAAGCAATGTCTGCCACGTCTTCAAGCGCTACAATTAACCTATCCATGAATAACTCAGAACCCATTTCACGAGACGCTCTTATCCAAGAACTCAAGGAACTCATCATCAGTGCTCTCAATATCGACGATATCAAACCGAGCGACATCGGAGACAATGATCCCCTCTTTGGTGAGGGACTCGATCTCGACTCCATCGACGCTCTTGAAATCGTGGTGAGCCTAGAAAGAAAATATTCCATAAAGATAGGAAGCAGCGAAGAGTCCAAAAAAGCACTGGAATCAGTCGCGACTCTTGCAGATCTAATTATTAGCGAACAATCCGAAGCCTAGACCTCGACCACAGCACTCCACGACCATGGGTAAGGTACAGACAACTAGAATCGGGATCGAGGCCTATAGAGGACTCACCGCATTCGGGGATGCTCATACCACCTGCCAAGCTCTCCTCGACAATCGCATCGCCCTAAAACCAACTCCCGTTCTCGGGAACGATGGCGGCGATCTCGTTCCACTCGCAGGACTTAATGGATATGACGAGACTCTCCCACCACGGTGGCTTCCCGAGCTCGAAACCCTCGCAAATTCACTTCCCGACCTTCCATGGGGAAGTGCCCGCTATCCAGTGTTCCTCACGAGCAGCAACTACGACGTAGGCAGTCTATACACGGCCAAAGCAACTGGGAACCAAGATCATCTAAAATTCGGCACCCCGGCCCGTACCTTAGAACTTCTCAAGAAACTCTTCAACTGGGGGCCTAACGCAATCGCACTCTCCCACGCATGCGTTACCGCAAATGTCGGGATCGAAATGGCCTCCCGTCATATCCATCTCGGCCTCGCGGATAAAGCACTCGTCTTTTCATTCGACTTCATCAGCCCATTTGTCGCTGGTGGATTTCACGCACTTAAAATCCTCAACGAACACCTTCCCGCACCCTACGAAGACCGAGGCATTGGTTCGATCGCTCTCGGCGATGGTGCGGGCTACGTCGTCCTCTCGGGCCAAGAACAGGATTTCAACATAGAGAATAATTTCCTCTACAACGAGATGTATCACTTCACCTCGAACGACCCAACAGCAAGTGGATTCCAAGAAGTAGCCAAACTCATAAAAGCATCGACCGAAGAATCCAAAATCTGGATAAAAGGTCACGGCACTGGCACCCTCGATGCAGGCAGGATGGAAGCGACCTCTCTCCAAGAATCGTTTCCCGACTCACCACTGGTTTCATGGAAGGGCTCCATCGGCCACACTCTCGGAAGCTGCGGGATAGTAGAACTCTCCATCGTCATCGAAGCGATGAAAGCAGGACGATGCCCCGGAACCGTCGGGACAAACAAGAACACCATGGCCAGTAACGTCGCCACCGATTCGTTCGACATCAGTGGATACAGATCTGCCGCCCTTCTAAGCAATGCATTCGGAGGTGCCCACGCGGGTTGTATCATAAGCCATGCTTAATCAACGCTACATCATCGAAGACGCCCACGCCATTGAGGGCGGAAACGACCTCGTCGCCGAGGCCCGAGCCAAATACAAGGAAACCTACCCCAGTCGAGTCGCTCGAAGAATGACTCATATCGGTATGATGACTGGTCTTTGCCTCAAGCCTTTGAGCTACGATCAAAACACGCCAATCGTCTACGCTTCGGTCTTTGGTGAGTCTCAATCCCTAGAAGCCTTCATTGATAGTTTCCCAGGAGCGAGCCCTCTTCACTTCCAACGCTCGATCCACCCCAGTGCAATTGAACAAACCCTCATTGCCAATAAACAGCCCATCAATCGATTCTATCCGATCACAAGCGATTTCAACCTCGCAGGACAGGCAATCGAAAGCACCCTCATAAGCGACTCCGACCGCAGCATCCTCGTCGGCGGCGATGAACGAGCCACATGGCTCTGCGAACACGAACTCGCGAGCCATACTTCATTCGCATGTAGTCTCCTGGTCAAGAAGACCGGCGAAGGCATTGGCTCGATCACGATCGGTGACGAACTTCCCGAGAACTGCGAGAGCGAATGCACTCTAAGCCAACTCGCTCGTGCAATACAGGAGCACAGTGCACTACAGATCCCTTCCTATTCATTCAATAGGTGGATACACGTCAGTTGGGAATGAACGCACAGCCCCAAACGAAGAACCCCGGACCAAGCTGGGGCTACCGCTTCATGAGATGGGTAGATCGTGTTACGCCAGAACCAATCCTGAATCGACTGCTCGCGATTGGGGCACTCTACGCACTGACTTGCCTCACCCAACAACGGCGTCATTCCTTGAATCATCTAACTCGGGCCCGAGGTAAGCCAGCCACCCTCCGCGACTCATGGGCACACTTCACTACCTTCTCAAAATTTTTGATCACGCGCTTTCGTGCAGCTGAAGGAGTCGAACCTCAATTTATTGTCAGCCCCGACTCGTCCGGTAGAATCGAGTCCCTCCTCAACAGTGGCTCTCAAGCCCTCTATGGCACATTTCATTTCGGAAACTCCGACCTCATGGGATTCTGGCTTTCCCGGTTTAACCTGACCGTCCGTATGATCCGTCACCAAGTCGGAAACTCCAAAGACCTCGACTGGCTGAAGAAACGTTTCGGAAAGAAGATCTCTTTCATCTGGGTCAACGACCCACGCAACCTCCTCTTCCAACTCAAAGAATCGATAAACGAAGGGCACTCTATCGCAATGAAGTGCGACCGAATCGAGCACAGTAGCAAAACTGAGGCCTTCAATTTTCTTGGAGAAAAACGGCTATTCCCCTTCACAATCTACCATCTCTCCGCTTTATTCAATGTCCCCGTCGTATTCGCATTTGGAGTACCCAACAGTAACAACACCAAAACGGTCGTCCACTCGTCCACGGTCTACTACCCTAACGCCGAGAACAAACGCCTCAATTTAGAGAACGCCCGCACCCACTTCCAAGAAACGCTGAACATGCTAGACGGCCTCGTTCGCGAAAACCCACTACAGTGGTTCAATTTCTTAGAAACAAATCCCAAAATAGAGGAGAGCAAGGAAAAGTGAAATTGCTCAAACGCATCTATCTTTGTTTCGCCTACTTCATGGCGATTTCTGGATTCATAGTCACCAGCATGTCCTTCAATTTTGTAAGTTGGACGACATTGAAATTTCCTCGTATTTGGGGCGGCATCAAAAACTTCCGCAACCTTCTACAATTTTACTTCATCCGATGGGATCGCTTGATGATGAAGATAGGCGTACTCAACCTCTACACTCCTCAAAAGACGGAGCCCAAAGATAGTAATGGCGAAATGTGGCTCTGTAATCATCCCACGATTCTAGACGGATCCTACCTTTTAAAATTCATTACCAACGGAACCTGTGTCTACAAGAGTGCGATTGGGAGCAACCCCTTGTACGGGTCGACCGTAAAGATTGCCGATTACATTCCCAATGTAGGAGGTCCCGACATGGTACGCAACGCTGCCAACAAACTAAAAAGCGGACAAGACATGGTCATCTTTCCCGAAGGGACACGATCGACTCGACTGGATACGAGCTTGTTTAAACCAGGCTTCGCTCTTATCGCGAAACGTGCCGAAGCCAATATCAACCTTCTTTGGACGGACAACCCTCAAGATTTCCTTACGCGCGAATCTCCTTACTGGAAGGCACCCAGACTACCCGCGACCGTAAACATTACTCATTTCAAAACAATTCACTGTACTCGGAAATCCTCAGTAAAAGACATCCTCAAAGAAGTAATCGAGGCCTACGAAACACAAGCCGCCCTGAACCCCGTCAAATAATGAGTTCCTCCACATACCTTCCCGCCTCCACAAGGAGAGAAGAGCTCGACGGATTGAGCGAATTCATCTTCGACATTCCAAACGACTACCCTTTCCTAGAAGGACATTTTCCCAACAACCCAATAATTCCCGCCGTCACCCAAATCGGCTGGTGCCTTGACGCCATCGAAATCGATAGCGGAACAGAAACCAATAACTACACAATTTCCCGCTTTAAATTCACCAGCCCCCTCCCTCCCTCTAAATCAATTCGACTTCAAATGTCGAAGAAGGACCA
Organism: uncultured Puniceicoccaceae bacterium; assembly: GCA_963933925.1. Classification (GTDB taxonomy): domain Bacteria; phylum Verrucomicrobiota; class Verrucomicrobiia; order Opitutales; family Opitutaceae; genus JAKYXN01. The sequence continues at coordinate 41,637 of CAWVWU010000002.1, forward strand.
ACGCTACGGGTTTAAGGTATTCGTTGAGCAACAACGCTATTCCAGCGGAACGATCTCCCTGCCAGCATCAGGCCTTTAATTAGTGATGACCACAAATCACAGCCCAATCATCCTCATCCCATCCTACAATTCCGGAAAACCTCTTCTCGGGACCGTTTCGGAAGCCCTCACCGAATCACCCTACCCGGTCTGGGTCGTCGTCGATGGATCGACGGACAATAGCGAAGGCACCCTAGCCCCTCTCCAAAAAGCATATCCAGAACGACTAAAGTTGATCCTCAAACCAGTCAACGAAGGCAAAGGTGCCGCCGTGCGAACTGGCTGCCAACGAGCCCTCAAAGAAGGTTTCACTCACGCTCTCGTAATGGATTCAGACGGACAACACCCCGCCGACCATATCGTACCTTTTCTAAAAGCCTCTCAACAAAAACCGGAAGCCATGGTTCTCGGACAACCAATCTTCGACGAAAACGTCCCCCTCGAACGCCTCTACGGGCGAAAGCTCAGTGTATGGCTCGTCCAACTGGAAACTCTAAGCACTCACGTGGGCGACCCTCTTTACGGCTTTCGCGTCTACCCCATCACCCCTCTTCTCGAAGTCATGGGGAACGGCAAACGAAGCAACCGCTACGACTTCGATCCCGAAGTGGCTGTCCGACTCTGCTGGAAGAAAACCCCCTGTATAAAAATTCCCGCCCCAGTAAAATATCTTAATGCGGAACAAGGAGGCATTTCTCACTTTCATTACCTGAGAGATAATTTTCGCTTCATCCTGCTACATACCAAGCTCATCATTGAACTGATCTTTCGCCTACCCGTACTCCTCTTCCGTTAAGCCTGAATTCCACCATGTCCCGCCCACTCGCAACCCTCGCACTCCTCCTGTCAACAATAGCACTGTTTTCAGGACACGGCATGGCCAACGACCTTGAGCAACGATTCCTGGAGAATGTAGAAAACATAAAGACGCAGAGTGAGGACGAGACCTACCAAACACTCGAATTCAACGAGGAACGTCATTTCCCTTTTAAGAAAAAACCTGTTTTGCTAAACGGAACCATCCGGATTTGGAAAGACCACGCCTCAAGTATTCACTATCCAGAAAAAGGCATCGTCATCATTTCCACCCAAGAGAGCAGCATCTACCGAAAGATAAACTCCAACGGGAAATCTACCGACAGAAACATTCCCTCCAGCAGATCAGACTTCAATGACATCCTCAGAGCACTATTCGCTCTCGACTTTGAAGCTCTCAAAGAATCCTTCAATTTCAAATACAGCGAAAGCGAAGGCCAGACGTGCCTTACCCTCATTCCGATTCAGGAAAATGAATCAAAAATCCAACACCTTGCCCTCGCCCTAACAAGCGAAGCCATTACTCAAATCGAAATTGGATTCGGCAAAGGGAAAAAAACGGTCATTTCCCCTCTTTCAAAAGCCGTCCTCCCAGAAGGGTTTACCAACGATGAAATCGAAAATTACTTCATCACTTCCGAAGAATGAATCCACGATGGAGAACAGTTTCAATCGTCGCGACCCTCATCACTCTCATCGCGAGTCTTGCTTTCCTCTCTCAAAAAGAGTGGACCCAAATAATTGAGACAGACGTTAGCACTCTCCTACCGAACAACGAGTCAACAGCGTCAAAGATAACAAGAACCCTCGTCAGCGAAAAGCAAGGACGCGGGATTTATATTATCATCGAGAATCTTCCAGAGCATGAAGAAACCCAAGCAAGGGTTAACGAATCGTTCCTCGCGACCCTACGTCAATCACCTCGAGTCGATTCAATCGACCTCGTAGACCAGTCCCTACTAAACGACCTCTTTCGCTACGTCGCCCAAAACAAGCTCCATCTCACCTTTCCCAAATGGTTCTCAATCAAAAACAATCACTACAACCAACTCCCGTCAGACGGTCGCCCCACTTTCGAAGAATGGGCCGCCGCATCCGCAGTCGAAGATTTTGACAACTTCCTCGAATCCCCTGAAGCGATGCAACTCGGAGAAGAAGGTCTTCTCGACCCGCTCCTTCTCAACATAACCGCCCTTAAAAACTTCTCCGCCACTCAAAGCTCTCATCCGAAAGACACCGAAGCGACTGCAATAAAATACTGGCTCACACTCAACACATCGCCTCTTTCGGTTAGCACTCAGGATGATATCGAGCTGCTTTTCAACCAGGCACAATCATCATTACAAGAGATCGCTGGCTCTGATATAAAAATCCGCTACGGCGGACTGCTTCGGCTCGCTGCAGCCAGTCGAACGCGCATTCAAAACGACGTCGTCAAAATAAACCTACTTTCCTTGATTGGCGTCATCTCCATCGTAAGCATTTTCATACGTAAACCATGGATTCTTTTGAAAGCATTGCCGATTATCGTTTTCGCACTTATCGGATCCTTTACCTCTTGCGTCGCCTTGTTTGGTTCCGTCCACGTCATTGTAATGGTCATCGGATCCATTATTATCGGAATAAGCATAGACTACGCCTTCCATGCAATCTTCGAAAGTAAGGATTCGAACTCGACGCGAAAGCTCCTCTTCTTCGCTGCCCTCTCCACGATAGCGGGCTCCCTAACCTTCCTAAGCTCAGACCTCCCTCTGATCCGCCAAATCGGAGCATTCACCGCTACCGGACTCTTTTTCGCCTTCCTCTACTCGCTCACCCTCAAGCGACACGACTGGGAACAATCAAAAGGCAAAGAGATTTCAAGTTCACCCCAATTACTCACTACAGCACGCGTTCTCATAATCGCCGCAATTATTACATCTATTTATGGCTTCACCCAAATCTCTTGGTCAGACGACATCCGCAACATGGAAGCCGCCGCCCCTGAACTCCTAAAAGAAGATCTCGCACTTAGAGAACAATTCGCCAGTACCGAAGATACAGAAACCCTGCTCGTAACGGGAAACTCATACCTTGAAGTCCTACAACATGCCGACGACTTCACACAATCAATCAACAACCCCAACACCTTCTCCCTTTCGACCACTCTCAGCACCCAGTCGGAAGTACAGGCACTCACAGAAACTCCCTACAACCTAACGCACTTCTTCGATTCTCTCAATCAAGCCTTCGAGAATGCCGGTTACGACACGACCCTATTCGATTCCTTCTTCAACGATGTCACATCATTCGTCCAATCCCCAATAATCCCACAAACCTTTGAAGACAAAGTTGCCACTCTCCCCTTTCTTCTGAACGGCCCCTTCGCAGGTCTCATCGATTCCGACGAATCACTCTATTGGACCATTCTCAGAATAGAAAATAGAGAATTCACTGAACGCCCTTCTCATATAGTTAAACTATCCAGCCTAGAATTCATCAACGAATCCCTCAACGGCTACCGTTCTTCTCTCTTCACATTTGGCATATCAGCCATCTCCGTAGTCTGTATCCTCATTTTAAGTTTCTTCGGATTTAAAAAAGGGATTCGAATCGTACTCGTCCCGGGAATATCTGTCCTCATCACCCTCGGCTTCGCAGCGATCGTATTCGATGATCTAAACATATTCCACCTCGCCGGATGCTTCCTCGCGATGGCACTATCCCTAGACTACGCCCTATTCTCATTCGACGCCTTCAATCGGAAACGCCCCATTCCTTTCTCGGTCTGGCTCTCAGCCGCGACCACGGGAGCCTCCTTTCTCGCTCTCAATATTAGTGCGATCTCAGTCGTGAGATCCCTCGGATTTGTAGTCTGCCTCAACACTGTGATCACACTAATTCTACTTCTCGCTCTTTCCTCCCGTTATATTCGTCTCTCAAAATGATGGAATCTCTCAACGACGCCCACTCTCAAGCCATTATAGATCGCCTTCCCCACCGCGAACCGATGCGGCTCATCCAGAAGGTCCAGAAACTCTCCGCCAATGAAACCGTGTGTGAGACCATAGTAAACGAACAGATCGCCCGACTCTTCTCTAAAGACGGGCAAGTTGACTGCCTTGTCGCAATCGAACTCATCGCCCAATCGGCCGCCATTCCATTAATTGGAAAGCAAACTCCAGACACCGCTCCGATGGCTGGAATGCTTATCCAAATAAAAAACTATTCGATCACCCAAAGGAGCATACCGATCAATTCCACTCTGAACACCCGAGTCACCGTCGAAGTTCAACCAGATAGCGTTTTCGTAATGGCCAACGGACAAGTCTCATTCAACAACACCGTGATCTGCGAAGGCAGCGTCACCCTCGCCGTTCAACAATAGTCACCACGAAGGATGAGATTGATAGATTCGTGGAAACAGCTCTGTGAAACCGCAACCGAGCTAAAAGCCGTCATCGAGCCGAATGGAAACACTCACTCTCGGTCGGCTATCAACACGCGATCAAAACAGCTCGCAGTTGAGTGGAAACAACAAGCACTCAAACCCCACCACATAATCGCCCTTCACACGACAAACAGTGTCGAGTGGATCTCCTCTTTTATCGCTGCCCTCTACCTTGACGCGGTCATCGTCCCCATCGATTTCAACATTTCCGATGAAAATGCCCTCACGATCGCCCAAAAAGCAGGTGCTACCCACTACTCCAACGGCAAAGAAACAAAACAGTTAAATCCCCAAAAACCACGCCGCTTCCAACGCAAAGATATCATCCTAGGAAAACTCACCTCAGGTAGCACCGGCGACCCCAAACTTCTCTTTTTTTCCGACTCGGAACTTCGAAGCGATGGAGAGCGGATTATCGCCAACATGGGAATCACAGCCGATGACATCAACCTCGGCGTCATTCCATGGGGACATTCCTATGGCATAGGGAACATCGTCATCCCATTTCTAATACAAGGAACCGCATTCACATGGACCACCTCCCCCCTCCCAAATGACATTGCGACCACAATCGAAAAGACCAAAGCCACCGTTTTCCCCGCCGTTCCCGCCCTCCTAAAGGCTCTCAACCGAAGCAATTGTTCCCTCGCTCTGTTCCAATCACTGCGACTCGTCATCTCCGCCGGAGCTCGTCTCCTCCCAGAAATCGCTCAGAACTTTCACGACTCCTACAAACTTATCCCACACAATTTCTACGGATCCAGCGAAACAGGCGGCATCTGCTACGACCAAGACGGACTGGACTCCCTGACCGGCAACAGCATCGGCAAGATAATGACCGGCGTTCAACTCGAAATTGCTCGCGACGGACGCTTCTACGTCACCAGCCCTTCCGTATTCACCTACCGCAACCCAGTTGCGAAGAAAGACGGCCAAGGACGTTGCCTCATGGTAGACCGTGCCACCATCGCCGCAGACAACTCAGTCAACCTCGGAAACCGTGCCAAAGGCTTCGCCAAAATCGGCGGAAAACGCATTGCCCTCAACGAAATCGAAGAACAGCTCAAATCGATAGATGGTATCAATGACGCCATCGTCATCGAACTCAGCAGCGAGTCCGACTCAACCCTCGGCACCGCCATCGAATCCAAACTCCCCCTTAGCGAAATCACAAAACGACTACACGACACACTCCCTCGACGTCTACGCCCCAAATCCATCAAAATCTACCAAGAGTTCCCCCTTACTCCTCGAGGAAAAACAAACCTCGCTCAAATCCGTTCCTCTTTAGAAAACCAATCAAAGGAAACGTCCTAACGCTCACTCGTAGCCGTTCTTAAAATTCAACTCGATCTCAACCAAAAGATTCGAGCGGCATACATCGCCTCTCAAATACACAAAGTGCTTACTCCAGGCGGGGAGCCTTTGCTCCAGATAATCCTTTGCCATCGTAAAGTCCTCGGCATTCCGCAAATACACTTTGCCCAAAACCTCCTCCACGCCGACAGCATTCTCAGGCAACGCTACCCGTGACTGCTTTTCAACAATTTCAAGATTATCACAAGTCACTTCCAGTTGACGCCTTACATCATCAATCCCGATCGACTCAGAACCCACCACTGCGGCCGTACCCGAAATAAAACGATAAAACGCATCCTCTAACTTAACCGATGTCGCACGTGCGAAGCTTGGGGACTTCGGCCCATAACGACGCGGATAACGATAAGCAGGAACCTGCTGTGGGTTTTCATGATGGGAGGGCTCAACATCCCCAGCCAAAAAGAGGACGATCAACTGATCTCCGTCCGCTCCCAAACAACTGCCCGATGGCATCGACGCCTCGTCATCGTCTCCAAAATACTCACGAAACGCTTCGGATCGGCCTTTGCTAAAAAGTTTGTAGATCTCCGTGTCTCCCTCGCCAACATTGATACCGGGAGCATAGTTCCAGATCCGATACAAACGCTTCCCTTCCAGAAGACCAAACAGCTCTTGATAGAGACCATAGGCGGATGCTTCTACCGTATCCGAAGTCAGTGGCACGCCCGCTAGCCCAAACGCAAGACCTCCATTTTTCCAAAGCGTAAATTGCTTCAGAGAAGAAACCTCACCACCCATAGGCGGGACGAACTCCGATTCCTCCCCGCCTAAGAGGGGCAAAGGGATATCAATGCGTACATCGCCTTCTTGATCTGCTATCTCTAACTTATTTCTCCCGTATCGAATTACCATTTCTATATTCTGCAGTAGAACTTGCGCACTATTTGCCAAAATCTATCAAACTTTTTTACCAGCAGAAAGGATCTGTCTCTCCTAGGACCATGGAAATGCACTACGACAGAATAACCCCATCAAATTACTATACCAAAGACAAGGAGGCACTCACTTCAAATACGCCTCCCTCTATTTTCTTCTTCCCATAGTAAGACAGAACCCACACAAAACCTATGTAAACGAATCCACTTTCCACGTTTCCTAAATCGTGTCGCTAAAAAGCCGCAAATACGAAGACTCGACCTTCGCCCCCCTCAACCCCATCTGCATCATTTTGTTGGGTATTATCGGCGTCTTTTTCATCTACAGTGCTCAGTATCATATAGGAGGAGGCCAGTGGAAAAGCCAAATCGTCTGGATGGGGATTGGTACCGTCGCGTACACAACCATCTCCCTAATCGACTACAAAATTTGGCTCCGATACTCCCATTGGGTCTACATCCTTGCCGTCATTCTTCTGAGCCTCGTATTCGTCCCCGGCTTAGGGGTCGAACGCTTCGGCGCACGGCGTTGGCTCAACCTCGGAGTTTATATCCTCCAACCGGTCGAACTCGCTAAATTTTCAACAATCGTAATCGCCGCCAGCATTCTCACCCGATCCGAAGTCGGTGGAGTGAAGGATTCTTTACAAGTCCTTGTCAAAATGGCGCTTGCGATTTTAATTCCATTAGGATTGATCTTGTGGCAACCCGATCTTGGATCGGCGATGACAATCCCACCCATAGTGTTTGCCCAGCTCTACCTGTCTAATCTATCCAAGCGATTTTTCACCACTTCTATAGCGGTGTTCTTCGTGGTGGTTGGTATAGTGGCATTCGATACCTTTAACTATTACAATTTTCTCGTTGATAACGATCTCTCCAATGGGCGAGGCCGCTATCAACAAACATCTTGGGTTCCGCTGCATGACTATCAGCGGGACCGTATTTTAACATTTGCTGCCCCCGATAAGGTCGACTCCTCTGGAGACGGTTGGAACCGGGAACAGTCAATGATTTCAGTGGGCTCAGGCGGCCTGTCCGGCAAAGGCTGGACAGAAGGTCTGCAAGCTCAATTGGGTTACTTGCCTCGCAACGTAGCCCACAACGACTTCATTTTCTCCGTATTAGCGGAGGAAACTGGATTTCTTGGAAGTGTAGTCGTGATCTCCCTCTTTGGTTTACTATTAGGGAACGGCATACGCATCGCCAGTGTCGCCAGGGACCGTTTTGGGACCCTGCTCGTCATCGGCGTAGTAGTATTATTCTCCGTTCACATCTTTGTAAACATAGCTATGACCATTGGGCTCATACCGATCACAGGACTGCCTCTTCCGTTTTTAAGCCACGGAGGCACCTTTATGGTGAGCTGCTGCGTACTGCAAGGACTCGTGCAGAGCGTGTATCGTTTCAGAAAAATATTATAGAAATGAACACGCTCCGATTAACACGAACTCGGTCCCCCGCTAGACCTGCAAATTCATCATCAGTGCCTTCTGCTAACACAGGAACACATAAGAATGAGCGAACAAAAACAGAACGACCCAGAACACGATCTAGATCAATATGAAGACGAGCTACGCAAGCCGCCCGTCGACAAGGTCCCAGAGACCATTGATCAAGTCGAACTCAAGGACGAAGCACAAAAACGAGCGAAGAAACGCCCGCTGATCACCAAGATCATCGAAACCTTTAAAAAGGAAAAGCAACCCTATCGCGAACTCATCATCAATTCCGAACCGCTCGAAACGCGGGTAGGACTTTTAGTAGACGGAATTCTAGACAAGTTCGACATCGAACGTCGTCGCAGTTCCCAACGTATCGTCGGCGGTATTTTCAAAGGACGAATCAAAAACCTCGATCCAGGCCTCAAAGCAGCCTTCGTCGACATTGGTCTCCCTAAAAACGCTTTCCTCCACTACTGGGACATCCTGCCACAAGCAGCAGACTCCTCAGTCGAAGTCGTACGCGTCAACAAGTCCAAGAACAAGAACAAGAAGTCCAAAGCGAAGATCACCATAAAGGACATCCCGAAGCACTACCCGATCGGGACGGAAATCGTGATCCAGGTTACCAAAGGACCTATCGGCACCAAGGGACCTCGCACAACAACTAACCTTTCTCTTCCGGGACGCTTTATCGTCCTCATGCCCTATTCAGATCAGTGTGGGATTTCCCGCAAGATCGAGGACAACAAGGAGCGCAGCCGTCTCAAAAAGATCATCCAAGATCTCACTATTCCAGAAGGAATGGGGATCATCGTCCGCACCGCTGGCGAAGGTAAGAAATCACGCTACTTCGTACGTGACCTCCACATTCTCCTTAAGGAATGGGACAAGATCCAAAACAAGATGGATTCCAACAAGGCACCGGCTTGCCTCTACCAGGAACCCGATTTGACTGAGCGCACCGTGCGTGACTTCCTCACGGAAGACGTCGACCGCGTCCTCATCGACAACCCCGAAGATCACGCAAAAACAGTCGAGACGGTATCTCAGATCTCAAAGCGCTCCACACGAAAGATCCATCAATACCAAGACAGTATTCCGATCTTCGAACGCTACAACATCGAGAAACAAATCGAGCAAACCTTCCAACGACAAGTTCCCCTCCCATCAGGCGGTGCTCTCGTCATCGAGGAAACCGAAGCTCTCATCGCCATCGACGTCAACACGGGCTCTCACAAAAACAAGGGCAACGAGAACGACACAATCTATCAAGTAAACTGCGAAGCAGCGATCGAAGTTTCTCGTCAAATTCGACTCAGAAACATCGGCGGCCTCATCATTATCGATTTCATCGATATGAAGCAGCGCAAGCATCGCAACGCCATCCTTTCGCTCGTTCGCAAGGGAATGGCCAACGACAAGGCCAAGACACACATCCTCCCAATCTCGCCTCTCGGTGTCCTGCAAATGACCCGTCAGCGTATGCAGGAAAGTGTTTCTTCAGGACTCTACGTCGACTGTCCATACTGTCGCGGTAAGGGCATCGTAAAGTCAGCCACCACCGTCAGCGTTGAACTACAACGTAAGCTCTCGGGAATCGTCCGCCGTGCCCGTGCTCGCAACACCGACATGGACAAGCCGATCAAGCTGCGAATCCTCGTTAATCCGAACATCATCGACCGTCTACGCGAAGAAGATGCGGATCTACTCATCAGCCTCGAGAAGGATTGCAACGCACAACTCACCTTCCGTGCCGATCCTCACTTCCACGTCGAAAACTACAAGGTAATCGACGTCGAAACCGGAGCCGCTTACGGATAAGACTTCGTTCGCAAAGAATTGAAAACAAAGGGCAAGAGGGAACATTCCTTCTTGTCCTTTTTCGTATAGGAACTCGACAGCACCGCCATACATCATCCAGTATTGCAGTTGTAATAACACCGAACTGTGCCCCTTCAACGGCACCAAAGCCGACCGTCATCGCTAACAAATGAAAACCTTCTTCATCGCTCTTATTCTCGGAATATTCATCGGTTGTCTCGCAATGACCTACCACTACGCACCCGATACCTTTGACGGCATTGCTCCTCAAACGAAGGCAAACTCAGAAGAGCTTAAGGATGACCTAAAAGACTCCCCCAGTGAAACCATTTCCAAAAAAGCGGAAGAGACCATAGAGAAAGCCCACGATGCGATAGAAGAACCCGCTCAAGAAATCGCCGAAAAAAGTGAAAACTGGGCGAAAAGCATTAAGGACAAGGGTGCTGATGCCTTGGAAAGCACACGCGACCTCACGATCGGTACCACCATTCGAAGCAAATTTAAGCTCGATCGCGAGATCGACAGTTCCGCGATTTCAATCGATATCAAAGACGGCCGTGTAACGCTTAGCGGTACCGTCCCTTCAAAGGAAATCAAACAACGCGTCATCTCACTCGCAATCGATACGAAATGGGTGAAAGAGGTAGAATCGAATCTTAAAATCAGATAAACACCTCCTCTTATCCCCAAAGACACTAAAGAGCTGTAAATCATGGATAAATAGAAGCGATTCAATCAATCGTTGCTAGATTTTAGCCGTTGAATAAGAAACATAGATTTTTCCCATTCATTAGAGTTACTTGTCTTATAAAGTAACAAATGCGCTACAAACCCGTTAGGTGGCCCATTTTTTACACTTTAGCTTGATTGGTTCGGATTCTATGGCCAATCCACTAGATCCGATATGAACGTAGCTAATCCCGACATAAGACCCATTTCAGAGAGTCTCAAGCGTCGCTACACTCGTATCCGTAGAACAAAGCAAATTCTACGACCACTCCCAAGACGAGCGACCCTTCACCGCTATCCCATAATCAAGTTTTTCGCCAAGACGGCCCGCAAACACCCGGCATTATGGTCCTTCAAAATTAGTAGCGTATCCCCGGCAATCTATGCAGGCTGTATCATAGGGCTCCTTCCTCTCTACGGGACCCAAGTCCCATTGGCATTTCTCGCAGCTCTCGGTTTGAGAGCCAATCTGCTCGTTTCGACAGCACTCGTCTTTATAACCAACCCCCTTACGCTCTGGTTCATCTACCCCATCAACTACTTCGTTGGCAAAGCGATGATAGACTTCTGGAATTTGGGTGAATTCGAATCATATATCGCGGCCAAAGCCTATCCACTTATTCTCGGAGGATTCTCCGTTGGACTGATTACAGCCCTCGTTCTCGACCTGATCTATCGCTTTACCGCCAGAAGAAAGAGAATTAAGCCAATAAATGTGAATAGAATGCTCAAAAAGTAGCATTACGATTGCCCCGCAAGCATTCGTTCGCAAAGTCCTTCCTTCAATGCTGGGCTACTTCCTCAAACAACCTCGTACTGGCTTCTTTACGCTCCTTCTAGTATTTGCTGCACTTTCAGCAAATCAGGCATCAGCCAGTAGCCTCCAAAAGACAAATACAGCACCCCTTAAACTCGGGATCGACGTGCTGGAAGAAAATGGCTTCGCCCTCCTAAAAGGGAAGCGAGTCGGCCTCCTCACCCACCCCGCGGGTGTCAACCGATACGGAGTGAGCACTCTGCATATTCTAAGCACCTCAAAGAGCGTCTCACTTACCGCCCTCTACGGTCCCGAACACGGAATCTACGGTGACGAAGAAGCAGGTGCCCATATCGAGAACCGTCGCGACTCACGCACCGGACTCCCGATCTACTCGCTTTACGGGAAATTTCGTAAACCAACACCAGCGATGCTCCAACCCATCGATACCCTCGTAATCGATCTTCAGGACATTGGCGTGCGCTCCTATACTTTCGTCAGTTGTATGAAACTCGCACTAGAAGCCTGTTTCGAAAACAACGTCGAAGTCATCATTCTCGATAGACCAAACCCACTCGGCGGACTGAAAGTCGATGGTCCTATGATCGAAAAGGAGTGGATCAGCTACGTTGGCGCATTTCCAACTCCCTATGTCCACGGGCTTACGATCGGCGAACTGGCACGAATGGCAGTATCCCGACCAGGAATACTAGAGCTTTCTGACAATCAGCGTAAAAACGGCAAACTCTCCGTCATCACAATGAGCGGATGGAAGCGCTATATGAGCTGGCCCGCGACCGGTCTAAAATGGACTGCGGCATCCCCAAACATTCCAGATTTTCAATCCGTCGCCGGATACGCCATGACCGGACTCGGTGCCCAAATTGGCTCCTTCAACCACGGTATCGGAACAGAATACCCATTCCGAATTCTCAGCTGCGAAGGTCTCGATAATCGCGAACTCATCAAAAAACTCCAAAAGCGAAATATCCCAGGGATCACTATCGTCCCCGAGAGCTACCGAAACGGAAATGGAGCTTACGTACGAATCACTGACTGGAGCAAATGGAGGCCCACTGAACTCAGCTTTCATATGATGCAAATTTCGAGTGAACTCACAAACAACACCCCATTCAAGGCAGCCACAGAGGGCGACGCCAACTTCTTTAACAAGCTCGTTGGGTCATCAAGCTGGTGGAAGGAAATTAGTCAAAAAGGGGCTCAATCTAATCTTTCCGGCTTTATCCAAGCCTGGGAACGACAAGCCAAACAATTCCAAGTCCAAAGCCGACGCTACTGGCTATACGACTAGAGCGACTTAGTGCTTCGGCAAAAATGCCTCGGGATCGTCTCCATCAACATATGCCCGCAAAGCATCAATAAACGCCCGCCCGCCCGGAGACAGATATCGCTTCGAATAGGTCAAAGCAAAGACCAATCGATTCATCTTAGAGGACATCAAAGACTTAAAAACCAAGTCGAATCCGTCATTCGACTCCCGGGCCATTTTCGGCAAAATGGCCAAGCCCACATTATTGTGAACCAATGCCTTCACCGTCTTCACTTGAGAGCAAATACAAGCAATCTTCGGCTTAAATTCATTACGGTCGAAAAATTCTAAAATCTTTTCCCCCAAAGTATTCGACTCTCCCAACATAACTAAGGGCTCATCCTTAAAATCATTTATCGAAACCTTAGTCTTACCAGCCAAGGGGTGAGATCGATTGGCTACCAAAAAAAGCGACTCCTCTAAGATAGGCTCCGCAGCGATCATTGGATTATCTCCCGGGTACGAACAAATCGCTACCTCAAGATCACCCTCGACGAGATCCCTCATCAAAGGTCGACGCAGATCTTCCTCAAAACGAATCGCAAGGTCTGGATACTTCCTCTGACAATATGCAATCACCGGTGGAAGTAGATAGGGGGCCACAGAAGGCGTCGAACCCACGTTCAATTTCCCGCTCACTTCACCTGAACTAAGCTTTATCTCCTTCTCAGCATTTTCGACATCCAACAATATCGAGCGAGCCCGCCGTTCCAAAATTTTCCCAGCTGTCGTCAACTCAGCACGACGCCCTAATCGATTAAATAGCTTCTGCCCCAATTCATCTTCCAACTTGATGATCTGGCTACTCAACGAAGGTTGAGACACAAAACTCTTCTCCGCCGCACGAGTGAAATTCCCCTCCGTCGCTACTGCCAAAAAATACCTGAGCTGATGCATTTCCATAGTTTAAACCTATGAAGAGCATAATTTGTTGATCATTCCAATTATAATTATTCTGCCGTATGTTGGGTCTGTCAGCCAACACTGACCTCTGATTATGAAAAACAAACGCACTATCATCTGACTCGTTAGGAATAGGCCGACTGCAGTTAAACCATAGGCATAGCCTATAGAATAGATCGGTTATAAGTATTTCCCAATATAGAAGCAATAAGGTATAGTGCAGACGTCAGCTAACACTGACCTTTAATTATGAACATCAAAGACAAGAACAATCTAATCACTTCGATCACTATAGCACTCGTGCCCGTGGGGCCTCTATCGTTTCTCCTCCCTGCAGGTGCGGTAGTTACTGGATTTCTCGTCGTCGCGGCACTCGCAGGATTGGCTTACATGGAATGTCGCCAGACATCAGGCACTTACCTGTCAAAACGATAAGCTCGAAGGAGTTACAAGGCATCGGACTCGGTTATATCCAATTATCATTAATTCAGCGACCACTCAAAAAAGAACTAAAGGCCGCTCGTTTGGGCGGCCTTCTTTATATCACTTACCAAGCCTTTTACAAATTGCGGCATAGCCTATGCTAATGAAAAGGAACCAATGTTAAACTCACGTTACAGAGCACGATAGAGATTCAACTCAGTTCAATTTTAGCCAATACACACTTTGTCAGCACGTGCTGGCACTATAACAATGAAAACGAAAATAACGAGCAACCTGATCGCATCGATCGTAATGGCCCTCGTGCCATTCGGTCCTCTGGCGCTCCTTCTTCCTTCGGGAGAAGTCGCCATTGGTATCTTGGTAGCTGCAGCGCTAACAGCGCTCGGCTATATGGAGCTCCGCCAAGGAGCTGCCATTAATATGCCAAGACGCCAAACAAGAGGTTCGATTGAACACTACAGACGCATGCAGTCTGAGGCCTAAGGTCGGTTCGGTATCACATAAATAAGAAAACAACTTGGGGAGTCGTTCGAAAGAGCGACTCCCCTTTAATTTTTAAAGACCGCTCGCCGGACTTGCAACGAACTGACATCAACCACAACGATCGTTGCTCATTTCTAACCGTTTTCGGTAAAACTCCTTGATTGAACGCTCAAACCTGTGCCCAATCACCCCGCGCTCACCAGACGTGAGTTCAGGATCAAATTTAATCTTACAAAAACCCATTTTAAGTATGTGCGGCATAGTCGGCTATATCGGTAATCGCGAAGCAACTCCTATCCTCCTAGAAGGCTTAAAACGCCTTGAATATAGGGGCTACGACTCTTCTGGAATCTCAACCTTAGTCGATCGTTCCTTTAAGATGAGCAAACAAACTGGCCGCGTCGCAGACCTCGTCCGACTCGCCTCAAAAGATCGCGTATCCGGAACCTTGGGCATCTGCCATACCCGCTGGGCCACACACGGAGGAGTTACCAAAGAAAACTCACACCCACATATTAGCTTCGATGGCAAAATATCCCTCGTTCACAACGGAGTCATCGAGAACTATCTCTCTATCAAAAAGTTCCTCGAATCCACAGGCGTCGAATTCCAGTCCGAAACCGACACCGAAGTATTCTGTAACCTCATCGCCTATCACTACGCGAAGGAAGATGAGTCCTCTCCCACCCGTTTCCTCGATAGCGTACGCCGCACCTTAAAACATATCGAAGGGACCTACGGCATCGCAGTCATATGTGCCGATTGCCCTAACGAGTTAGTGGGTGCACGCAAAGGTTCTCCTCTTATCGTCGGCATCGGCGAAGACGAACTCCTCCTCGCCAGTGATGTATCTGCAATCATCAGTCGGACCACCAACGTCGTCTACCTCAATGACGGTGAACTCGTCAGCCTCAAGGACGGCAAGGTTAATCTCACGACTTGGGACGATCAAGAACGCACACCCGACATCCAGCAAATTAACTGGGATATCGAAGAAAGCGAACTTGGTGACTACCCCCACTACATGCTCAAAGAAATCTTTGAGCAGCCCGAAGCAGTCACGAACTCCATGCGCGGACGATTCTCCGACGACAGAAGTTCCGCAAAATTCGGGGGCCTCAACATCAGCCCACAAGAATTACGCCAAATCGACAGAATCCTTTTCTGTGCCTGCGGTACCGCATGGCATGCTTGCCTCGTCGGTGAATACCTTATCGAGCGCTACGCGAGAATCCCTGTCGAAGTCGAATACGCTTCAGAATTCCGCTATCGCAACGCACCCCTCGACAAAAACACACTCGTAATCGTCCTGAGCCAATCTGGCGAAACCATCGATACCTTGGCCGCTCTCAGCGAAGCCAAGCGTAAAGGATTCCGCACGCTCGCCATCAACAACAGTGTGGGATCGACTATCGCACGCGAAGCAGACGGAGGAATCTACCAGCACGCTGGACCCGAGGTCGGAGTCGCCTCCACCAAGGCATTCACCTCGCAACTCACGATTTTGAGCATGCTCGCTCTCTACTTGGGTCGCCTCAGAGATTTGAGCTACCAAGAGGGTATTGAATACGTCGA
>CAWVWU010000003.1:0-53199 GCA_963933925.1 uncultured Puniceicoccaceae bacterium
GCTCCTTCTATCGCATAAGCCCGCACCGAGATTATCTTGGGCGGGCTTTTTAGTGTCTGCATGCCAAGGATGTGTTCGGCGGTGTTGTTTCTGTAGATCGCATTCGAGGATTCGTTGTTATGGTCTGGATTGTTGGGAGATTATGAGGTTGCAGGGTGGGGATTCTGAGGTGAAGTTTTGGGGATCATGGAAAAGAAGAATGGTAAGGCTGTAGTATTTACGCTGCTGGCGGTTGTATTTGGGCTCTCTTTGTTTGCGGTTTATGTGGGCAATGTGACTCGTGACGTTCAAGTGGCTGAAAAAAAAGCAGCAGCTGCCGCGGCGGCTGAAAAGGCTGAGGTGGAATCGGCTGAAGCACCGCAGCACTAGGCGATGGCTTCGAACGTTTTTGGTAAGCCGCTTATTCCGTGTTCGGTCGATCCGATGACTGGATTTTTTCGGACGGGGACTTGTGATACTTGTGGAGATGATGCGGGGATGCACACGGTGTGCGTGGTCGTCACGGATGAGTTTCTAGAATTTTCTCGGAATAAAGGGAACGACTTGTCGACTCCGATGGAGCAGTATGGGTTTCCTGGTCTGAGGAGCGGTGACAGTTGGTGTTTGTGTCTGATGCGTTGGATTGAGGCGTATAATGATGATATGGCTCCGAGGGTTGTGTTGGAGGCGACTCATATTTCGGCTTTGGAGTTTATCGATTTGGATATTTTACAGCGATTTGCGGTGTAGGTCCCTTAGTGGGCTGATTGGGTTTAGTTTTTAGGAACCGCGAATGGACGCTAATGAACGAACGCGAATTTTAGGGAGGGATTCCGAGTTTGACGTAAAAGGGAACTGCTGTATGGCGTTTGGGTTCTTTAATACAAATGAACCGGGTCTACATAAAAACATACGGCTGTCAGATGAACGAACGCGACAGCGAGCAAGTCGCTTCTTCGCTTCGTGGGCGTGGCTACAGCATCGTTAATAACGAGCACGAGGCCGATGTGGTTTTGCTTAATACTTGTAGCGTTCGCGAGCAGGCGGAGCAGAAGGCGATCGGGAAGGCGGGTTACTTTACGAAGCGTAAGCGGGTTAAGAAGGACGTGATCGTTGGGATTATGGGTTGTATGGCTCAGAATCGTGGGGCGGAGTTGTTGGACCACTTGCCAGATTTGGATTTGGTGATTGGGACGCAGAAATTTCACCGTGTGCCGGATCATATTGATAATTTGATTGAGACTTTTAAGGGGCAGGGGCCGATGCCGAGCACAATCATGGATCTCGGTGAGGAGGAAGGGTCGCAGAATACGATTCAGGATCATTTACCGGAGAAGAAGGAAGTTTCTTCGTTCGTGTCTATTATGCAGGGGTGTAATATGAATTGTGCGTTTTGCATCGTTCCGAAAACCCGTGGAGCGGAGCGGAGTCGTCCGATTGATGAGATTATTCGCGAGGTCGAGGTTTTGGCGGATCGCGGCGTGAAGGAGATTACTTTTTTAGGGCAGATCGTGACGAGTTTTGGACGCCGTGAGTTTTCGGTTGTCGATGGTAAGTCTCCCTTTGTTCAACTGCTTGAGAAGACGAATGATGTGAAGGGAATCGAGCGGATTCGTTTTACGTCTCCGCACCCGCGTGGGTTTAAGCAGGACTTGGTAGAGGCGTATCGCGATTTGCCGAAGTTGTGCGAGTACGTGCACCTGCCGTTGCAGTCTGGTTGCGACAAGACGTTGAAGGCGATGAATAGGCCTTACTCGACGACGCGTTATCGTGAGATCGTGGATTCGCTGCGTGCAGTGGTTCCTGATATGTATTTCTCGACGGATATGATCGTTGGGTTCCCTGGGGAAACCGAAGAGGATTTTGATGTGTCGACGGCGTTTTTTAAAGATATCGGTTTTGATATGTCCTATATCTTTAGGTACAGCATTCGTAGCGGTACGCCTGCGGAGACAATGCTCGACCAAGTAACTAAGGAAGAGAAGGAGCGTCGTAACCAAGTTTTGTTGAGGATTTTGGAGGAGCGTTCTTTGTTGAGGAATGAAGCTCTTGTGGGGACGCGTGAGCAGATCTTGGTAGAAGGCCCCGCTCGTCGTGGTGATGCGTATGTCGGTAAGACGCGTGGCTACCGGACAGCGATTTTGAAAGCGGATGAGCGATTGATTGGTCAATTGGTCGATATGGACGTGACACGTGCCACGGTAAGCTCCATCTATGGGGATATTGTTATCAATGGCGATTAATCGCTTAGTTCCTAAACGTTAGATCAGTGCAACTTTCCCTTTTTCAAGCCACCCTTTTTCCTGGACTCGTTTTGTTGGCGGCTGGGTTACTTCTCATTTTGCAGACGAATTCAGTCTCGGCGTTTTTGAGAGCGTTTCCTCGTTCTCGACGAGCTGCTTATGTGACGATGGCGGTCGGTGCAGGGTGGATGTTGTATAATTTGACGAATTTGGGTGAGGCGGATTTTGGGAATTACAAGAAACTCTTAATTATCGGTTTTGCTGCGATCGCGATTGGTTCGTTTAAGTATTCACCAGATTTTTTGTCGGTCCGTGGGGCGTGTATCGTTTATTTGTTAGTGGCTTGGGTGCTACGCAAGGCGGCGTATATGCAGTATGATGAGCCGATGCGTTTGCTCATGGTAGGACCGATGTATGCGGGAATCGCGATCGCGTTGTATTTGGCGTATGCTCCGTATCGAGTGCGTGATTTTTTCGGTTGGCTGAATGGTGTGCCGAGTCGCTGGCGGATGTTGGGTATGGTCGTGGCGGTTTATGGCGGCGTTTTGAGTGCTGTAGCATTTGTTTATTAGAATGATGAACCGCCCAGTTGCAGAATCCTCAGTTTTTTTGATTATTGCCGGTCCTGCGGGAAGCGGTAAGTCGACCTTGTGTGAACGTCTTGTGGCTGAAAATTCCAGTGTCGAACGGGTTGTTACTTGCACGACGCGTCAACCGCGCGATGGCGAGGTGAATGGTAAGGATTATCACTTTTTCAGTAACGAGGAATTTGACCAGAAGGTGGAAGCGGATGCTTTTGTCGAATGGGCGAAGGTTCATGCGAATCGTTATGGAACCTTGAAAAGTGTGATTCAGGAGAAGCTCGATGAGGATATCGATCTCGTGATGAACGTGGATGTTCAGGGGGTTCTGAATTTTAAGAAGGCGGCTGAGGCTGACGAGCAAATTGGGCGTCGAATCGTGACGGTATTTATCAATGTGCCTGATTTTGATGAGTTGTGCACACGGCTTAGAGGTCGTGGGCAGGATGATGAAGCGGAGATTGCTCGTCGGATGGATACTGCGAAGTGGGAGCTCGATCAGTGGGCTTCGTTTGATTACGTGATTTCGTCGCAGTCGAAGGACGCTGATTTCGTGGCGATCACGAATATTTGGCAGGCTGAAAAGCGTCGTTCTAGTAGATTGTAGGTTGTTTTTTTGTTTGGAACCACGGATGTGTGCGGATTCTCGCGGATGATTGGGTTGTGTTTTTTCTCTCCCATCACCTCAGTCGCGGGATAAGCGAAATTCACGAAAAGGGGGTGATATCGGAAAGCGGCAAGATAGACGCTTCTACGTTTTTGAGCTGCTGTGTTAAACGGGGGCCGCAATCGAATGTGGGGTAGGTTCGTTATTGATGTACATGGCTGATTTTTGGCTTGGAACGTAGAGAGGCGAATTTTACTTTTCAGATGAGTGCACAACGAGTAGAGATGTTAAGATATGAATCGGAATCCAGATCGATGACTAGTGAGCAGGTGAAACCTCAACTTACGGAGACGGAGCTCGTTAATGCGGGCTACCGTTATGCTTTGTCGATTGTGCGTCACAAGGAAGACGCGGAAGATTTGGTGCAGCAAGGGTGGCTCAAGTTGACGCGAGCTTACGGGAAGGTTGAAGGGACGCCGGTGTTGTTTCGTACAATTCGAAATTTGTTCTATGATCAGAAGCGCCGGAGCAAGATCGTTCAGTTTGAGGCTTTGGATTCAACGCCAGAGCCTGGAAAGTCAGAGTCTTATGGGATGTCCATGGATATGGACTTGGTGTTGGAGCAATTAAGGCCCGAAGAGAGAGAGTCGATATTTCTGAATGTAGTGGAAGGATATACCGCGAGTGAGATTTCAAGCCGTACGGGAACACCGCGCGGAACAATCCTCAGTCATATCCATCGAGCCCGACAAAAACTCGCCAAGGCATTTGGTTCTGAGTTTCGAGACAGCAGCAAGTAATCGGAGATTGATATCCAATGAAGGACCAAGATTTAGATCATAAGATTAAAGAGTATTACGGTAAGCAGAGCTTGCCCGATTCAGCTGTGCAACGAATTCTCGAATTGGGCAACGCAGAGGCTGCGAAGGTTGATGCAAAGGGCGGACGTTCATGGCTTAAGTGGATGCCACTCGCGGTGGCTGCGGCTTTGGCATTGTTTATTAGCGTAGAGTTTTCTGGGTTTAACCGCGGCTATTCTCCGTATGCGGAGGAATTGGCGGGTGCGATTGCTATGCGCCATAACATGAAGCGTAATTTTGGAGTAGAAGCAGGAAATTTTGAAGAAGTGCAGGGGGGATTGAAGGATCTTATCTTTTCAGTTCAGCCTTCGATTAAGCAGAAGTTGCTCTCTACCTATGAATTGTTGGGAGCACGGTTGTGTCAGCTGGAAGGTCAACAAGCGGCTCATATGCAGGTACGTAACCGTAAAACGGGGGCACTTTGCACGCTTTATGTAGCGACTTTGGAAGGGCCGCTTCGGAGCTTGGAAGATAAGGATACGGGGCTTGATCTCGAAGCGAACCATGTGGATATGTGGATCGATTCGGGGCGTTTGTTTGCGTTGGTTGATTAATCTCTGAGTGAGAACTTCCATTGCGCAAGGGGTTGGCTTGATCTTTTGGTTAGGGTAATTGATTAGGTTTGGTTGGATTTTATTGCCTTTACAGAAATCGTTTATTTTATTCGCCCGAGTAAATCACGATGGAAGAAGTTCGACTATTAGCAATTGATCCGACCGAGTTTCTCAGTCCAGAAGAGGGCGAGGCTGCTGCTGAATGGTTTCAGACATTTTTCAGTACTCTGGATGGGACTTCATGTGAATGGATTTCTGCTGATGTTGAGGATTTGTGTGATCGGCTCGATGATTTTGACGCCTTGGTATTGTGGGATGCGCATAAGTCTGCGTGGGACGATTCTGCTCTTCATGATCGGCTGTTGGATCTGATCGCGATTTGCAACTACCGTAAGCTTCCGTTTTTGGGAGTTGGGTTTGGTGCGAAACTCCTTGGACGTGCGTTGGGCGATGATATTCGTGAGCGTTGCGAGACGGAGGGCTTTTTTAATGAAGGAGTTTTGTTCGGAGCACCTTATTTCCCGTCAAAGATAGCACCTATCGTTACTGAATTCGTGGAAGGTGTTCGTGAGACTGTTTCCACTCGGACTGTCGGCGACATTGTCGGTTGATTGTATTGGGAAATGATTTTGAAATTGTTTTCAGTAAGCTCAAATTAGTCGAATGATTGATCTTGGGTCATAAGTCGCTGATATTCAGTTTTATATATTTTTACATTTGGGCTTTATCTGTCTTGTAGGCAGGGGAATCTAGGTGTCCTTGCTGATTTTTGAGTAAAAGTGCTCAAGTCAGGTGAGTAGCCTCCGATTAATAGGGAACGAGCAGTTATTAAAATTTTATGTAACGTTAGATTTTGATTGTTCCTGTTTAGAGATGAAATGTTTTGAAGGGGTAGGTTGATGAGAGCCTACCCCTTTTTCTTTTCCCGAATTACTTAAACGAGTTGTAACTGCGGATTCCCTTGTTTGACTGGCTCAACGATGAGCATGGAGCACGACGAGGCTATTTTTGATACAGTAGAAGAAGCGATTGAAGAGATCGCTGCGGGACGACCTGTAATCGTGACCGATGATGAAAATCGGGAAAACGAGGGTGACCTCGTGGTCGCGGCTGGGAATACGAGTCAGGAGGCGATTAACCTGATGATCCAGCATGCTCGTGGATTGATATGCGTCCCTTGTACGGCACACCATTTGCAGCGTCTTGGGATTGGGCAGATGGTGAAGGAAAACCGTGAGGCCCATCAAACTGACTTTACGATATCTGTGGATGCCGCGGAAGGGATTACGACAGGGATCAGTGCTTATGATCGCTTTCGGACAATTCAGTTGCTTGGCAATCCGGACTCACGTCCTGATGATTTTGTTCAACCTGGGCATATTTTCCCGTTGAAAGCGAAGAATGGCGGCGTTTTGGAGCGTGCGGGGCATACTGAAGCTGCGGTTGATTTGGCTTCGCTGGCTGGATTGTTTCCCTGTGCAGCGATTTGTGAGATTTTGAATGACGATGGTACGATGGCTCGCGTGAACGAGCTGACTGTCTTTAAGAAGAAATTCGGGCTCAAAATGATTTCTATCGCGGCTCTTATCGAGTACCGTCGTCGCCGGGAGAAGTTGGTGGAGTTGGTTCGCGAAGAGGAATTTGAAAGCGAGTTCGGGACGTTTCAGTTGAAGGTTTTTCGGAGTATCCTAGATGGCAGAGAGCATATGGCTTTTGTGTCTGGAAACATTGACGAAGAGCCGACCTTGGTGCGCGTGCACGGCGAAAATCTTGCGGTGGATGTATTTCGAAGGAAAGGCGGTAAGGGCTACGAAGAGTTGCCGGCTGCGTTCGAGAAGATTGCATCTGAAGGCAAGGGAGCCGTGGTTTACTTACAGCGCGATGATATTCGCGTTCGAAAGAGCGGTGATGCTTCTAAAATAGGTGCTCGTCGCGGATCTGATATGGGGTTGCGCGAGTATGGTATCGGAGCTCAGATCCTCGTTGCCTTGGGTTTGAAGAAAATCCGTTTATTGTCGAACTCCAGTCGCAATGTAGTGGGGCTCGAGGGATATGATCTTGAGATCGTTGAGCGGGTTTCGTTGTAAGGCCGGATTGCCAAATCGAAATTCCCTCGCTTTGGTCTTTACTTAGTAACGAGAAGCGAGCATCTCCGAATCTCTTTTTAACCAGCTGTTCTTTTAATTTATGAGTCAACTATCGCCAGAGCCTATTGAGATCGATGGATCTTTGTTTCGTTTCGGAATTGTCGCGGCCCGTTTTAACGCCGTGTATGTTGATGGATTAATTGCGGGGGCCATGGAGGCTCTTCGTGCTGCTGGAGTTCCTGAAAGTTCGATCGTGTTCGAGCGGGTGCCTGGTTCTAATGAATTGCCACTGGCCGCTAAATTGTTGGCGGATAGTAAGCGGTTTGATGGAGTCATCGCCTTGGGGGCAATTATTAAGGGAGGAACACGTCACTATGAAATGGTGGCGGATGGTTCAAATTATGGACTGCATCGCGTGGCTCTCGATACAGGCATTCCGGTTGTTAATGGAGTGATCGTGGGTGATACGGAAGAAGATGTGAAAGAACGCTGCATTGGTTCTATCCCTAAGGGGAAAGAATTTGGGGAATGCGCCCTTGAAATGGCACAACTTAGGAGTCGGTATTTATAATGTCAGAAGGTAAAAAAACTCAACGCCACGAATGTCGAATCGCGTGTATGCAATATTTGTATGCATGGTCGATTAACAAACCTGATGATTTGGAAGAGGACTTGCGGGCCTTTTTCGAAACTTTTGATGAGGAACGCGATTTTTATGCCTTTGCGGAGGAGCTTATTTACGGAGCGATTGAAAATGGCGAAACGATCAATGAGAAGATCGAGTCGATGGCGAGTAATTGGGATTTCGAGCGTATTGCAAAGATCGACTTAGCAATCATGCGAATGGCCGTATTCGAATTGTTATACCGCAAGGATATCCCGCCGATCGTGACGATTAACGAAGCCGTTGATTTGAGTAAGGAGTACTCTTCTGCGGAATCGAAGCGTTTCGTAAATGGAATTTTGGACAAGTTGAAAGGTCAGCTTGGTCGTCCTTCTCGTTCTGCTAGTACGGAAGAGTAGATGATATCGCTGTTTAAGAAGTTTAAGGACGGACTGTCGAAGTCGGCTAAAACCTTTGCGGGCAAGACTGCTGGGATTTTTCGTCGTCCGAAATTGGATGCATCTTCGATCGAAGAGTTAGAAGAAGCCTTATTTGGGGCGGATTTTGGCTACGAGACGACCGAGGAAATTATTGAGGAAACGCAGAAGGCGTACCGTAAAGATAAGGAACTTCGTGGCAGCGATGTGGCGAAAATCGGATCTACGATCCTTCGTCGTGTGTTGGAGGGATCCGAGGGGCGTATCGAATTTCGCAAGGATGAACCGACGGTTATTTGTTTGATCGGGGTCAATGGCTCAGGAAAAACAACGACGGCTGCGAAGCTTGGCTTTCAGTGTAAGAATGATGGTCGGTCGGTGATGTTGGCGGCTTGCGACACGTTCCGTGCGGCAGCGATCGAGCAGCTCAAGGAATGGGCGAAGCGATTGAATTTGGAAATTATAGCGGGGCAGTATGGTGCGGATGCGGCAGCGACTGCCTTCGATGCCTATCAAGCGGCTAAGAGCCGTGGTCATGATACCTTAATAGTGGATACGGCGGGTCGTTTGCACACGAAGAGCAATCTGATGGATGAGCTTGCTAAGATTCGTAGCGTTTTGCAGAAGCATGACGAAGCGGCTCCGCATTATAGTTTGTTAGTTGTAGATGGGAGCTTGGGCTCTAACTCGATCGAGCAGGCGCGGGTCTTTAATGAGAAATTTGGTTTGGACGGCTTAGTGGTAACTAAGCTGGATGGTACGAGCCGTGGCGGTGCCTTGGTGGGGATCTATCGTGAATTGAAGCTTCCTGTTTTCTTCTTGGGTCTCGGCGAGCAAGCTGAGGATCTTCAGGAGTATCGGGTCGATAATTACGTCGACGCGATCTTTGGGACTGGCGAAGAAGGATAGATTGTTGGGTTCTGGGTAGGTTGTGGTTTGTTTGTAACCGCGACGGAACGAAGTGGAGATGGCGAAGCAATGAACGCTAATGGACGCGAATTCTTTATATTTCAAATAGCCTCGGAAGAGGCGGTTTAGACTTTCAGTTGTCTGGGCCTTTGAGTGGCATCCTGTGACCTATGTTGACTGAGGGATCTAGGTTTAAGCAGTGTCTTCTAGGTGTCGGTTTGTCGTACCCAATCGAAATCGGTTTGGGTACAAAAAAGCCTCGGCGAGTGGCCGAGGCTTTTGAGGTTTTAAAAATGTTTTGGATGTCGATTACTTCCAGCTCAATACGAGACGAGCGTAGTAAGTAGTGTCGAGATTCTTGAGTCTTGGTTTTGGAGTTCGATCCAATTGATCAGCTTTGCTATCGTAGTCGAAGTTTACACCAACACGAACGGTCCAACCTTCTGCTTTGAGGGGAAGATTAACGCTTGAATCAAGCATTGCTTTGTAGTTGCTGAACTCTTCGAGGAGTGGTGAGACCGATAATCGGTTCACAAGCGTACCCCACTTGAATACTTCACTGTGGTATGCTCCGAAGTCGAAACTGGCAGCACTGACATCCTCGCGGGTTAGGGCAGGAGCTGTTGCTTCTTCATATGTCTCGTAGCGGTAACCAAGACCTCCACGAACGTTGAATTGACGAGTTTCAGTATTTGTAAAGACGTAACCAAGACCGGCCGCTGCATTCATGTTGAGATCGATATCCTTGATGGCGTCGGTTCCAAATTCACTACGAACGTACCAATTTAAGGTTTTGCTGATGTTGCTGGTGTATTCAACTCCGCCACGAAGATCGTCAGCACTGACGTCGTCGTCTGTTTCTTGGTAGTTAGCTCCGAGGAAGAATTCTAGTGAATCTTTGTGGTCGGCCAGAATTGCGCGGAAGTCAGCACCCATTGTGGTGGAGTCTGAGTTACCGCTTTTACCAGCGAGGTCGAAAGTTGCTTCGTAAGACCACTTACGCTCTAGCTTCTTGAGTGCTGCTGCGTTGCGTTTTTCGGCAGGTGAAGGAGATCCAGCTTTCCAGCTTTCTTCGACTTCTGCCATGTAAGTAAGGACTGGGCCTTCGTTTGTGGCGACGCTGAGTCCGCCTGCATCGGATCCCGTTACGGTACCTACGAAGGTACTGCCGTTATCGAGAGCTAGCTTGATTTGGGTATCAGTGCTGAAGTTATCGATTTGGTCTACTGGTATCTCAACGGTTCCTGCGTAGGAGGTTTCGACTGTGAGGGTTTTGTCTTCGATACCGATGATGGTGCCGTTAACGATCGAGCCGTCTTTGGTTACTACCGAATCGGCGAAGGCTGAAGTTGCGCCTGCAATGGCAGCAATTAGGATTAGAGTGTAGTTTTTCATAGTCTTATGGTTGGTGATTTCGCGGCTTAATAAGGGTTAGGTTCCGCGAAATGCAATAGCTTTGTGTCTAATAAAAGACGGATGTTTCAGGAATTATTCGATTTTGGCTATAAATTTCTCTTAGGAAGCGGTTGATTATTATAATATTGTCGCATCTGTTGCATTGATCTAATGCCAATTTTATAGACTGTACTGAGATCTAATTGGGATGAGTGTAACACTAGACGGAATTTGGAGTGAGTTAAAACGTGAGGCTGAGGCTGCCGCTAATAAGGAGCGTTTGCTGGTGGCTTATTTACAGGAGACTATCCTGGGGCAGAAGTCATTCGAGGCTGCGTTGAGTTATACTTTGGCGTCTAAGTTGAGCGATGACATCTTACCGAGTATCACTTTGAGAGATCTTTTTTTAGAGGTTCTCGATAGCAAGGAGCAGATGAGGGAGTGCGTTCGTGGTGATTTGCAGGCGGTCAAGGAGCGTGATCCGGCTGCGAATGGCTATATGTCGCCGTTTCTTTTCTTTAAGGGATTTCAGGCTTTGAGCTCTTACCGCTTTGCCCATCATCTGTGGAATGAAGACCGGAAGACGCTCGCTTTGTATCTACAGAGTCTGATCTCGAAGGTGTTTGGGGTGGATATCCATCCAGCGGCACGGATTGGGAAGGGGATTTTAATCGATCACGCTACTGGTGTGGTGATCGGTGAGACGGCGGTTATAGGCAATAATGTGTCTCTACTGCATAATGTGACCCTCGGTGGTACTGGGAAGCAATGCGGAGATCGTCACCCGAAGGTGGGTGATGGCGTATTAATAGCGGCAGGGGCGAAGGTCTTGGGCAATATTACGATTGGCGAGGGTGCAAAAATTGGAGCGGGTAGCGTGGTGCTGCGGAATGTTAAGCCACACTGCACTGTGGTTGGGGTTCCGGCCAAGACGATTGGGGTTTGCGGTGAGTTTTCACCGGCCCTTGGTATGAATCAGCAAATTGATAGTGATCCGATAGCGGGGTTTGATCCGGTAATCTAGGCCACGTGGCCTAGCAATTTCGTAGAGGGGCAGTCTCGGCTTGATTCCGGATAGCGCCTTTGTAAGTTCCCCCCATGGCCAATATTTTCGGCAAACTATTTACTATTAGCACCTGGGGCGAAAGCCACGGAGGTGGCGTTGGCGTCGTGATCGAAGGTTGCCCTGCGAATCTCCCCCTTTCCGAGGAGGACATCCAACCAGAATTGGATCGTCGTCGACCAGGTCAAAGTGAAATCGTGACCCCGCGTAAAGAGGCGGATCAGGTGCAGATTCTTTCAGGCGTCTACGAAGGTAAGACGACGGGAACGCCGATTTCGATGTTGGTATTCAATAAGGATGCTCGCCCGGGAGCCTATGCGGAGATGAAGGAGAAGTTTCGTCCGTCGCATGCTGATTTTACATATCAGAGTAAATATGGTCATCGTAACCCAGAGGGAGGCGGGCGTTCGTCTGCTCGCGAAACGATTGGGCGTGTGGCCGCGGGAGCGATTGCTAAGAAAATTTTGTCCCTGAAGTCTTCGGTTGAGACACTGGCATTTGTGCAGAGCGTTCAGGATATCGTAATGCCGGAGGGTGTTGAGGTTTCTTCCGCGGCGATTGAGGGGAATATCGTGAGATGTCCTCATTCGGAGACAGCTGAGGCGATGATTACTCGAATCAAGGAAGTGCGTTCGGAGGGTGACTCCGTGGGTGGTGTGATTGAGTGTCGGATAAGCAATTTGCCGATTGGATTGGGCGAGCCTGTTTTTGATCGTTTTGAAGCGGATTTGGCGAAGGCTATGTTATCGATTCCGGCGACGAAGGGCTTTGAGATTGGAAGTGGCTTTAGTGGTACTTTACAGCGTGGCTCTGAGCACAATGACCCGTTTGAGAATGTTGACGGAGAAATTCGTACTAAGACGAATAAGTCTGGTGGCGTTCAAGGTGGGATTACGAATGGGGAGGATGTGTACTTTCGAGTGGCATTTAAGCCTACGGCTACGATTTTGCGTCCCCAGAATACGGTTGATCTAAATGGTGAGAATACAGAGTTGATCGGGCGTGGGCGTCATGATCCTTGTGTGCTTCCTCGTGCGGTGCCGATTGTCGAAGCAATGGCGAATCTTGTCGTGCTTGATCATTGGATGCGTACCCATGCTCAAAACAAGGTTTTTGAGTTATAGTTTTATAGTGAGCTCAGCTCGTGGAGTTTGAGAGTAACTTAGATTTAGAGAAAGTTTTTTAGGATGAGCGAAACATTGGTTTACTTGATTCTTGGTTCGCGTGGTTCGAGCCGTCGCGATGTGGTATGTGATTTGGTCGGCTTTGGCTTAAGCGAAACCGATAAGGCCTTGGTCGCGATCTCGGAGGGTGAGCCGAATCAGGATCCCCTCGAAGTGCGTAAGCGGGAGGTCGTCAATCGGAGTTACTCGTGGGACGGCAGTGACTTTGAGTTAGAAGTAACTGAGGACGTTTCTAAGATCTTTGTGATCGCGGATGGTGCGTCTAATCCGGCGGATTTTGTGGAGGCATTCCATGTGTGGTGGCAGGCGAGTGGTTTCGATTTTGGGCGGGTGTTGACTGTCTTGAATTGCGATCTTTTTCATCGGCATAAGGAACTGAATGTGTGGTTTGACTGCTGTATTCATTATTCAGACATGGTATTGTTGTCTGAGCGTCAGGATGTTCCGAATAAATGGATTAGCGATTTGATCGAGCGTTATGAAAAAGGCTGTTTCCCCTGCACTTTTGAGTATGTGAAGAAGGGGCGTATTAGTAATCCCGTTCAGGTGTTGTTTCCTGAATCTCGCCGTATTTCGATGATCTTTGATACGCCAGAAGAGGTGACCATTGATTTGGACGATTACGTGGTGTTGGACGAAGAGGAAAACGAGATCGAGGTCGAGGAAGAGGAAGATAAGTCCATAGCGGGCGATCCTACGAAGGACACGTATTTGAAGCGTATTGCGAATGGTCGTCGTGATAAGCCCGTCCCGCAGATTGGGCCGTTTTTAAAGGACGCTTAGGCTAATTTCCCTTCTACTGTTTTAGAACGAGGAGGGTGATGTCGTCTTGTGGAGCACCGTGAGAGTAAACGAGAGCTTCGGTGTGGATGTGTTCGACCATTTCTTGGGCGTTGAGGTTTTGGGGGCCGACGAGGGAGGTTCGAATCCCTTTGGCTCCGTAGTCTTGACCGTCTTCGTTTTGGAGTTCGACGATGCCGTCTGAATAGAGGATGGCGCAGTCGCCTTTGTCTAAGATGAATTCGAAAGAGTCGTAGCTTGTATCTGGGAGGATGCCGAGGGCTACGTTGTCTTTGGTGCTGGTTCGAGCAAGTTCTTCGGCTCGGTTTTGGTGGCGTGAAAAAAATAGGGGTGCTGGGTGTCCGGCTCGGGCGTATTTGCATCGACCGCCTTTCTCCCATTCGAGGTAGAGTGCTGTGGTGAATACAAGCTCTTCGTGGAACTCGAGTGTCCTGTAGAATCGTGTGTTGAGTTCCCCTAAGAAATCACTGGGCTCAAGTCCTCTTTTTGATAGTTCTCTTACGAGGCCTTGAAGAAGGGATGTGACGAGGGCTGATTGTATTCCCGAACCAGCGACATCGCAAATGAGGAAGCTTCCTTTGAATGGGGTGGACTTTTCGATGTGGACAAAATCTCCACCAAGTTTTTCGGTGTGGGATATTATGAATGCGATGTCTAGAGTATCGAACTTGGGGAGTCGGTCTTGTTGTGGAAGCAGGGCGTTCTGAATGCTGCGTGCGAGTGTGAGGTCCTTCTCTAGATTTTTATTTTTTTGTTCAATTTCGGCGTTTACGAGTGCGATTTGTTTCTCGGACTTTTTTCGTTCGCTGATGTCGAGGACCATGCCTACTAGACCAACAATCTCTCCAGTTTCATTTTTGATAGGAGTTTTGGATACTTGTCCCCAAATTAATTCGTTGCCTGAGGTTACGTTTGAATTTTCTTGGTTGATGGAGTCTTTGTGGCCGCTAAGAATTTCTTGATCTTCCTTTTCTGAGAGGATTGCTGCTTCAGTTTTGAATAGTTCGCTCGGGCGTTTGCCTAGGACTTCATCAGTGTCTTTGATTCCAGCCATACCCATAAAGCATGAGTTGACGTAGCGATAGGTGCCTTCTTTGTCTTTAGCAAAGAGGCTGGCCGGTATGAGGTCGGCTATGGTTTTAAGATAGTGGAGTTGTTTGAGGGACTCGATCTTATCAGTGGATTTCGAGAGATGAATCCCTTTGTCGAACGCAGTTTGTAGGCTGAGTATTAAGTCCTCTTTTTTGAAGGTTTGCGGAGTGGCGTTGCCGATTTCGCAAGCGACGCCGTCTTTGAATCTCTGAAAGTTCATTGTTTAATGAGCTTGCTGATAGCGAATGTTTTTAGGATTAGGAGATTTTGTTGATTCTATTGTGTGTCGAGAGGGTGGGTTATTGTTTGATGACGAGTAGGGTGACGTCGTCATCTGGGGCGACAGGGGAGTGGGCTAGGGCTTGATTTATCATGTGATCCACAATGCCTTGGGCGTTGAGGGAGGCTTGGCCTTGGAGAGAGAAGAGTAGGCCTTGGATACCGTATTCTTGGTCTTCTAAATTTAGGAATTCTTCGATTCCATCTGAGTAGAGTATGATGCTATCGCCTTTTTCGGCATCGAATTCGAAGGTGTCGTAGCTGGTGTCTGAAACGATGCCGACGGCTATGTTATCTTGTTGGCTTTGGGAGGATATTTGGGTTGCTTGGTTATCCTTTTTTGAAAGGAGAAGTGGGCATGGATGGCCTGCGTTGGCGTAGCGGCAATGACCTCCGTGCTCCCATTCTAGATAGAGTGCGGTTGCGAATACTAGTTCGTCGTGAAACTCCATTACGGAATGAAACCGCGTATTTAATTTTTGGATAAATTCTCCGGGGTCTAGGTTCTTGTGAAAGAGGTCACCGATTAGGCCTTTGATCAAGGATGTGATGAGGGCGGCTTGAATACCGTGCCCCATTACGTCGCAAATGAGGAAGCCTGTTTTGAAGTCGTTGAGTTTTTGGATTTGTATGAAGTCGCCTCCGATTTTGTCGCTATGACGAACAGAAAATCCTAGGTCGAGGAATTCGATGGTGTTTAGTTTATCGATCTGTGGGAGGAGGGCTTGCTGGACTTGGCGAGCGAGGAGGAGGTCCTTTTCTAGGGCTTCATTTTTGCGTTGAATTTCTGCACCTACTTCTGCGAGCCGTTCTTCGGCTTCCTTGCGTTCACTAATGTCTAAGATCATGCCGACAATCCCAATGACTTCTCCTTCGGGGTTTGTTACGGCGACTTTTGAGACGAGTACCCAAATTGCTGAGCCGTTTTCTTCTACGTGTTGATTCTCTCGGTAGATAAATTCTACTCGGCGGTTGAGGAGATCCTTATCTTCCTTTTCGGCTACGTTTCCGCGTTCGAGACCGAAGATATCTGATGGGCGACGAAGGAGGAGTTCGTCGCGGTCGGTGAGTCCGACCATCTCTAAAAAGCGATTGTTTACGTAATTGTATTGGCCGTCCTTGTTTTTAGCAAAAAGACTGGCTGGAATGAGCTCAGCGATGGTTTTTAGATACTTGAGCTGTCTTACAGAAGTATCCCACTGTTGGTCACTTCCGTCTTGTTCGTTAGTAAGTCGAACGCCTTCTTGGTAAGCGTGTTGAAGGCTTTTCAGTAAATCCTCACGGCGAATCTCTTGGATTGGTTTGTTTGCCAAATCCTGCAGAACGCCGTTGTGAAATTGTTTGAATATCATGAGGGGTTGTTTGTGGCTAAGCGTCCTATTCTCAGCGGCTTAGGGATTGATGCAACGGTATTTCTTGGTCGTCTTTCATCTTTGGTATAATGAGTACTGTGAATCGCTTCAGAGCGGAGTGTTTTTAGCCGTTTAATAGCAGAGCTTATTATGGGTGAATTAAATATAAGTTATTCTTCTTTTGGCTTGAAGGTGAGCTCTTGTTGTCCCATCACTCATTCTATTAAAACATTTTTGAGCTTGGCTATGTATTGCAGGTTTGCAGGATTTGGCCGAGCGAATGTTACATCTTAATTAATGCTATTAGACGTACAGAATCTTCGAGTAAGTTTTCGGTCCCGCGAAGGAGATAATCCGGCGGTACGCGGCGTTAGTTTTTCGTTGGCTGAAGGGGAGACTTTGGCGATTGTGGGCGAAAGCGGGAGTGGTAAGAGTGTGACTTCTATGGCTTTAACTCAGTTGTTGCCTGAGGCACCGCTTTGTCAGGTGGATGGGAAGGTTCTTCTTAACGGTCGTGATGTTTTATGTCTGAAGGGCAAGGAGTTACGAGCAATTCGTGGTAAGGAGATTTCCTATATATTTCAGGAGCCTTCTACTTCCTTGAATCCGTATTTTACGGTTGGCGGGCAGATTGCGGAGGCTATCAAATTGCATCGTCCTGAAGTGAAGGATGTTGGGGCGGAGGTCGTCGCTCTTCTTGATCAAGTGGGAATCCGTGATGCAGAGGCTCGTAGGAGCGATTATCCGCATCAAATGAGCGGTGGAATGAAGCAGCGTGTGATGATTGCGATTGCACTGGCGTGTCGCCCTAGGCTTTTGGTCGCCGATGAGCCGACGACTGCACTTGATGTGACGATTGAGGCACAGATCATAGAATTGTTGCGCGATCTTCGTCAGCGTTTAGGAATGTCTATCATTCTTATAACACATAATTTTGGCATCGTAGATGGATTTGCGGATAAAGTAGCGGTTATGTTCCGAGGTGAAATTGTGGAATCCGGAGATGCTGAGGAAATTTTGGCGAATCCGCGGCATCCGTACACGCGGGCTTTGATTCGCTGTATTCCCAAGTTGGGAGAACGCTGTGATCGTCTGCCTGTGGTTGACCATGCGAAAATCGATGAGGAGGTCGCAGCACTCGCATGAAGGCATCGAATGGCGATAGCGGAAGACCTTTGCTAGAGGTTGAGGACTTGAGTGTCACTTATGAGGGGCGGTCGGGGCTTTTTTCTGGTCAGGCGGACGGCGTACGGGCGGTAAAGGGAGTGAGCTTCAAGGTCGAACGCGGTACAACGGTTGGATTGGTGGGAGAGAGTGGTAGCGGTAAGAGTACGCTCGGCAAAGCCATCTTGAAAATGGCACCTGTTATATCAGGAAGTGTCCGTTTTGATGGAGATGAGATATCTGGGATGAATGAAGGTGCGTTTCGCCCCTATCGTCGTCGGATTCAGACCATTTTCCAGGATCCTTATGCCTCAATGAATCCTCGCATGACGGTAGCGTCTATTGTGGCCGAGCCGTTATTGGTTCATGAGAAGGGAATGGCGAAGAGGGAACGCGAAGATCGAGTGGTTGCGTTACTTGAGAAAGTAGGCCTTTCGGGGGATGCACTGCGTCGTTACCCGCATCAGTTTAGTGGCGGACAGCGCCAACGGATTTGTATTGCTCGTGCTTTGAGTGCACAGCCTGAATTTATTATCTGCGACGAGTGCGTGAGTGCTTTGGACGTTAGCGTGCAGGCACAGATTGTAAATCTGTTGCAGGATATCCAACAAGAGTTGGGGATCACCTATCTATTTATTGCTCACGACCTAGCGGTTGTTGAGCACATTAGCCAAGATGTTTTAGTTATGAGCCAAGGGGAACTGGTTGAGCAGGCCTCAGCGGAAGATTTGTATGCGTCTCCGCAGCATGACTACACGAAACGTCTTCTTGGAGCGGTGCCGCGAATGCCCACTATTCTCCGATCCACCGCCTTGAATTAGAGGCATAATACTTTAGACCCAAAACACGTAAACCTATCATACGAAAATGGTACAGAAAACAAAAAACATAGATCTAAATACAACGATTGGCTTCGATCCCGCGAGTGGTTCGAGTGCATACGACGAAAAAGGTCTCGTCGAATATCTGAACATTAAACTACGGTCGCGCGGTTGCCCGATATTCGGAGACGAATTGGACTACCCTTTTCTACAGTTGGGGAGCACATTGCTTCGCAGTGTCGAGGAGAAGAATCGTTTGTTGAAGGAGTATCTATGTCCTGCGGATCAACGTATTCAGAATTACCTTAGCGATCTGTTTCAGAAGCATGGTGTTGAGGATCAGATTTGGTTGCCAACGAACTCCTTGATCTTGGAGCGTCATGGTATGGCTCGTTGTCTTTCATTGCCGCCGAACGCAGATAAATTTGAGTCGGATATCGTAAGTTCATACCGTGTAAAGCAGGGTGTTCTTCATAATCCGAAGAGCGATCGTCGTACTACAAAGGGTGTTTTCCATATCGTCGAAGGCGGGTTGCCGATTCCGACTGATAAGAAATCTGTGCCAGTAGAGGTTTTCTCGAATCTCCTAAAGGAAGCTCTCGCTCCTAGTGAAACGTTGAAGGAAGTTCCGTTTACGTCGGCACAAGATGAGAAGGCAAGATTGTTTGTCTCCTTGATGCTTCGGCCGTTGGTCGCTCCTGGAGTTCCTGGGGTTACTGAGGAGAAGCGTACAGAAGTTCGTTTCTTTGCTCCTGGTAACTTGGTGAGCAACTTGGATTTCGTTGAATCTATTTTTGGCAATGCGGGTGATCCCTATCTCGCTGAGAATGACTCAGGATTTGATGTAAAGCATTGGTCAGGTCACACTGGTTGTGTGATTCTTGCTCCTCAGCTCGTCGCGATGAAGAAGAAGGATATTGGTCTTCCTCATATTAGCGATGCAACCGAACGCCAAAAGCGTGATGGCATGTGCTGGGAGAAGGAGGACGAACTTTATAACGATGGAGGAGCGTTCAAGCTTACCTGCAGAGATAATCAAGGCGTTGTTGTTACGTTGATTGCTGATAACTACTTCGGTTACTGTAAGAAGGAAGTAAAGACGCAGATTTCATACGCTGCTAATCTGTTGGGTAACGTTGAAGAAGAGCACGCTGGAGGAGCACTTTCTTTCCCTAGTTATGATTTGGGAGAAGAGTTTCACCTCAGTGAGTTCGATCAAAAGAATGATCATACGTTTGCGGAAGCGTTGAAATCCTTGGACGATAGCGTTGAACTTAAGGAAGACGGTTATGCTGTGGATAAAAAGTATCCGAGCATTATTTATGTCCCTGAGGACTCTCACTTCACTTTGAGTGATCAGTTGATCAAGTGGACGAAGGATGGGGGCGAAAAAACGCTTTCTCTTCAGCCAAAGAATACTTATATCCTACCTTCTGGATATAAGATTGAGATGATTCATCCGATGGAGGGTCGCCGTTGGCGCCTGATCGGTACGAGCTCAATTGGAACGTACTGCCATAAACCCTGTACGGTATCCGGTGGAGGTAAGTCTGAAATATCAAAGTCTATCGCAGATGCGATTGTCGCGGGTCCTGTTTTTACGGCGGACATTAAGACTGACTTCGATATGGTTGAGGAAATCGTCAATTACGAATTTGGTTCTCGTTTCAGGGATTCAAACCTCAATCGCGAGAAGGGGCGTTCGCTATTTAGCGATGCACGTTCTTTGGGGTCGGTGGTAAAGCTTTTGTCTCCGTCTGATAGCTATACGGACGAATATAATGAATGGTTGGGTAAATTTCCGGGGTACGTTCTCGATATCGTTCAAGTTGTTAAGCGTTTTTATAAGGCTGATTGGGGTAATGGATGGCGTGAGCGTTTCAGCGTCGATTTCGTGAATGGTAAGCCAGGTAATGAACTGAAGTACCGTGATCAAAAACTGATTACGCAGTATTTGAGAATTGGTTTTGCAGAGGATGGAGCTTGGCGCGTGTTTAGTCTTCGTAAGGATTTCTCTCCAGCGATTAAGATTCAAACAGAGGATGATATCTCTGCGTCAGTGATCGTTCCTGCAAGTCATGTAACTGGCCTCGCGGCGTCTGTGGAAACGGATCGTTCGGTCAAGTTCATATTGAACTGTGAGTACCGTTTGTTCCAACGCCCCGATGAGGCAATTCATCGCGGTTATGACAAGATGACTGAGTTGGACTTCTCGATGGATCACTCGTTCTTCTCGAACTACGAGCCTCTTGATCGTGCGGAAGTTAAGGCTCTAATGGGGGATGCTATTCGTTTCGGACAATTTACGGAAGAAATGCAGAAGACTCTATCGGATTTCGTAAATTCTGATGGACCAGACTATGCGATCTCTTCGGCTCATCCACGTATCGTCGATGGAGCTCCTACTAAGAACCCTCGTTATTTGCAGAATCGTTTGGATCTTGCAGATGAGCGTGTGACTTACATTTCAAATGTAGGTGCTAAGCTGTATCGTCGTCTCCCTTCTGGAGTGACTCCTCCATTCCCTGTGACAGCGGTGTTGGCAGGACGTCGTAACAATCCACCTGAAGACAAGGTTCGTGCATTGGCGGTTTATAACCCGATTCACTTCCAAGAGCTTCCTGAGCTCTTTATGGATTTCATCGCTAGTTTGACTGGTAAGTCTCCGTCTACTACGGGAGCTGGGTCTGAAGGTGCTTTGACTAAGGGACCATTCAATATGTTGCTCCCTGTTATCGATATCAACAATGCCTTGGTGTCTTATTTGGTGAGTGGATACGAGTGTTTCACATCTTCTGCGGGGTGTGTCGGGCCGAATTTCCGAGTTGATCATGATATTAGTCTGTTGGTTCCTGAAATATGGAGTCGCATGCAGCCTTGTGAACGCAAGTCAGCGTACATGCTTGAGAAGGGGTTCCTTGAAGCGTGTAACGATTTCGAACACGAAGGAAAAACAATTGAAGCGAGCCGTTTGGGTTATCGTATCACTAAGGAATTCGTCCAGACTTTTGGCGGACGAATCTTTGGAAGTCCTCAATCTGTCTTCCCTGAAAGTGCACTTCGTCCGGAGCAACAAGGGATGGATACCTATGTAGATGGGATCCAAAATATCGTTGAGACTCAACGTAGCGTAGCAAAGAATTATTTTGAAGATGGTTCAGTTGATGCAGCGTGTCCACCGATTCGTGCTCTTCTTCATATTATGGCTCACGGCGAATATGAAGGTAAGACGATCCATGATCCTGAGGTTCGTAACTTGTTCACTCGTGAAGCGATGCTAGAGAGCGACTGGTACAAGGCGCGTCTCGATACGAAGCAGCAGAACGACGTCAAATTGTGGGAAGGGCACTTGGCATATTTGGATTCTATGCTTGGCAACCCACGTTATGATGGGGCTGTCACTAGTGAGGATATTGAAGCGATGCGCACCCTTATCGAACGCCGCCTTGCGACATTCCGTTCAGGAGATTATCGTGATAAGTTGGTTGGATGTCTCGGTGTTGATCCTTGCTTGTACTAAATCGTAATTAGTTCTTTTTTTCGAAGCCCGGTTTTGACTCAGGTCAGGCCGGGTTTTTTTGTATCTGCGATTGTGCTATGGAGTTGCAACTCTTGGTTCGCTCAAGTGAGTATGAGTGAACGTAACTGTTGTAGGAATGAGACGATCTATTTTTTACCCAACGCTGGCCTTTCTTGTAGGGCTGGGATTAATGTTATCCTCTTGTGGGCGTCCCTCTGGTGATAGTTCAAAACGCAGTGAGACATTTGTCTTTGCTCGAGGGAGTGACGCTCAGAAGCTCGATCCTGCTGATGTTGATGATGGGGAGTCGGTGAATACTTTGGCTCAGATTTGCGAGGGGTTGGTTCGATTTAGAAGTGGGACACTTGAGATTGAGCCCTGTTTGGCGGAATCCTATGAGATTTCAGAGGATGGTTTGCGGTATCGTTTTCGTTTGAGGAATGGCGTTTCGTTTCATGATGGCACGGCTTTGACGGCGGAAGCGGCGGTTTACAGTTTTCAGAGACAGATGGATCCGAAGCATCCAGCACATTTGGAAGAGGCCTCTTTTTCGTATTGGAATTACCTTTATCAGGATGTTTTAGAGGTAAGAGTAATTGGGCCAATGGAACTTGAATTTGTTTTGTCTCAGCCCAATGCGTCCTTGCTCTATTCTCTCGCCGTTTTTCCTGCTTTTCTCGTTAGCCCGAATGCATTGGCTGTTCATGGTGATCAATTCCAGCGTCATCCGGTTGGAACTGGGCCGTACGAATTCGTTGAATGGCGGCCGAATGAAGCGATCGTAATGAAACGTAATGAAGCTTACTGGGGTGATCCTGCTGGTTTCGAGCGTTTGGTGATGAGTGTGGTGCCTGATAATACGGTTCGCTTGTTGAAACTTAAAGCGGGTGAAGTTCAAGGAATGGATGGATTGCAGCCTTCTGAGTTGGATGGCTTAGAGGGGGATGACTCACTGGTCATTCATCGCGAAGCGGGTTTGAATGTTGGCTATCTCGCATTTAATTTGGAGAACGAGCGGCTTAAGCATCGAGAAGTGCGTGAGGCAATCGCATTGGCGATTGATCGGGAGTCGTTGGCGAGTGTCGCTTTGAGTGGAGCGGGACGCGTGGCTCATTATCCAATTCCGAAAGGTTTTCTAGGCTATCCTGAGACTGAGGAGCGTATCCCTTTTGATATCTTGAAGGCACGGGGAATCGTTGAGGCCAACAAGAGCTTATTTGTGGAGCCATTTGAAATACGGGTAATGAATGCGCCTCGTCAGTATTTTCCTGATCCGGTGAGCGTTGCGACTTTCATTAAGGGGCAACTTGAGAATGCGGGAATTCCGGTGAATGTCGTGGCGAGTGATTTTAAGTCTCATTTGAATACATTGCGTAATGGCGAATTCGAAATGGGCTTGATTGGTTGGGTTGGCGACAATGGGGATTCTGACAATTTTCTGGGAATGTTTTTTGGTAGTTGGGCTGCGGAGAAGGGGATGGCGAGTAATTACAGTTTTTATAGAAACGAGCAAATGGATGAACTCTTGTTGTCGGCGCGTCGGGAGGGGGATTTACTGAATAGGGCAGACCTGTATCAAGATGTGCTTGATTTGTGGCGACGCGATCTTCCGTTGCTCCCTTTGGTGCACGGTGACAATATAGCGGTTATCGATGCACGGTACGAAGGTTTTGAGTTACAGAAGATTGGGGATTTGAGATTGGGGTCTGTTCGGCTTCGGGGTGCTTCGACTGAGCAGCCATAAGGGATTCTATATGTTCAGGTTTGCGTTAGTTAAGCTGTGGCAACTGCTCTTGGTCTATGGCTTGGCGAGTGGGATTATTTTTGCGGCGATGCAGTCGTTGGAGGATCCTGTCTCGCTCAAATTTAGCAAGTATCCTAATCCGGAACAAGTTGTCGCGGAGAAGCATCGTTTGGGATTGGACCGTCCTGTGTTGGAGCAGTTCGGACTGTTCCATCGTAAATTTCTCTCATTTGATTGGGAGAAGAGTTTGTTAACGGGGCGTGGCAGTTGGGAGGATTTTAAGTTGTATTTTCCGGCGACGCTCGAACTTACGTTATTGGCTTTGTTGATCGGTTCGGTGGTAGGAGCGGCTTTGGCATTGTTTGCCCGAGAGAAGAGTGGGCGGTTCATCGGTAGGGTGGCGATGTCTTTTGCTTCCGTGGGTCTGGTCGTCCCGATATTTTGGGTGGGACTTATCAGCTTGGTTTTTGGGTCGTTGTGGTTGGGGTGGTTCCCGATGGGAGGACGCTTTGATTTGGCGCTGATTCCGCCTCCGGAGGTTACAGGCTTGTTATTGTTGGATAGTTTATTGGCGGGGGACTTGTGGAGTTTTTGGGATGCTTTGAGGTATTTGTTTTTACCGGCGATTTGTTTAGCGGTGTATCCGGCGGCGAATGTGTCGGCGGTTTTGTATGGTCGGTTGAAAGAACCTGGTATTGTTGCTTTGAGGGTGGCTTTGTTGGCTCGAGGTGTTGGGCCATTGAGTTTGTTTTTTAAACACTATCTGCGTGTCGGGGCAGCACCGGTTGTGACGGTGTTGGGGAC
Organism: uncultured Puniceicoccaceae bacterium; assembly: GCA_963933925.1. GTDB lineage: Bacteria > Verrucomicrobiota > Verrucomicrobiia > Opitutales > Opitutaceae > JAKYXN01. The sequence goes on from CAWVWU010000003.1 coordinate 24,081, forward strand.
GACGTTTGGGGCATTATTGGGGGGAGCCGTTTTGACGGAGTCGGTGTTCTCTTGGCCAGGATTGGGACGGTATGTGATTACGTCGATTGTGGAGCGAGATCTTTTTGTCGCTCAGTATTTGTTGTTGGTGTTGATTCTGATGGTTTATGTTGTCGCATTTATTTCGGATCTCGTTGTTCAAGCTTTGATGGTGGAAAGGGATTCTGTTGAGGATGCATAGGTTGACTAAATCGGGTAATGTTGTGATTCTCGCCGTCTTCGTCTTATTTCTTTCGGGAATGGTGTATACGCCGTTTGATGCCTATTCTCAGGAGTTTGTAGATGAGCGTTTGAGTGGTGGGTCTTGGACTCATCTATTTGGGGTTGATCACCTTGGGCAGGATGTCTTGAGCCGCGTGTGGCTGGGGGCTGGGCAATCTTTGATTTATGCTTTTGTTGCGAGTGTGCTGACGCTTTTGATGTCAGCAGTTTTACTTTGGCTTGATGGTGTTGGGGGACGAGTTGTTTCCACTTGTATCCGATCAATGGTTTCGTTGGGGATCGCATTGCCTGTTTTGTTGCTGGGGCTTGTGCTGATGATGTTTATGCCGCGTGATCCGATCGTTTTAGCTTTGGCAGTTTCCTTGGCGGGGATTCCCTTTGTTTTTCGGCAGTTGCGCGTTTTATGGCTAGAGCAGCAATCCGCCGGGTATGTGATTGCGAGTCGAGCGATAGGTGGGGACGCGAAGCATGTCTTCTGGTTTAGCATATGGCCCAATGTACTTCCGCAGTTGTTGGAGTTATGGAAGCTAGCCTATGCGGTCGCGATTTTGGAGTTGAGTTCTTTGACTTTTCTTGGGTTGTCAGGAGATCCTAATTGGGCGGAATTGGGATCTTTGCTGAGGAGTTATCAAAAGCACGTGATCGTGCAACCCATGCTCGTTGTTTGGCCCGGCCTTGTTTTGTGCAGTTTATTGTTGTTGATCCGGCAGGTCCGTACGGATCGATTGGGGGAGTGAGCACGTTTCTTCTTGGATCGCGATTGGCCTTGTGCAGGGTGCTGAGTTGTTATGCAGGATGAAAGTAAATCGGTTGGCGGTGTTTCGAGTAAAATCCTAAAGTATTCGAATGGTGAGCGAATGGTGAAGGACGATTTCTTGGTCGTGGAAGAGCCGATTGAAATGGCAGTCCGGAGCGAGGGGCAATTGACGAATGTAGGGATCAGCATGCGCACTCCTGGTGATGACCGAAACCTGGTTTTCGGTTTCTTGTTTGGCGAGGGCGTGATCGTGTCACCGAGTGATGTCGCCTCTATTGTGTTTAAAGAAGAGGCTGATGCGACGCTTCCGGCTATGCGGGTGATTGTGACTTTAAAGGAAAGTGTGTTGCTCGATACCGAACGGATGAAGCGAACGTTTCCTATTAGTTCGGCTTGTGGTGCTTGTGGAAAGAGTGCGATGGAGGCTTTGAGGATTACGCGGAAGGACCCTTTGTCGGTAACGGGTACTCGCGTGAGTTCTGAGGTTCTTACTACATTGGGCGGTCGTTTAGCGGTGAATCAGTCTTTGTTTTCTCGGACAGGAGGGTTGCATGCGGCGGCTCGTTTTTCAGTAGAGGGGAAATTTCTTGGATCTGCAGAGGACGTGGGGCGTCACAATGCTTTGGATAAGTTGGTCGGATCGGCGTTGCAGGCTGGTGAGATGGATTGGAGTGAGGATGTTTTGGTATTAAGTGGCCGGGTTGGTTATGATTTGATGCAAAAGGCGATTACAGTTGGTTGCGCTGTTGTGGCGAGTATCGGAGCTCCATCGAGTTTGGCGGTAGAACTTGCGAGTCTCTACGGAATTACGTTGATAGGATTTCTCGGGACGACCCGATTTAATGTTTATAGCGTGCCTGAGCGTATTGAGTTTTAGGTGGTGGAAATTGGACTAGGTTGTGCCTTTTTTATGCCCACAGATGACACAGATTTTCACGGATGAGATTTTGGTTGTGGGGTGACCGGATAACATCCGGTCCTACATGGTTTTGAGGTTTTGGTGGTGGAAGGGGATGGGGGAAATGATGCGGTGGTTTTTGTTTGGTGATGTTGGGGGATTTGTGGTTGTTTTGAGGGGGGGGCTTTCTTTCTTCCCCGATTTTGATTCCCTATGACTTCAAAGCCCAATCCAAATACTCCTGAAGAATTTGATGATCTTGAAATTTCTGAGCCTCCAGTGAAGGCGGGTGGCTTGGCGGCGGTGGTGAATTCTATGAGTCACGTACTTGAGCAGAGTGGACCTTTACGCGGTGCTCAGGCTTTAGCTCGATTGAATCAGAAGGGGGGCTTTGATTGTCCAAGTTGTGCATGGCCAGATCCAGATGGGCATCGATCGCCTAGTGAGTTTTGTGAGAATGGGGCGAAGGCGATTGCGTCGGAGACGACGCGGAGGCGAATTACTCGTGCGTTTTTTGAAACGCATAGTGTCGAGGAATTGGCTAATGAGTCGGATTATTGGCATGACCAGCAAGGGCGGCTTACAGAGCCGTGTGTTCTAAAAGAAGGGAGCCAACATTATGAGCCGATCTCTTGGGGGGATGCGTTTGAGCTCGTAGGAACGACCTTGAATGCACTGGACGATCCGAATGAGGCCCTTTTCTATACGTCTGGGCGGACAAGCAATGAGGCGGCGTTTCTCTATCAATTATTCGTTAGGATGTATGGGACGAATAATCTACCTGATTGTTCGAATATGTGCCACGAATCGAGTGGCGTAGCAATGAACGAGGCGATCGGAGTGGGTAAGGGGACGGTGAGTATGGAAGATATCCATACGGCAGATCTCCTGTTGATTGTGGGGCAGAATCCGGGGACAAATCATCCGAGGATGTTGAGCTCGCTGCAGATCGCCAAGGAGGCTGGTGCACGGATTGTATCGATAAATCCATTGAGAGAGGCGGGGCTTAAGGCCTTTTCTCATCCGCAGCGTGTGAGCGAATTAATGGGGGCGAAGACTTCGATCGCCGACGATTTTATTTGTCCGATGATTAATGGCGATCAGGCTCTTTTGAAGGGAGTTGCTAAACGAATTTTTGAAAGGACTGAAGAGGATGCGGATATCTTGGATCGATCCTTTATTGATGGACATTCGTTTGGGTTTGAAGGGTATGAGGCTCATATTGCTTCTTTGGATTGGGATGAGCTTGTGAGACTGAGCGGTGTTTCTCGTCACGAGATGGTGGCTTTAGGAGATGCGTTCTGCGATAACGAGCGGATTATCACGTGTTGGGCGATGGGACTGACGCAACATCGGAATGGAGTGGCGACGATTCAGGAAATCGTAAATCTGCATTTGTTGCGTGGGGCGATTGGAAAACCCGGAGCAGGGCTGTGTCCTGTACGTGGGCACAGTAATGTTCAGGGGGATCGAACAATGGGGATTTACGAGGCGATGCCTCAGGCGTTTCTCGATAGTCTTGGTAAGGAGTTTGGTTTTACAGCTACCGTCGAGCATGGGTGTCATGCGGTGAGTGCGATTGCCGCGATGCATTCCGGGAAAGCGAAGGTCTTCGTGGGGATGGGTGGTAACTTTTTGTCGGCCTCTCCGGATACGAATGTTACAGCCGAGGCTTTAGCGTCGTGTGAGTTGACGGTCCATGTTTCGACTAAGCTTAATCGCTCACATCTGGTGACGGGCAAGGTCGGATTGATTTTACCGTGTTTGGGGCGCTCGGAAGAGGATCTTCAGGAGGGAGCTAGCCAGTGGATTACGGTGGAGAATTCGATGGGAGTGGTCAGCAAGTCTGAGGGGCGTTTGCGTCCGGCTTCGCCCATGTTGAAGAGTGAAGTATCGATCGTGTGTGGTCTGGCACGGGCGACACTTTCTTTGAACTTGAAGGTGGATTGGGATGAATTGGAGGCTGATTATTCGGTGATCCGGGATCGAATTGAAAAGGTGATTCCTCACTTTGAGGATTTTAACGAACGTGTATCGCGGGCAGGAGGTTTCTATCTTTATAATGCGGTGAAGGAGCGCCGGTTTTTGACGAAGAACGGGAAAGCGAATTTTTCGGTTCATGACTTGGATATCGAAGTTGCCGGTTCGGGGCGACTTCTGCTTATGACGATCAGAAGTCATGACCAGTACAATACGACAGTCTATGGTTTGAACGATCGCTATCGTGGGATTCGTGGTGAACGCCGCGTTATTTTAATGAACACGAAAGATATGCTCGATCGCGGTTTGAGCTTGGAGCAGGTCGTGGATGTGAGTTCTCACTTTGGAGATGAGGTTCGAGTCGTGCGGTCTTTTAAGGTCGTTCCGTACGAAATTCCGCAAGGGTGTGCGGCAATGTATTTTCCGGAGGCAAATACCCTTGTGCCTCTGGCACACACCGCAAGGCGTAGTGAAACGCCTGCATCGAAATCGATTCAAATTTCGGTTAGACCGCGGCAGGAGAGTGATTCTTAGAGAAATTCGATGCTGCCAGTATTTACTGGGGTTCTTAAACGGTGGTCGGAATTCCAGAGTTTGGTCGTGCATTTTTTGTTTGTTTGGATGCTGGTGTGAGAATCTTTTTCAGATAGACACAGCTTCCATTGCCGATGAGGCTTTCAAAAAAATCACGTTCTTCTTCGGCTGTTAAGAGGACGACTGATAGGGTAGGGTCTAGATCTAAAATGGGCTTCAAGAGTTCCATACCGTTGATCTCCGGCATCCAATAGTCGCTCAAGATCATATCAAAGGCATCGAATCAGGCCTCTTTGATAATTTGTAGTGCTTGTGAGCCCGAATCGGCGAGTACGACGGAGTGCCCCTACTTTTTCAGGAGGACTTTCAGAATTATTCGTGTAGATTAGTCGTCGTCGACGGCCAGGATACGCCATTTTTCTGTTGTTGAGTCGATTATGTTAGTTTGATCGGTTCTAATAGTGTGGGGAGTAGGCGAAAATGGTTACTACGTAGTCTTTTTGACGTCATTTTAGCTTAGTGTTTTTTGAACAGGTCTGAAGGCATTTTGGGTCTCCTGTTTGTTGGGTATAAAGAAATATTTGGGTATTGAGGGAAGAGGTTGCGATAAGAGTTGTCGGCTCGGGTTTGGGAGCTAAGTTATTGCTTTCAAATCATATTCAAGAGTGACGAACGAAGAGAAAACAGAGCAGTGGTTGGTTGGATTAAATAGGGGGGTGGAGATTGGAGCGTTTCAGAGCCCTCTTCCGAATATCAAACCGATTTATGTGGATACGTTTAAGGAGTTTGCGGGCCAGAAGTGTCTTGTTGATGTACTTGCGGAGTCTACGAATCTTCCTTTTTCAGATCATGAGATGGATTACGTGGCTGCGTCTCATGTTTTCGAACATATCGCTAATCCTTTGCAGGCTTTGCTCGAGTGGTTTCGCGTGACACGTCATGACGGGATTATTTATCTCGTTATCCCGGATCGGAACCATACATGGGAGAGAAATCGACCGGCTGTATCCCCTGAGCATTTGCTCAGTGATTATTATGATTCAACGAGTCAAAGCGATGGGACGCATATTGATGAATTTGTCGATTACGTGCTTTGGAATGATTTTTCTCCTGATGATCCGAGTGAGGAAGCTCGGGAGAGTTATCGTTCGAGTTTGCATGGCGCGATTCGGCAAGGATTGGACATAAATATCCATTTTCACGCGTATGACCCGTCTTCATTTGCTCCGATTGTTGATGCCGCGAATGAGTTGCTCAAAGATGGGGAGACTTTGGAATTGGTAGATTTTAGTCCTAATTTTCCAAGCGAGTGCCCCAATGGTTTCTTGGCTGTTCTTAGGGTGGCTAAGCCGCCCGCTGAAGTGCCTCGATTAAGCTGGGTAGAGCGTATCCGGAATTGGTTTAGGCAGGATGACCTGATCGAAGAGGGGACTGTTCCGGTGAGTCCGAAACAATCGAGTTCGAATTAGGATCCAATTAGGCTGACGGGGTCCAGAATCAAGGCGATGCTTCCATCTCCAAGTATTGCTCCACCAGATACGCCTGGAATACCTTGCATCATGCTGCCGAGGCTTTTGATGACGACTTCTTGTTTACTGACCATGTCGTCGACCAATAAGCCGTATGGTTTTCCAGTGGTCTCGACAACGACGACGGTAGCCTTTCGGATATCCGTAACGGCATTGTCGATATTGAAGTGATTGTGGAGTCTGAAGAGTGGAATGATTTTGCCTCGAATGTTGAGAACTTCCTCGTTTCCTTGGATACTTGCGACGTCGTCCCCTTTGGGTCGTAGGGCGACTTTGACTGAAGTGGTTGGGAGAATGAATCTGTCTTCTCCGACTTTGACAACGAGTCCATCGACGATGGCCATTGTGAGAGGGAGGAGGATCTTGAAGGTGGAGCCTTTTCCGAGTTCTGATTCGATCTCGATTTTTCCACGTAATTTTTCGATGTTCTTTTTGACGACATCCATGCCGACTCCGCGTCCTGAAATATCGGTAATCTGCTCTGCGGTGGAAAATCCTGGTGCGAAGATAAGTTTGTAGATTTCTTCTTTCGGTAGGTTTTCGTCTTCGCGGACGATGCCGTTGGCGATTGCTTTCGCAAGGACCTTATCCGCATCGATACCTCGTCCGTCATCTTGGAGTTCGACAACGATATTACTGCCTCGGTGGTAGGCTTTGAGAAGGAGATGTCCTGTTTCTGACTTACCGTGTTCGAGGCGATCTTCTGGAGCTTCAACGCCGTGATCTAGGGCATTTCGTACCATGTGTACAAGGGGATCGCCGATTTCTTCGACCACGTTGCGATCGAGCTCAGTATCTTCTCCGACTACCTCAAAAAGTACTTTCTTTCCAGACTTGGCACTGAGGTCTCTTACGATGCGCTCCATCTTTTGGAAGGTGGATTTTATCGGGATCATTCGCAGCGACATGGACGTGTGTTGCAAGTCCTTTGTGATGCGTGAAATCTGAGACATGTTGCTCTGAAAATTCGATTGTCCGTTGCTGCTTGCGTCGTGGATCTTAGCACTTTCGTGGAGTTGGCTTTGTACGATTACGAGCTCGCCAACCATGTCCATGAGGTTGTCTAGTTTCCATGTGTTGACGCGAACGGAAGCGTTTTCACCGGCGTGGCGTTTGGGGCTTGCTTGGGCTTGTGGCTTAGTTTGAGCGATCGCCTCTTTTGCAGCGGAGGTTGAAATCGGTTGATTCGAAGATACCTCTTTTTCTTCTTCCTGTGCCGGTGCTTGAGACATTGTATTGTTGGATCCGGTACGTTCGGCGTAGGATTCGGGTCCTTCCATCGCCCAGCGTGCACGAGCCATTAGTACGCTGACGACAATTGCTTGGTCAGGAACCTGCCCTTGGCTGAGTCCGTCTGAGATTTGCTCGATAAGTTGGCCTATCGCATCTTTGGCTTCGAGTACAAGGTCTATGATGCCTGTGAATACGGCCAATTTGTGGTTTCTGACGAGGTCCATGAGAGACTCCACTTCGTGGGCGAGTCGATTCATGGGGATGAGATTTAGGAAACCTGCGACACCTTTGATGGTGTGGAATGAGCGGAACATCGAATCGATGGCGTCTTGACTAGTGACATCTTGTTCGAGCTCGAGGACGGCGGTTTCTATTTGGCCGAGGTGGTCAACGGCTTCGCTATAGAATTCTTCAAGGAGTTCACGGTTTTCCTCGAGGTTGAGGTCCATGACGATGTCGAATTCTGAAAATTCTTTTAAGAGGCAGGCGTCTTCGTTGTTTTGATCGACGGCTTGAACGGGAGCCGACTCTGGAGCTTCGGGGGCTTGAGTTGGTTCGAAGGGGATTGGGTTTCCTCCTACGTTTACTTCTGCTCGTGCGGTCTCTAACCAGAGATTAAATTCAGTGAGAAGTAGGATGCTTGCACTGTCGAACACACTGGCAGTGTCGAGCAAGTCGTCCATTGTGACTAAGACGGTTTCAGTGGCTTGGCGTACGTGTTCATCTCCTTCGAATTCGCCTTGCAGGTCTTTGAGTAGACTGTAGATCGGCAACATTCCGTTGTCGGTTCCTTTTTCTGCGAGAAGGAGTTCTGCGGAGAATTGTTGGGCGATACTGTCAAATCGGGTGAGTTCTAGAAAATTAGAAAATGTGTTATTTTCTTCAGTAAGATTGAAATTGGGGGTGAGCTCTTGTTCGAGGGTAGGAGTTTCAGCGACTGGAGTAAGTTCGAGGGGATCCGCTTCAGGCGTTGTTTCTTTTACTATAGGAGTAGATGCGGTTGCTGTGTTGGGATCGAATGTAGGGAAGTCTTGGTCTGAGTTGGCTGCAGAAATCAATGATTCGCTCCATTTGGCGAAGGAGATCATGTGGTTTATGCTGTCGTCATCGAACGGCTTAGCCTCGTCTAGCATTGCTTGGAGCATTTGCAGCACCGAGGTGACGGCTTGCTCGAGGATGGCATCCCCTTGAAAGGTATCGGAGATTTCGTTGAGAAGACTGTAGATGGGTATCAATCCTTCGTCGCATCCTGGCTTAGCGTGATGCGCTTCAGCTGAGAGCTTGGAGATGATGTCTTCGTATTTGGTGATTTCTTCGGTGGACCACGCCATGGTGAAATTCTATTCAGTTAAGGGAGTAATTGAGGCAGTTGGATGCAATGATCACAATCGTCTGAAGTGCTCAGCTCTTGAGTAGTATTTCTGATGCTCCTTTAGGTAGGAGTCGTTTTTAGACTAATTTAGCCGAAAGTGACCTTTTCGAGTGAATATCTGCACCCTTTGTTTGGCATCCCACAGCACGCTTCGAGGAATGGACCCGGTTGTGATTCAATATTGATGAAATTGAAGCGAGGGGCTGGGGCTGTTATTCTGATACCTCTTTGCCTTGGTTGAGCGTGTTTTGCACGTTCATCAGGGCACTTTTAAGCGAGAAAGGTTTCTTTAGAATGACCGCGTCTTCTGGTAGATTAAACTTTGTTAGAATTTCTTCTGGATAGCCTGTCATGTAGATGACTTTCATCTTGGGATTTTTGGCTATAAGGCGATCCGCGAGTTCGGTTCCTCTCATTTTTGGCAGTATCATGTCCGTGATGAGGAGATCGAATTGGGCGTTTGATTCTTCGAAAAAGTCGAGGGCGTCTTCGGCTTGGTTGGCCGAGTAGACTTCGTAATTATATTGAACGAGCAGGCCGGAGATACAGTCGCACATGGTTTCGTCGTCTTCTACGACGAGGACTTTATGGCGGGAGTCGGAGGCAAGAGATTCCGTCGGTGGTTCGTCAGAAATTTGTTCTGCGGTGGGCTCGTTTTTAATGGAAGGTAGGAAGATGCTGAACTGGGTGCCTTTGTTGGGTTCGCTGCTAACTTGGATATGTCCGTTGGCTTGTTGTACAATTCCGTAGACGGTGGATAGACCGAGTCCGGTGCCTTTCCCTGTTTCTTTCGTTGTGAAGAAGGGTTCGAAGATATGGCGCTGTGTTTCTATATCGATGCCGGTTCCGGTATCCTTGAAGCTGAGGACCATGTGGGGCTGTGCATCCATGTACTCTGGGAGTAGGGTGCGAGATTCTTCTGCTGTGCAGCTCGAGATGGAGAGATGGGCATCGCCTCCATTCGGCATGGCATCGCGTGCATTGGTGGTGAAGTTTATGAGAATTTGTTCGAGTGCGGTGCGGTTGATGCTGACGTATGTCGGCGTCTCGCAGAAGTCTAGGGTAAATTTGATGTCGTCCGAAATGAGGCGCGTGAGAATATTTTGCATATCCTTGGTGACCTTTACGGGGTCGAGCACTTCGGGTTGTAGATTTTTGTTGCGACGACTAAATGAGAGGAGTTGTTGGGTGAGATCGGCTGCTCGTTTGGCTGCTTTTCTAATCTCGGCGAGGTAATTTCTGTGTGGTGCGTCTTCGTCGGATTGTTCGAGGATGAGGTCTGAAAACGATAGGATGACTGCGAGGATGTTGTTGAAGTCATGGGCGACTCCTCCTGCTAGTCGACCAACGGCTTCCATCTTTTGGGACTGAAAGAGGTCTTGCTCGAGTTTTCGGATTTGGCTGACGTCTCGTTGGATGACGACGTAGTTGGTGATTTCATCGAGGGCTCCGAAGACAGGGAATATTTTCCATGCGAGGATAAATTCGGTACGGTTCTTCTTGTAGCCTACGGACTCTCCTGCGGTTGCTTTGCCTTCTTTCAGATCGATAACCATCTCCTCTATGATGGAGGGGTCGGTGTTGGGGCCGTTAAGAATAGAGATGCCTCGTCCGATGACTTCGATATCCGAATAGCCTGTGATTTCTGAGAAGCCGTCGTTGGTGTAGAGGATGTTGGCATCGCCATTGTCCCAATTGGTATCGGTGATGATGACACCTTCGCCGATGCTTTTCAGTGCGGTGGCGATGAGTCGAATTTGGGCTTCGGTATTATTGGAGTCTCTGAGGTCTCTGATGACTACGAGTGCTCCGGAAAGTTCTGGTTTGAAGGGGTTGCGGTTGGGTTTTAGCTCGAAGCTAATATGACGCAGTTGGCCTTCCTTCGGGACAATGTAAGCATTGGTATTAGCCAAATGAGGCTTTCGATAGCGGTCGTCGGCGAGATCGATTTTTTCCTTCGTTACCGGATTGTAGGCGACGAAAATTTCGGCGATCGACTTTCCTATCGCTTGCTCGACATCGACTTCGAGAATGTTTTGAGCCTTGGTGTTTACAAGTTCGACGATGCCTGATCGATCGATGACGACGATTCCGTCGCTCGAGGATTCAAGTAAGGAAAGGGCCAGAGATTGAGCTTTAAGTAGTTCATCCGATGGGGTGCTTGAGGGATGAGAATTAGGGAGATTACTATGGGTTGCCGACTTCACAATTTATCCGGATGAACCTGCGATGGATCATTTGCAAATGCAATGAAGACATTCGATTCCTAGTGTAAATACTTATTCTTAGTCTGATGGCTAAGGGAGGGAGGCTATTTGTAGCTTAGTTTGGTGAGGTGAGGTTTTACTTCTGAGCGTGTTGGACCATCATTTTTGCGACGTCTTTCATGTCGAATTTGGCGTTCCAGCCCACAATATTCGCAAGCTTGCTGGGGTCTGCCCGACTTGATTCTAGATCTGAGGGGCGGAAGAAGCGTGGGTTTTGGGTAACATATTTTTTCCAGTCAAGGTCTAGGGAGGCGAAAATTGCTTCGAGGAAGGCTTCTAGGGTGTGGCTCTTTCCAGTGGCGATAATGTAGTCGTCCGCTTGGTCCTGTTGTAGGATTGCGTGCATGGCCTCGACGTATTCGGGTGCCCATCCCCAGTCGCGTTCGATGGAGATGTTTCCGAGTTCGAGACCTTCGCGTTTGCCTTGGGATATTTCGATGGCAGCGGCCACTATTTTCTGAGTCACGAAGCGCTTTGGGCGGAGGGGTGATTCGTGGTTAAAGAGGATTCCGGAACAGGCATGAAGGCCATAGGCTTCTCGGTAATTGGCAGTTTGCCAGTAAGCGGCGGCTTTTGCGACGGCGTATGGGCTGCGGGGGTTGAATGGGGTATTTTCGGTAGCTGGAATGCCGTTGGTGTTGCCGAAGCACTCACTGGAGGCGGGGTTGAAAAAGCGGATGGGGCGTTGGGTGAAGCGGATGGCCTCGAGAATGTTGAGAGTCGCCTGCATGTTGCTCTCGAATGTCTCCATTGGCATTTCAAAGGAGAGTCCGACTGAGGTTTGACCGGCGAGGTTGTAGATCTCGTCCGGTTCAGTTTTTGTCAGGGCGTGTAGGATGCTGCGAAAGTCGTTGAGGGCAACGGAGCAGGTTTCGACTTGATCGCGGATTCCTAAGGTGTGGAGGTTAGAGAAGGACGATGTTTGTTCGTCTCGTGAGGTTCCAAATACCTTGTACCCTTTGGAGAGGAGGAGTTGGGCGAGATAGGCTCCGTCTTGTCCGGAGACGCCGCAGATGAGGGCTGTTTTTTGCATTGTTTGTAGGATGAAAGTGGATTAAGAGTGATGCAAGCTATTGGGGTGGAGAGTAATTATAATGTCGGTTGAATTGGATATCCCATTTAGGGATAAGATGCTTGGAGGTGGCAAGCATTGCCAAAATTGAGTGTCCTAGCTTTTTGTATTTGATTCTAGTCAACTTAAAGATGTGTGTCATATTGGGGTTTATAGATGAGCTTAGATTTAAGTAGTTGCGAGTATTGCCAAGGACCGTTTGAGAACCTCGATTATTCTTTGAATGGCTATGCTTTGCTGCAATGTCGGGATTGTTTGACTACTCGAGTATCGGAAATGCCATCGCAGGAAGAGTTGTCTAAATATTATCAAGGGTTTCGATTTCAAGCGGATGTGAGCAATCGCGATCGAGTGAACACTCCAAAGATGAAAGCATGGATGGCGTCTATGCTTGGAGGTAAAGCAAAAGCTTCCATGCTCGATGTGGGCGGTGGTGGTGGTTTTTTTGCGAAGGCATTCGAAGATTTTGGTTTTGGGATGAGTACTTATGTAGACCTAGATGAGGATGCCTGCTCTTTTGCACAAAAGGAAATGAGGCTCGAACGCGTCATTTGTGATGATGTTTCCAATATCTCCGAAGTTTGTGGTGAGAAGTACGATTTTATTTATTGTCGCCATGTTGTTGAGCATCTCCAAAATCCTATAAGCTTAATTAGACAATGTGTAGATCTGTTGAATGATGGCGGCGTATTTGTCCTGCAATGCCCCAATGCTCGTTCAAAGGAAGGCTTTTTGTTTCCACAATATTGGCGTCGATTTCTTCGCAACGTTAAGGAGGAGAATGGCTGGTCCGAGCGGAAAGCCTATTTAGTAAGTCTGTCCAAACGTTATGCTTGGGGAATCGATCCTATTCGCCACCTGTGGGGCGTGACCGGGAAGGGCATGCGTAAATTACTGAAGGATTATGAGTTGATCGATGTGAAGGTTATGACAGCGGGTTTAAATGATCCTGTGTTTTCTCCTTACTGGAGCTCATCTTCGATCTCAGAGCAAATATCGTCTAAGCTTTCTAGAGTCCTCGTTCCTCAATTGATTTCTGGTATGCATCTTGTAACAATTATATCCAAAAAAGAATGCCGTTGAGTTCAACATTTGCTGAAGTTGTTGAACGAGTGGTTCATGCGAGAAGGTCTGTCCGACATTTTTCCGGAGAGTTGATTAAGCAAGGGGATTTGGACCGGATTGTTGGAGCTGGGATTGCGGCTCCTAGTGGGTCGAATTGGCAGAATCAGAGGTTTTTGATTGTCGAGGACCCCGATGAGATCGATCGAATCGGAAAGTGTCGATATGTGTGGCCTTATCCTAAGGCTGATTACGAGAAAATGCGCGAATCCCGACCCTCCGGTATATTGGGAGGAGCTGCAGTTTTAGTTTTAGTTTTTTCCGATTCATTGTGCAATGATCGTCGAGGGAATGGGGAGTATTATATTTGGCAATCGTTAGAAATTCAGAACTGTGCTGCGTCGATGCAAAATATGCTATTGATGGCTACCTCATTGGGGGTGGGGAGTTGCTGGATCTCAGCTTCTGATAAAATGAATTTTACTCGTTTGTTTGGAGGACAATCTTGGCGGAAACTTTTGGCTAATTATGAAATTCCTGATTATTATCATATGCAGGGCATTGTAATGTTGGGAAAGCCAAGGGAGACGGGTGACGATGGATTTCCCCTTGGCGAGCGAAAGCATGGTGCTACTTTGTGGAGCTCAACGACCCGTGGTCCCATAGAGGATTATTTGATCGAACGCAGGGAGTCCGAATTAGATAGTCGGAAAATATCGCTTTTTGATTCAGTTAAAGTTCGTTATCTTTCGAAGCTTGTTCGATTATTTCTTAAGGTCGCAAATTGGGCAGATGTGAGTATCCATAAAATAGAACTTAAGAAGTATTTAAGACCAGGAGATTGAGCGTTTTATGAGCGGGGAATTGAAAATTGTGGTGTTTGGGGCCAGTTCTGGCGGGTGCTTTGCTTTGAAAAGGTTGCCAAAGTCCTACGAACCCATCGCTTTTGCTGATAATGACGTAAACAAGCAGGGGGAGCGAATGTTGGGCTTGCCTATATTATCTGCGGAGTCCGCATTGGATCTGGGACCAGATAGGATTGTCGTAGCAAGCATGTATGCAGAGGAAATTTCTCAGCAGTTGATAGCACTTGGCTATTCTTCGGAATTAATCGAGCAAGTGGAGACTGTGCGAACTAAAGGAGTGTGGTTGTTACCTAGGCGACTAGTAAAGAGATTGTTGGGTTATGTAGGAGAAATTGTTTGGGGACTAAAATCGATAGCCTCAAGTCATGACCCGTTTGTGCATAATGAGCAAGTCATGTCTAATGTTGGATTTAAAACAACAAACAGAGAATGTCTCCGAATATTAATTACAGGTGGTTATGGTTATGGAAATGTCGGTGATGAGGCACAGCTAAGTGCCTGTATTACTCGCTGGAAGACCGTAGATCGGAATTGTCACGTGTCTGTGTTTACTCCCAATCCAGAGTATACGGATGCTTTGCATGATGCCGAAGCAATAGAATGGGCACCTCGTGTTGCATGGTTTCGTGCGAATACGATTGGTCCCTATGATGATTCGCGTCGGTTTAGATGGTTTTTCCATCTGCTTCGCATTCGTGTGCTTGTTAGTGCATGGGCGATGAAGAGGCACTTACCCTTTAGTTTATGTAGGTCTTATGAGCAGCGGATTCTTCAGTTAGTTATGGATCATAATCTGCTTCATGTTTCCGGTGGAGGATTTATGACCGGCATGACCCGCAGTCGCTTGTGGGAGAATAGTTTGCTGATGAATGTGTGCCAAGTTTTGGGTACGCCATACATGCTTACAGGGCAAACAATAGGGGTTTTTGGTTGCAAGAGTGACAAGCGGATTTGCCGAAAGGGATTGAAAAAAGCCTGCCATATAGGCTTGAGAGATCGAGGCGTTTCAGAAGAAGCGTTAAAGAAAATTGGCATACATGGAACTCATGTTGTTTCGGGGTGTGATGATGCGCTATTGGGAGAGAAATTATCAAAAGAAAGTGTTTGTGAAAGTCTCTCTGGAGCAGGAGTCAGCCTCACGGAACCCTTTGTTGTCATTAATTTTCACGAATGGGGTCAGAGTGAGGGAGAGAAGGCTCAAATATTAGGTAGATTTGGTGAGCTATGTGACCATGTCGCAGGGCGTGGCTTTCGTTTGGTAGCGATTGCTATGACGCCGAGTGATGTTGAGTCGATAAGACTATTACGTGGTACAATTGAGTCCGATCTTCATGTATTGGAGTATAGTCCCAATTATAGGTTCGTGCGGGGTGCTATTGCTTTATCTTCCTTTGTTCTCACGATGAAGCATCACCCAGTGATATTTGCACAGGGTGAGGGAGTTCCCGTGCTAGCGGTGGCTCTTGACGACTATTATTATCATAAGAACTTGGGGGCTCTGCGTAATTTGAGACAGGATAAGAATCTGTTATCAAAAGAGAACTTTTATTCAAATTCAGCCATTTCGAAAATTGATCAATTGATTGATGAAACAGCTGAGGATTCTGTTGAAGCTCTCGATCATTTTAGGGCTCAAGAATTCCAACCATATCGGGCCTTTATTGATACAAGACCTATGGGGTCGTAGCGCGTTGTGGTGACAACGTACCCCAATTAGGGGCCCACGATCTAGTGGATAAATCTAAGAACTGTGCTGAGGTCGATTACTTCGTAGTCTACTTCAGGTATCCAGTTGGCGGAATGGAGTAAGGCTTCAATCTCTTTAGAGTGAATTGTAACGACAATGATGAAATGGCGTTCTGGGGTGAAATGTGCTGGCCAAATGAGCACAGGCAGTTTGTTTACCGTCTCCTTTGCGTTCCCACTAGATATGATAAATCCGTGGATAGTGGTTCCTCTTCGTTTTAGTTCGGTCTCTGTTAGTTGTCCACCGTTCCCAGCTCCCCAAATCCATACTTCTTTGCTTCGTGCCTCTGCGCCGCAGCGTTTTAGTGCGCAATGAGTAATCTGGTTTGCATGCCGTTTGGTATCTCGTATCTCTTGTCTCTTAGCTTGATTTAGTTGGGTTGCTAAGTGGTTTGAATGGGTCCAGTTTTGGGACAATAAGTGTGGATTCCAGATCTTTCGGGAGAATCGGGGTGGTTGTGTTGGGGCTGAAGAGTGTATGTGTTGAATTATTTCGGTGGCGAGTTCTTGGGCTCCTCTAGTGCCTTCAGTTGCATTGTCGTCAACCATATTGAAAAGAGCGCATTCCAATAGTTTGGCACCTAGGTTTCTTAATGATCTTTTGCGAAGTGCTGCTTGAGTGTCATTGATCCATTCGCTGACGGTGTTCTGAATCGAGTTGAGGTTGGATACTTCGTAAGCAGCGTCACTTCCCATGCCGAGCCATTGTCCCATAGAGAGGATGGGTATATTACGAAGTGCTGCTTCGTAAAGAACGGTCGAATTGACAGCGACTACTCGGTCGGCAAGTTTGAGGGCGTCAGAGAGGGATAGTTCGTTAGTCCATTGACCGCGATCTCCGAGAATCTCTTGAAATTCTGTTGAGTCGACATGGGATTTCGGGTGCTGTTTCCCGATAATGTAGATTGGTTTTTCTTGAGGCAGAGCTTTGTAGAGTGCTTTCAGGGCTTGGATATTTGATGGAAATAGCGGTGAAAAGCGAAAGCATTGAGAGTCTTGATCGAGTTGTCCTGCGAAAAGGACTACGATCGCGTTGTTGGGTATGTTTAGTTTCGAACGCCAGGCTTCTTTGCCAAGTTGCTCTGGCTGCTTCCACCATGTATCTCGACTCTCTGAGTTTTTAAGTTTAAACCTGTCCCAGATATCCAGCCATTTCGAAGTGGCTGGAATCGAGGTGGTTTTCTGTTGCACAAATTTACTGTCCGCACTTATGCCGCGTTTGTCTACGAAGAGAGTTTGAGGGAATGGTCCTCTCTCCACGAAGAGAACAGGGCAATTCTCCTTTTTTGCGAGGCTGTGTAGTAAGTGCTCGATTGGGTGGTGCCCGTTCCAGATCAGTACCAGTGATGGTTCTAGCATGGCGAAGGCTTCGGAAATAATCGAAGTGATAAAGTCCAACCCAAGTTTCCTCTGTGTATTTGTCTCTTGGTCGAAGACGTCAGTCTGCCATAAATCGTCAGATTCGACAAGTTCATCGATGGGACAGAGGAGGTTTGCTAAATTGCCAGGAGTATTACTCGTGAAGCTATTTGGTGCAAGGGATAGCGGAGAGGTGGGAAAAACGTAATATTCGCAGTTTAGTTGGTCCGGAGGAGGAGGCGATGGAGTTCCTAGAACGAGGCGGAAGCGTTGATTTGTTAAGTGCTTGGAGACGCTATTGAAGAGGTTGATTTCAGCTGGGGTAAATTCTGTCCAGACGTGCCATAGGATTGTTTGTGATTTGCTATCCATGTTGTTTACGTACTGTCTTAGTTGGATTCCTTGTTGTCGTAGCCAGCTAGTAGAGGGAAACGTTGTATGGCCATCGGATCGGATTCTTTGGCTTTGGCGTAGTAGTGCTCGCTGTCTTCAAGGCAGCCAACGGATCGCAGAGCCCATGCGTAGTAGAAGAGTGTGCAGTTGTCGGGAGTGCTTCGTTTAGGGAGGTCGAGTGAACCAAAAATGTTTCTTAACCCCTCTCTTGATTGCTGGGATGGAAATGTCAGGCATTCGGCGACGGCTATTGTGAATTCTTGTGATTTTGAGACTGGACCAGAACCCTCGCTCATATGCTTCAGGATCTCTTTTGCTTCTTTTTTGTATCCTAGTATTTGATACTGAATCGCAATCAATGAAATGCCATGCTGAGATATGTGGCGTTTGGTGTTCTTTGTATTAAAAACCGTTTGGGCGTTATCAATACTTTGAAAGTGTAGGGCATGTGTGATGGATAGTCGGTCGAGGTTCTCGGATTTTTTACTA
Organism: uncultured Puniceicoccaceae bacterium; assembly: GCA_963933925.1. Lineage (GTDB taxonomy): Bacteria > Verrucomicrobiota > Verrucomicrobiia > Opitutales > Opitutaceae > JAKYXN01. The sequence continues at coordinate 41,899 of CAWVWU010000003.1, forward strand.
GATGATTCTAGTTCATTGAGAAGTTCTTTGAATACGGATATACCTTGAGGTGAAAGAGTGGAGAAATCTTTGGATTCAAGAGCAGGTCGCCATGCTTTGAAGGCTTCCCAGAGTATCATGATTTGATGATCGCGTGAGGCTAGCTCTTCCCAAGCGGATCTAGTGAAGTCTTTCCCTAGAGTGATTTCGAGGCAGAGCTTTAGAGCGGTATAATATTGAGTTAAGCTTTGTTTGCTTTGTAGAAGGTCGAGGGCATATTCTGCTAGTTTGACATTGTTTGGGGTCAGAGTGCTGCTGGCAAGTCCGCGGAAAATGAATGTAGCGAAGGTCGTGGCTTGATTATCCTTATTTCTTTTCCCAAGCTGATAGCAGATCTCGGCGAATCTTGGAATTGATTGCTGTAATTCGTAGTAGGTTGTTTCTTCGAAGGGAACTGTGGACTGAGGCACTTCAGCAGCGATGCGTTCTAGAAGTTTATCGCTTGGCGGGAGGACGAGGCCTTCTCTGATTAGCTCGATGGCTAGCTTCGACTCGGGTGAGGCGGCATGTGTCTTGAGTTTCATGGAAAGGTTGCTCCATGACTCAACGTTTTGCGAGTTCTTTGAATCCGTTATGCTCACTGATAGAGACTCGATCCACTTGGTGGTGCAATGCGGTCTCCTTGGCTTTTGATTTGTAGTGGAAGTGATTGAATTGATACCTTCTCTTAAGGTGCATTTATTGGGGAGAAGATCGATGTCGTCAATCAGTTGGCGTAGGAGGTTTATGTATTTGGAGGGCGAGGCAATGCGTCTGTTGCCAGCTTGGGCTTTGGTTATCGATTCTATTAACCCCAATGTATCCTTAGGAAGGATTATGGTACACGCTGTTTCGAAGTGTTGAGGGTGGGTCGTATCGCTTGTTTGCAAAACATGGGAAATTGTTGCCCAGTGCAAATCACTAGAGACATCGTCTTGTATCCATTGTATGGGATTGGAAGAATGTGACTGTTTCGTGGTTTTGTTTGAGAGTGATGTGGGTATAAAAAAGTACTTTTCTTTAAAAAGTGCCCAGAGTTCAGCGGAAGCATTGACCTCTTGAGGTAATGCGTCGCATACGATGTAGGAGATATTGGGGAATTGGGTGAGCCTCCTCAGGCCTTCCGCATGGACACTAGAGGTGGGACCCGGGTAGACTGCTAGGGACTTGTTTCCCATGCTATCTATAAGTGACAGCAATCTTTCGTCGATCGTTGAGGATATTATAAGTGTGGGTTGATCCTGTTGGACGGGAGATGCTTCGAACTCAGATGATGGCCAAGTACCGGGATTCGCTATGGAAATTATGTTCACGAGCTATATTGTGTGCTGCAAGTAGGGTGATCAAAATGCATCTTTGCTTTGCTTGGGGGACTTTGACAATAGATATCGCGAAGCTGCGTTCCACTCGTACCCTATCTCGAGCTGTTGAGATTGATAGTACAACTAAAATGTGGCAAGTAGTGGATAGATGGTTCATGACCTGTTTTTATGATTCGTACAGTATTTTGTCTGAATGGTCCTGATGCCGTTAATGGCCAGAATGTTTGGCTCACTCGGCATTTGCCTATGCTCGCTAGCCGTGGGATTGAACCAGTGGTGTTGTATTTAAGTTGGTCGTCCGATATTATATGCAACTATCGTAAGAATCTAGAGGAAGAAGGGGTTAAGGTTGTATCTCTGCAGCTTGGGCGATTTATCGAAGAAAATGTGATTGCTGTGGCTGAGGCGGTTGATCGATTGGACGCTGACGCTTTTGTACCGAATTATTCGATTGCGGGATATTACGCGGCACGTTTTTTGAAGGAAACTGGGGTTGTTACAATCGGTATACTTCATTCGGATGATCCTTACTATCACGATATAGTGGATTCGTTTGTTGCTGGTAGTGGGCGGTGGTGCCTGTCTGGTGTCGTGGGAGTTTCGAATTATTTAAAGGAACTTGTTGAGGAAAGAACTGACGGAGCATTGCCCTTTCTCCACGCTCCCTATGGAGCTCCTGTACCGGAATCGGTTGCGGCTTGGAGTTCGGATTCGTTTCGAATGGTGTATTCAGGCCGATTGGTTGAGCTTCAAAAACGGGTACGCAGAGTTGCGACAAGTATGCTGGCTGCAGCTAGTGACTGCGACAACTTAGAAGGTATTCTGTATGGAGTGGGGCCAGAGCAAGAGTGGCTTGAGAAGACTTTTCTTAAGAGTGATGGGCGTGTCCGACTCGGTGGTTGCTTAAGCCCTGAGGAAATGCAATGCGAGATGCTTCAAGGGCAGGTTTTTGTGCTCCTCTCCGACTTCGAAGGAATGTCTATCGCGTTGATGGAGGCTATGGCATGTGGGTTAGTGCCGATTATTTCGAGAATGAGAAGCGGGGTAAGCGACCTTGTCGAGGATGGTGTGACTGGCTTGATCGTGGCTGCTGATGATCCTGAGGCATTTACGAGGGCGGTAAAACAGCTTTCGAGTGATAGAGAGTTGTGGGCTAGCCTTTCTAAAAGGGCTCGTAATGCTATTGTGGAGCGACGCTATACGGTTGATGCGTGTGCTGACGCATGGGTCGAATTCCTGAAGCGCATGGACGCAGATCGACCCTCTCGAAAACGTTTAGTCATTCCGCCTATGGGTGAGTGGCAAATGCCGAAACGTAGTGATCGACCAAATGGAATGAGGGTCGAGGATCGGCGGTCAGGTTGGGAGTTTATCTACGGGGCTATGGTGTCTGGCCGGCCAGTCTTTTTGTGGGGAGCGAGTAAGGCGGGCGAGGTGTGTTTGGACTTGGTAAAGAAGCAAAAAATACAAGTTGAAGGATTTGTCGATTCGGACCCCAATAAGCAGGGGCAGTCGTTAAGAGGTTATTCGATAGCGTTACCTAATAAATTGAAAAATCAATTGATGGAGGGAATTCGCCCGTTTGTTGTTATTTCTTCACAGTATGAGGAAGAGATCGCTGAGGAATTAAGGCGTATGGGATTATGTGATATGAAGGACTTTGTAGCAGGATAAGAGAAAATGACAGTGTTGTTTATATGCCAGGATGGAGAGTTGCCGAGTGGGGTCGCTACATATGGGTATTCGCTCCTCGCTCGTTTCCCGAGTGCTCGAATGCTTCTGTTGAATGCGAATCAAATGCCTATTTCTGTTCCGCGTGAGGTCGTTTCTCAGGTCGAGATATTACCAGAGTCCGTTAGCCATGATCCGACCCGCGTGGCGAAAGCTCTCAAAAAACTTGCGAGTCGTATGGGGGCGGATCTTACGGTTTTTCCGAATACGGGGGATACTCCCTGGGTTGCGGTTGAAAGGTGGTTGAAGGGGTTGCGTGCTGTTGAGCGTTCTTCGGTTCGCGTATTGGGGATCGTGCATAGCGATATTGAAACGCAATACGATTTGGCTGAACGCTATGCTTGTATTGCTCCGATTTGGATTGGGGTAAGCGACCGTTGTGCCCACATTTTGAGAGAACGTGTCGGACGTTTAGGAGTGAATGTGAAAAAACTACCGTATCCAATAGCGGCACCTTATGTAGATCGAATCATGACTAGTGGACCGATTCGTTTGGCCTTTGTGGGGCGTTTGGATGAGCCTCAGAAGCGAGTTTCTCGACTGGTAGAGTTATTCCAGAAATTGTTGCTTAGGAAATGCCATTTTGAGGCGACGGTCGCTGGAGATGGACCGGAGCGGGAGCGAATACAGCATGCTGTTCGAGAGCTTGGTCCGGAAATTGGGGAATTGGTGGAATTCACTGGAACAGTGGGCCGTGAAGCGGTTGATGCTATCTGGAAGAGCCATGATGTGTGTTTGCTTGTGTCCTCGTACGAGGGGTTACCGTTGACCCTACTAGAATCGATGGCGGCGGGCGTGTGCCCTGTCGTTATGCGAATGGAATCGGGAATCGGGGAACTGATCAAAGATGGAGTGGAAGGGGTTGTCGTTCCTCAGGGGGATTTGGAGGCGATGGCAGACAGTATCACTGAGTTAGCATTGAATCGAAAGCTATTGCTTGAGCGAGGGTTGGCTGCTTGTAAGTGCGTTCGCGAGCACTTTTCTGCGGAAGCGCATTTCACAGAGTTATTGAAGATTCTTGTTGAACTCGGCGAATGCCTTCCGCCTGATCTAGGTTTGGTTTTGGCCGATCCGACTGCCGCATCTGTGAATCGTTTAGTTGTGGAAGCGGCCCTGCATGGCAAGGAAGTCGCAATCTATGGAGCGGGAATGTTTGGGAGGAAGGTGATCGACGCGTGTATTGGTAGCGGTCTGATTGTTAGAAGTTGGTGTGATTCAGACCCGACTCGATGTGGACTCGAATATCAGGGATTGGTTTGTGGTAGGCCAGGGGATGTTGTTTTGGCTGATGTGCAGGTTTTTATCGCATCATCGCTTGAGTTTGGGTCTGAGATGAAGGATCGAATCGAACTTGAGTTCGAATCCGTGGGAGCGAGTCGTCCTGTGATCGTTGTGGCCCGCCGGTTTTGAACCAGGGACTATGCTCTAGATCTTGCTTTGTAGAGATCTTTTTCGAGTGATGCCTTCTGTCGCTACATTGACCGTTGCTCGTAATGCTGCAAATACCTTGGCAGATGAGATGCAATGGGACCGGCTCTGAGCGAACCAATTGACGGAAGTTGGTCATGGTGGACGATAGTTCGGAGGATCGGACGCTCGAGGTGGCTAGGTCGTTTGAAGATCATCGCCTTAGATGAATATCGGGTGCTCGGTTTGGCCTGGATCGTGAAATCGGATATGGGATGAGGCATAGCAGTGGAAGCGTTTCGCGGAATCGTGAGCGTCAGGCCATTGGGCTAGCAAAAGTGTTGTGCAACACAGAATTATGATGATATGGAGCGAAGTCTAGAGGCAACCTAATTTGATCTTTATGGATACATTATAAGGAGATAAGGATTAATTCCCTCATTTTGGTAAAGGTTGTATTGAAAAAAAAATACTTTTCATAATAATTCAGGAGTATCCGACCCTTGACAAGGTCCTGTCGAAGGACCTAGTAAAGTTGGAGCTTTTGTTTGGGTAGTACAAAGTGTCTGCCCTTCTATATATAACCCTGTTTTCATCGCCTTTAAAAAATTATGGATTTGCATGAACTTTCTCACTTCTTTCGTCCACCGACTTGGGCGACGGGTCACATTGGATTGGAAGACGCGATCTTTTTGGATCGGATGGTGGTTAAGTATAAACCTGAAATTGTGATTGAAGTCGGGGTGGCGTCTGGTTGTTCAAGCGCGTTGCTGTTGCGTTCGTTGTCTGATGTGGGACAAGGAGGGCGTTTGTACTCCTTTGATTTGGCGGAGAACTGCTATTTCGATGTGACTAAGGCGGTTGGTGCTGCCGTCGAGGAGCTTGTTCCTGAGTTAATGCCGGAATGGGAGCTTAATACTGGATGTATCGCCAGTGATGCTGCGAGTCAGTTGCGTGGTAGGGATGTTGGTTTTTCGTTTATTGATGCGTATCACCGGCACCCTTGGCCGACTTTTGATGTTTGGGCGTTGTTACCAGTATTGGCTTCTGGGAGTTGGGTGGCATTGCATGATATAGCCTTAGCCCGAGTTACCGAGTGTAAGGATTATGGTCCAGAGATATTATTCGCTAAATGGCCGGGAGAGAAAATCAGCTCCGAAGGTAGTGGGAACATAGGTGCGATACGCTTACCGGAAAGTAAGGAGAAAGCCCGGCAGTGGTTGGTGGATATTTTGAAGGAGAACTGGGAAACCGGAGTTGATCCGATGATGTTGGATCGGTTGGAGATTCCCAATGAGGTTCGGCCCACGCAAAGTTTTTTAGAGAGAATGCCGAATGGGCTGGATCGTTTAATTGCTGATTTGCGGATGTCAGGCCGTGAGTTGGTTATCTGGGGAGCTGGGGCATTCGGTCGTAAGTGTCTCGATTTGTTAATTGAAAATGGGATTAGACCTGATGCATTTGTCGATCGTGATAAGTCTAAGCAGAACTTATGCTTGTCTGGCCTTCCAGTTTTGTCTGTCGAATCATTTTTTGAAAGTGAGCCAAAGCCATTTGTATTAATCGCAAGCATGTATTATTCGGAAATTTCGGATGAGCTTTGTGTACGCGGATTAAGTGAGAGCTCTGACTATTATCGTTTTGTAGTTGAAAGTTATTTTGGCGATATAGAGGAAAGTAAGGAGTCAACTCGTTTACTTGGAATGACGACCATTGAGGAGCAAAATTATCTTTTCGACTATGCTTCTAGTCAGTTTTCGAATAAGGGAGTGATCGTGGATTTGGGGAGTTGGCTTGGTTCGACGACTATACCATTGGCTCGTGGTTTGGAGGTAGCTGATATTCCTTTGGGTCGTTGTATTCAGTCATATGATACGTTTTTGTGGGGTGATTGGATGAATCCATTTTCCGGTGAACTATCTAGTCAGTTTCAACCGGGTGATTCGTTTTTAATAGAATTTCAGCGACGTATTGGTCGTCTTGCTGCTAGGGTTCAGGTGCGTCCTTGCGATTTAACTCAGCAGACATGGGAGGGGGAACCTATTGAATTCTTACTTATTGACGCTATGAAATCTTGGGAGTTGTGTGCGGCTATTAACCAAGGTTTTTTAACGGCAGTGCTTCCAGAGATAGGCTTATTTATGCATCAGGATTTTAAGTTTTGGGGCTGCCCATGGATCCATCTTTGTATGTATCGGATGCGTGATCATTGGGAATTGGAACAAGACCTTCCAAATTCGGCAGGTACTGTCTTTCGCTTGTTGAGTGTGCCTCGTTTAGAGCAGCTCGTAGAGCATGCTCGACCAGAAAGTTATTCTCGAGAAGAAATCGAGACCACTTACAGCTATTGGTTTTCGATTCTTTCAGGACCACTTGTGGAGCAGCTTCGCTATGCTCGATTGCTCGCTCTAACGGAGATTGGAGAATTGGATACAGTTTACCATGAAATCGAAGTTTTAGTTGATGAACAGGATATTTTCCCGAAGCAATTTGTTGAATCGCTGAGCAATCAGCTGCCTGCGCTGAAGGCAATATTTGCTAAACAAGAGCCATGGGATGAGTCATTGCGTCGCAGTGTGGTTGGTGGGCGAGCTGTATTTGTTTGGGGGGGCGGTTCAGGAGGGGCTGGGTTTTTGCGTCGGCATGAAGATGTGAGGAAATTGGCACAAGGTGTAGTCGATAGCGATTTAACCAAGTCTGGTTCGTATGTAGAAGGAATTTTGGTCTCTGCTCCAAGTGAAGTTCTTGCTCACGATAAGGAGCGGCCTTTTATTATAATTGCCACTTCGTTTGTAAAGGAAGTGGTTGGTTTACTAAATTCGAAAGGTTGGGTCAAAGGTACTGATTATTGTGTGGCTGAACTTACTTAGGTTTGATAATTGATGTTTATGATTCGAGCTTTATTTTGTCTCAATGGTTCCGATGCGGTGAACGGTCCAAATGTATGGCTGACACGTTACTTGCCCTTGCTATCTGGTCAGGGAATTGAGTCGATTGTTCTCTGTTTCAGTTTGTATCCAAAGCAGCTTTGTAAATATCGTAGTGCCCCCGAGGCGGATAGGTGTGTGTGGGAAGTCTTGTGGGCCTGCAGCTTGTCTATGAGGGAATCCCGTTTTCTGACCCGTCACTAATGCCTGATTTAAACTTAGATATGATTGTGATCGGTTCTTTTACTTTTATAGATGGTATCAGGGAGGCGATTGAGGAGGTCTATGGTGCTTCAACGTATTCGGTGCCAGAGGTGGTAGGCTTTAAGGAGTAAGATTTATGTCTTCTGTTGGAATTTTGATTGTTGCTAGAAATGCTGCCGCGACCTTGGCAGGTGCAATGAAATCAGCGTTGAATGAGCCGATCGATGAACTCGTTCTGGTAGACGATGTATCGAGCGATGCGACGAAGGATATTGCTCGGTCTTTTAATGATAGCAGGGTGAAGATTGTTGGCTTAAATGAGCATCGTCCTTTAGGTTATTCGCGTGGGGTAGGCATTGATCAGATTTCGTCAGATTATTGTTTTCTCTTAGATGCCGATGACGAGTTTCTGCCTGGGCGTGTATCCCGTTTGCTTGATCGATTAGTTGAAGACCAATTGGATTTTGTTGCAGACGAACTTGACCTTTTTGATGACGAAAGTGGGGCCTCGTTGAGGCGTTTACATATTCCGGATTTTTTAGATCGCCCGCCGGGCTTGGCTCGATTGTTTGAGCGCAATTATTTGCCTGGTATTGGACAGGTGGCTTTTAAAACAGAGAGAGTAAAGCGGCTAGGGTACGATTCTGATATTCATGGTACAGAGGACTCAGATTTAGTGTTGAGGGCATTGGTATCGGGGGCTCGTTTTGGATTAGTTCGGGAGGTTGGGTATCGAATGCGGCAAAGTGCTGGAAGCGTCTCTCGAAACCGTGAACGTCAAGCTCTTGAGTTGGCCAAAGTTTTGTGAAAGCATGACTATGAATTGGTTGAGCATTTCCTATCGCTTAAAGGGGCTGATGAACGGATGAGGTTGTGGTGCTTGTTTCGCTTCGCGCTTTTTCGTAAACAACCCATTGATGCTGCTAGGTATTTGGAGCGTTTAAGTAGCAGAGACTTTGATCCGGATCGAATTTATGAAGCAAATGGGCCTTTTCCGTATTCGGAGAAATGGTTACTTTGTTTTTCGAGTGGTATACTTGATTTAGTAAATAAGGAATGGGCGGGTGCTGTACGATTTTTTGAAACAGCTTTGGAGATTGAGACATCTGCTGAAGTGTTGAATAATCTGGGAATTGCTCTCCGTGAAATGGGAGACTACATCGGTGCAGAAAATCGTTTTTTACAAGCACTCAAGAAATTCCCCGGATACGCGGATGCGAGAGATAACTTATCCGGAGGAAAAGGAGGAATTACGTTTCACCCTTTAAGGAGAGAGGCATCGCGAAGTGAATATTAAGCGGTCGGGTTAATAGAGGTGTTCGAGTTGATTTGAGAGAATTTGGTCGGAGATTGTTGATTGGATCTTTGGTGGGGTGAGCTTAGCCTAAGACCATTTTCGAAATCGTTGCTCCGATGGAGAGTGACGAGGTTGCGACGGGCGAGGGCGCGTTGCGTACGTGGATCGTGCTTTTGTTTCGTATGATATGGAAGTCGTCGAGTAGGGAGCCGTCGATGTGACAGGCCTGTGCACGTATGCCGGCAATACCTCTCCCAATGATTGCGAAATCGTAGGGCATCATCTTTGTTGTGATGCTCATCAGTTGATTGGCTGTGACAGTAGAGTGTGATTTGTGAAGTCTTCACCTTGATTGGTAAAAATATGTTAACTTACTATAATTCAGGGGGTTAAATCTGGTTTTGTAGGATTGGCCCGTGATTTGCTTTCATCTCGTTATTCGCCTTCGCGAATTGAATTGAGGGAGTGTTAGTCGGGGTGGGTGGTAATTTTTGCCCTGATTGGTTGTATTTAGAGAACTATGCATGTTGTTGGATCCATTATTGCCCGTTTGGGGAGCAAGCGTTTGACGTTTAAGAATATCTTACCTTTTGGTGGGAAGCCTTTGGTGGGTTTGGGTGTGGAGATTTTGAATCGAGCTCGTCTGGTGGATGAGGTCGTGGTTTCGACCGAGAGTGAGTTGATTGCTCGGGTGGCTTTGGATTTTGGGGCGACTGTTTTGCGTCGTCCTGCGGATTTGGCTGGGGATGAGGTGCCTTCGGTTCCTGTTTTTCAGCATATCGTGGAGCATTACCCCTGTGATGTGCATGTGAATTTTAATATTAATTTCCCGATGTGCGATCCTGCGGTGATCGATCGAGCGGTCGAATTGGCGGTTCGAGATGGAGAAGCGTTATCCCGGCCTTATGCGGCGTGGGCTCAAACTCGGGAGTGTTTGGCTGGTTATGGCGACCCTCGAAATCTTTCGGCTCATCAGCATGAATTTGAGGATGAGCGAGCAGGGGTGTTGGACGTGCATACGATGGAGGATCTTTTGGAAACATACCGGATGAGTCAGGGGACTTCCCCGGCCGGTTTACCGGAGGGTTTTGATGGATAATTCACTCAAGAGAGGGACTGACGTACCGTTAATTGAAATGGGGACAACTACTCATGCAGATGTTGTGAAAGCTACTTATATGAACTACTTTATTAAAATCACACTTTTCCGGGGTCTGATTGCGGCTGTATTATGTGCTATAGTGAGCCCGACCGTGTTCGTGGAGGCCAAGTATACGCCAGGGCGAGTCCGGGATCGCGGGGTCTTGACGGGGCTTGAGGGTGCGAGTTCGAAAGATCCGGTTGAGGTTGAATTGAAGTGGAAGCCAGTATTGCCTCGTTTATCGTTTCCGTTCGTTCGTCGAGTTCCTGATCCGATATTTGAGTATTTGCCTCGTGCAGGGCCTGCTCCGATGAGATTTTCGGACGAAGTCGGGATTTCGAGTGCGGCTCCATCACCTGCATTGCCCGAGTTCTCTTTGTTGTCTATAGACTATGATCCGTATTTGATAGAGACGCCTTTGACGAAGGAGGATCGCATGGACAATAGTGTTTATGCGGATGTGGTTATTGATTTGCAGCCGGTTACTATTGTGTCGGGTGAGATTGAGTATGATCGAGGAGACGCGATTGAGGATGTCTCCAATGTTACAATTGAGGAGGAGCGGGCACAGGTCGTGAGAGCCGAGGACGTGTTGATTTTTTTCGAATCTAAAAGTTCGAGTGGTAAGACACGTGCTTTGATTCCATTTTCGCCCGCACAGCCTACGAAAACGGCACCCATTAAAAGTTCGGCAACTTATAAACAGACAAATTGATGAGAACTATTTATCCTTTGACCGGTCGTTGTATCCGAAATTTACTCTTCAGCGGGACGATATTAGTCTGGTTTGCGAGTTCTGTATTGGGATCTGGAGGTCATGCTCCGGCTGAAGATTCTCATGGTGCTGCAGAGGATGCAGGCCATGGAGACACGGAAGGTCATGAGGAAGAGGGAGCTCCTTCGAATCGAATCGTTATTGTGGAGCCTCGGGTGAAGCTTGATCCGGAGCTGGCAGCTGAAGAGGTTTTGAGCTATTACGAGTCGGGTTACGAGAAATGGCAGGGCGGCGATATCGTATTTGCGGAAAAGTATTTTGCAGCTGCCTTGGGGGTTCTAGGCGATATACCAGAAAAAGAAAATGTGCTTTCGAATATGGGAGCGTTGTACAATGAGCGTGGAATGTTTGTTAAGGCTGCTGCGGTGTACGAGCGACTGATTCGCGAATTTCCTGAGGGGAGAAAATTGCCAGATATCTATATGGAGCTGGGAATGATTTATCGCAAGTTAGGGGCACTCGAGTTGGCGATCGCCAAG
>CAWVWU010000004.1:0-48142 GCA_963933925.1 uncultured Puniceicoccaceae bacterium
TAAACCAACTAACAACTCGGCTACCCCTGTCTCACTAATGGGGTCCACTTCACCCTGATCAGATGAAGGCCAAGATAAATGAATTGGCCAATGGGTGTATGAAGGGGCGTACGATGTATATCATCCCTTTTAGTATGGGGCCGGTTGGGTCATCGATTGCTAAGATTGGTATTGAAATTACTGATTCGCCTTACGTTGTGGTGAATATGCGGATCATGACTCGCGTATCGACCAAGATATGGGAGGTGTTGGGCGATAGTCGTGACTATGTGCGTTGTGTGCATTCGGTGGGTGTTCCGATCAATGTAGCCGAAGATGATGTGTCGTGGCCGTGTAATCCGGAGAACACTTATATCGCACATCTTCCAGAGGAGAAGACCGTGTTGTCTTTTGGCTCTGGCTACGGCGGCAATGCGTTGCTGGGGAAGAAGTGCTTTGCTTTGAGAATTGCGAGCACGATTGCACGTGATGAAGGCTGGTTGGCCGAACATATGTTAATTATGGGGGTGAAGGATCCGACTGGGCGTAAGACTTACGTGACGGCGGCTTTTCCGAGTGCTTGTGGTAAGACGAATTTTGCGATGTTGATCCCGCCGGATGAGCTGAAGGCTCAGGGGTGGGAGGTTACCTGTGTTGGTGATGATATTGCGTGGATTAAGCCCGATGCGGAGGGACGTTTGCGTGCGATTAATCCGGAAGCAGGCTTTTTTGGAGTGGCACCGGGGACGAGTGTCGAGACGAATTCGATGGCGATGGCATCGTGCCGCAAGGATTCCATTTTTACGAACGTTGGTTTAACGGACGACGGTGATGTGTGGTGGGAAGGCATGTCCGAAAAGGCACCTGCTCACTTAATCGACTGGAAAGGTAGTGATTGGACACCCGAAACCGTTGATGCAGATGGAAAAGCGGTACTATCGAGCCATCCTAATAGTCGCTTTACGGCACCTGCCGTGAATTGCCCGGTCATCGATCCGGATTGGGAGAATCCTGAAGGAGTTGAAGTCGGGGCGATCATTTTCGGGGGTCGCCGTATGTCTACGATCCCATTGGTCTATCAAGGGTTCAATTGGCAGCACGGCGTTTATCTTGGTGCCACGGTCGGATCGGAGCAGACTGCGGCTGCCGAGGGCCAATTAGGTGCCATGAGAAGAGATCCGTTCGCTATGCTCCCATTTTGTGGATACCATATGGGCGATTACTTCCGTCATTGGCTAAAAATCGGCAAAACGATTCAGGCTCCGCCACGCATATTCCATGTGAATTGGTTCCGGAAAAGCGATGACGGCGAGTGGCTGTGGCCTGGTTTCAGGGAAAACACCCGCGTTCTCAAGTGGATCGTCCAACGAGTAACAGGTGGTGGCCACGCAGTAGAGACTCCTCTTGGATGGATGCCGCGTTACGATGATATCGATTGGTCGGGCATGGATTTTTCCCGCGAACAGTGGAGTGAGTTGATGAAGATCGACCGAAGGACTCTCCTTTCGCAGACCTTGGGACATGAAGAACTGTTCTTGAAGCTATGGGATCACATGCCGAAGGAATTGCTCTGGATACGTGATGCACTCACTAGCCGATATTCGTCCTGACAAAGGGGATCTTTAAATTTAGAAAGAAAGGCGGCGAGACCTTACAGGTCTCGCCGCTTTAGCTTAAAAGGTTGAAATCGATTAAACGAGCATCAATGAAGGCGTTTCGATCACCTTCTTGAGTGCTTGGAGGAACATCGCTCCAACAGCTCCGTCGACTGTACGGTGGTCGCAACTTAGGCCAATTGTCATAACCTTACCAGGAACAATTTGTCCGGCGGCGTTGACGACTGGTTTGTCGAGGGTTGCTCCTACTGAAAGGATACCCGCATTTGGCGTATTGATGATGCCGTAGAAGCTGGATACTCCGAACATGCCAAGATTTGTCACGGTGAACGTGCTATTGGACATTTCGGCTGGAGTGAGCTTCTTGCTGCGAGCTTTTCCGATGAGTTCTTTGGCTTCTCTGGCAATTTGCTTGAGGCTCTTGGACTCGGCGTTGCGAATCACTGGAGTTACGAGGCCGTCTTCGATGGCAACACCGAATGAGAGAGCGATTGAACCGTGCTGAGTGATGGTAGTGCCACCCCATGCACGATTGATCTCAGGAACTTGGCGAATTGCTTCGGCAGTTGCTTTGAGGATGAAGTCGTTAACAGTGAATTTGATGCCGCCCTTTTCTGGTGGGAGGTCTGCAAGTTCCTTGTTGAGGGTTGCTCTTAGCTCGAGGAGGGGAGCGGAGTCTATTTCGATTTGAAGATAGAAGTGAGGAGCGGTCTGCTTGCTTTCCGTTAGGCGTTGAGCGATTACGGTGCGCATTCCAGAAACAGGAATTTGAGCGTCTTCGGCGATGAGTTGTCCCGGTAGGGTAACTGTGGTCGCTGGAGCTGAAGTGGTTTGAGCAACGGGTGCTGCTACTGGGCCTGCTTTTTGAGCCGCAATAATGTCTGCCTTAACGATTCTTCCGTTGGGTCCAGATCCTACCAATGTAGCGAGGTCGATCCCAGCTTCCTTAGCCAATTTCTTGGCGAGAGGAGAGGCTTTTATTGGACCCGTGTTGGCTGGTGCTGCTGGAGTCGGAGCGGCTACAGGAGCTGGTGTGGCAGCTGGTGCTGCGGCCGGAGCCGGAGTTGCTGCTTCTTCTTCGGCTGCTGGAGCTGCGCCTTCTGGAATTTCGAAAGATTCGCCCGCTTCGCCGATTACTGCGATTGGAGATCCGATGGGCACTTGAGCACCTGTGGGCACGATTTGCTTGAGTAGGACGCCTTCGTCGAAGGCTTCAAGTTCCATAGTCGCTTTATCGGTTTCGATTTCTGCGATGATGTCGCCGGATGAGACGGTGTCGCCTTCGGCTTTGAGCCAAGTAGCGACAGTCCCGACGGACATTGTATCGCTGAGTTTAGGCATATCGATGATAGTCGCCATATACTAAATAAGTTTGAGTGCTAGTTGCGGTGTAGTGTCAGGGAAGCTTTAGAAGAGTTCCAATACCTTCTTCACGACAACGTCGACTTCGGGTAGTTGGAGTTTTTCTAGAGGTGGGCTGTAGATCGCAGGAGCGTCGATCGCGGAGATTCGTTGAATCGGTGCATCGAGATAGTCGAAGGCTCTGCTTTGAATGAGATAAGCGATTTGGGCGTCAACGCCACAGAACGGCTTGTTCTCTTCAACGAGAACGGCACGTCCAGTCTTTTTGACGGATTCAATGATTGTATCCTCGTCGAGTGGGCGGATCGAGCGCAGATCGACGACTTCGCAATCGATATCGTGTTCGTCCTTCAGAATCTGAGCCGCTTTGAGGCAAGTGATTACTGGGCGACTGTGTGCGATGAGAGAAACATCTGCTCCTTCGCGTTTGATGTCTGCTTTTCCGATTGGGATGATGTAGTCTTCTTCGGGAACTTCGCCGGCAATGCCGTAGAGGACGGTGCTTTCCATAACGTAGACGGGGTCATTGTCACGGATGGCAGCCTTCATCAACCCCTTGGCGTCGTAGGCAGTTGCTGGGCAAACAACTTTGAGACCAGGAGTGTTGGCTATGAAGTTTTCTGGAGTGTGCGAGTGAGTCGCACCTACGCTCGTTCCACCGTTAGCAGGCCCGCGGATCACGATGGGGACATTGATCAGTCCACCAGACATGTAACGTACACTGGCCGCGTTGTTGATAATTTGATCCCATGCGACGTAAGCGAAACTCCAAAACATGAGCTCCATAACAGGGCGAATTCCGAGCATTGATGCTCCGATGCCCATGCCGATGAATCCGGCTTCGCTGATTGGTGCGTCGACAATACGTTTTTCACCATATTTGGCGAGCATGCCTTCGGTCACCTTGTAGGCACCGTTGTATTGGGCGACTTCTTCGCCGATGATCACGACGTTTTCGTCGCGCTCGATTTCTTCGGACATTGCGTCCTTGAGAGCTTGTCTGTATGTGATTTCAGCCATCTTGAAAATTTCCTTTTATTCTGACGTGTTTGCGTTGTTTCGCTTTCCGCTAGGGATTAGTCGTTGAAGAAGTGAGTGCCTTGCGAAGTGGTCTGGTCGTCGTTGTCGACTGACCAGTAAACGTCTTCGGTGATCGCTTCGGGTTGTGGGTATGGACTATCGTCGGCGAATTGAGCTGATGCCTCGGCTTCTGCACGAGCTTCAGTATCGATTTGCTTGGATGCCTCTTCTGTCAGAATTCCAGCTTCCATCAAGTGGAGTCTGTAAATGTTGATTGGGTCGCGTGTTTGGCGATAATCTTCGATCTCTTCCTTAGTCCGGTACTTCTTATGGTTGGCGTCCGCGATGGAGTGGCCTTGGTAGCGGTAGGTGTGGATTTCGAGGACGGTAGGGCGGCTTTCGTTGTGAGCACGCTCGATCGCTTTATTGACTCCGTCGCGTACTGCGTAAATTGATTCGCCGCTAATGGAGTCCCACTCGATGTTGTAACCTTCAGCACGTGCTGCGAGGCCACCTTCTGGGAAGGCACTCGAGCGTTCTTGTGATGTTCCCATGCTGTAACCGTTGTTCTCAATAATGAAAATGACGGGAAGGTCCCATAGTGCCGCGAGATTGAGAGATTCGTGGAAGGCACCTTGGTTGATTGCGCCGTCTCCGAGGAAACACATGCAGGATCCTTTGATGCCCTTGTATTTTAGAGCGTAAGCAATACCGGCTCCGAGAGGAGTCTGACCGCCAACGATTCCGTGACCCCCCCAGAAGTTTTTGTCCGGTGCGAAGTAGTGCATCGAACCGCCCTTGCCTTTGGAGCATCCTGTCGCCTTGCCTTGAAGCTCGGCCATACATTCGTTCATTGTCATCCCAACTGAGAGGGCGTGACCGTGGTCGCGGTATGTGGTTATGAGGTGATCGTCGTCTCCCATTAGGGAGGCACAGCCCATTACTACGGATTCTTGACCGATGTAAAGGTGGAGGAATCCGCCGATCTTACCCTGTTGGTAAACGCGTAGTGAGCGTTCTTCAAAACGGCGGATACGAACCATTTGACGCAGAAAATCAATTTTCTGGTCGTCGCTTAAGTCCTTGTTGATCGGTAACTTCGCTTCTTTAGCGAGGTCGACTGCATCGGACTTTTTTGATTTTCTTGGTGATGGTTTTGCTTTGCTGCTCACGGCTTTATTGGCAAGTTTCGGATTAAAAGGGAACCCGAAGATTGTTAGAATTTGGCAAAGATCAAGGTCATACGCTCGATCATTGTACGGCTGGAGGAAGGAATAAAGGAGAGTGTGTGTAAAGGCTAAGCTCGTTTGATCACCTGCTCTAGAGTGATTTTTAAGCTTTTTTCTGGGTGACAGTCTGCCTTTAAGGCTACGAATCCGTCTTTATATTCGTCGTAAATGGCCCAGAGACCCTCTCGATCGGTCTCGGGGATCGCTAAGTCGTCAATTTCTTGGCGTTCGAAAAATGCAAAATCGCCTTCTTCCATATCAGGAGGGAGCTGTTCGATGGGTTTATTGCAGGTATATAAGAACATGAGCCAGTGACCGTTGCCCTCGTAGGCCTTTTCGGCAGCCATGCAAAAGAGGTGGAGATTGCTTTCATCTATTTCGAGGCCGGTTTCCTCTTCAGTTTCTCGAATTGCACACTCGAAGGGTGACTCTCCCTGTGCCATTTCCAATTTACCGCCTATGGGGCTCCATAGCCCGAAATTGGGCTTCTTTTTCCGTTTTAGGAGGAGGAATCGTCCTTTTGAGTCCCTGAGGAAGACTAATACGCTAATCTTGTATTGCATAAGGCTATTTATGGTTTTACTGACTCTTATGGTGGGAGCCCCTTGTAAAGCAATGCGAATATTTTGTCGTCGGTTGCTGCGTAACTAATTAATCTTTAGCTGTTTGTGATTATTGTTATGAGAAATTTAGCGAATATTTTGTTCATTGTTGTTTCGATCTCTGTCGTTGCTTTGGGATCGGCAGTCGAGGTGAGGCGATTAGAGTTTAACGAGATATCTTTTTCGGGGAGTGACCGTTGGTATGAAAGTTCGGTGGAGATTGAGGTCAGTCGCGACGTGGATGATCGACTTCGCAAAGATGCTGATTTTTTGGATGATCTCGACGTTGAGCTCTTTTTGGGGATTGAAATCAGGGAGGAGGGGCGTCCTCAGTTTGAATTCTATAGGTCCGTTGCTCAATTGGTCTCATTGGAGAGAGGAGAACATGTCGTCCGGTTTTATTTACCTCCTGAAGTCGTAAAGCGCGATCTAGTGAAGGGAGAACCTCATTCGTTTTTGGTGCGCCTATCAAGAAATGGAGAATTACTGGAGGAAGTTGTATCGGATCGCTTAGAACGTCCACAAGTGAAGCAAAGCTTTATAGCACGAGCCACTAAGGACGGACAGCGTAACGAAGGGGTATTGAAAACTCAGGACATGACTCCGTTTAGTAGTGAGTATCCACGTTCTACCCCCTCATTGAAGAGAGCGCATGGTCAAATCGCTTTGGAACAATCTAAAGGTGCCGGAAAATAGACCTGCCCGTTGTCTAGGGGTAACTTAATAAGCGAGATAAGGGATCCTTTTAGTGTTCTGCCATATTTTTCTTGTGCAAACGATGGGCTTATCAAAAACTGGTAAACTCACTTTATGAGATTTTCCCGTTATTTAGTCATAAGCTGTGGATCCCGTCACTTAGTAGCCGCTCATCTGCAGATGAATGCTAGTGGGCGTTGCGATGTGGTAGACTATTGTGTTGAAGACATTACTTTCGAGTCCTCCGATCCCTTGTTGTGGCTTAAGGCTGCCTCGGAACATTTTGAAGCGATTCGAGGGCGCTTCCCAGCTGATTTGCCCGTTGTTGTTTCTATTCCTGGGCATTTGTCTCTGACGAAGTATTTGAAAATTCCTCAAGTGGTTCTTCGCAAGCGATCGAAGATCATAGCTTATGAGGTACGTCAAAATATCCCGTATCCAATTAGCGAAGTGACCTGGGGGGATTGTCTGATTGATGAGGATGATTTGGATTTTGAAGCTGTTATCGCTGCTACAAAGACTGACTTTGTAGAAGCCTTAGCTCGTTACGCTCAGATCTCAAAATTGAAGCTGGAGAGTATTGAGCCGACATTTATCTCCCTGCTTAATGGCTTCCGTTATAATTATCCTGAGCAACAGGAGTCGTCTTTGATTGTTTCGGTGGGAGCGAAGTCGACGGATTTGATCTATACTCATCTTGGGAAGTTCTTCTCACGTAATGTGTCGGTCGGAGGTGATTCGCTGACACGTGAGATTGCAGATGCCTTGAGTGTCTCAATTGAAGAGGCCGAACAGATGAAGCGTGACTGCATTGAGGGTAGTCCTGTTCCAACTTTGGAATACGAAACGTTTGAGTTAGCGGCTCGATCGTTCTTGCAGCGTTTGGCGACTGAAATTTCTCGTACGACTGCGATCAGTAAGCGGCATGGTATATTGGGAGAGGCTAAGGCTTGTTTCGTAACCGGCGGAGGTGCTTTATTGCCAGGAATTGAAGATTTGTTGTTTAACCGACTGGGGATCCCAGTTGCACGCTACGATCCTCTGCGAAAGGTGCGTACAGCACCTGCTCTTCCATCCGCTTGCAACGTAGACCGAGATCGAGAGATGCTTGCTGGTGTCGTCGGTGCGGGTATTGGACAGTTTGTCCCTGATTCTTCATTGATCAATTTGATGCCGCGGAGCGTGGTATGGCAGAGGAAATTTCGTCGTCAGCAGCCCTATTTCCTCTCAGCTGGATTAGTCGCGTGTGCTGCCGTTTGTCTTCCATTGTTTAATACAACGGTTGCTATACGAGCTTATGAGCAGGAAATCCAGAACTTGGATGCCCAGATCGATCCCATTAAGGATTTAAACAACCGGATCTTAGATCGCATCGATAATGTGAAAGCCCTTCAGAAAGCAATTGAATCATTTTCTGAGATAGGGGCCTCTCGAGCGAACTGGATTTATTTTATCAACGATCTTCAAGATCGCCTTATTTCGGTGGAAGATGTTTGGCTAAATAAACTGGAAGTTATTCGTGCTCAACAAGGGGCGGGTCAGTTGGCCGGAAATCGATCGGGAGGGAACGATGTCAGGAATAAATTAGAGATCGAGGATCCCGTTCGTTTGCGTTTGGCTGGGCGTTTGTTGGACGTTGAAAATCCAATGTCTAGCGTGAGCCAGGATTCTTATGTTCGCGTTAAGTCTTTGCTAGAGAATATTGCGGCTTCACGGTTCATATTGGGACTTGAAGATGAGCGTTTTGATAATTCGGTGCCGGGAATCTTGAAGTTCGATTTCACACTGATCGTAGACCCAACAAAGAGTTTATAGATACGCGATGCTTTGGTTTAAACGTAATCCTTTTTTCTATTCATCGCTAGCGGTGCTAATCGTTGGTGTTTTGATGGCGATGTGGATGGTACAGAAGAGGCAATCGACTCTCAAAGATCTTGAGAAAGGATATGTCGAAAAAAGCAATAGACTGGACCGTTTCTTGTTGCGTAAGCCGTCCCCGACTGGGGGGAACTTAGAAGCTCTGAACGAAAACTTCACTGAATTGTATGAGGTCTACGAACAGGTCTTGTCGGGACTTAGTTTGAATACATACGACAAAGATCGTTTTTTGGGGACGGATCCGTTGACGAGGACAGACGCATTTTTTGAAATCGCTCGTTATGTTGAAGATTTAAGGAAGTACGCTGTGGTTTCAAATGCACCTGTTGATCGAAGCCAGAGATTTGGTTTTAGTGAATACACAAATGTTGGCCCTGAAGAGATCGATATTTCAATTGTACACCGGCAGGTGAAGGTTATGGAGTTTTTACTCCAAGCTCTCTTTGATTCAGAGGTCAGTGATTTTGTCGGGATTCAGAGAGAGAATCCACGTTCTATTAGGAGTGTGACATCGGGATCAGTTAAAAATAGTGGTAAAGGAGATCTCTTTGTTTTGGATCCAGCCGAGTCAATCCGAACGGAGGGGGTGTTGTCGTCGATGGCGTTTAAAGTGACTTTTCGAAGTCAATCCTTGGGTGTTCGGAATTTCATTAATCGAATCATTGATTCTTCATTACCTTTCGTTGTTTGTTCTTTAGCTGTCGGTTCAGATAGTGATAACGAGAATCGAGGGGAACGTGGTGTCGTTGCTGATAATCCGTTTTCGAACCCTGCTGAGGGTGATCAGATTATTAAGGCTGCTCAGGTGCCTATCGTTTCGGAGAATCAATCAACTTTTTCGGTTACGATTGAATTTTTGGAAGAAATCGAATCTTTCAAGGATATTGCTGATTCTGTCATAGCGGAAGGAGGGAGTGATGCTTAGATTTCGGTTGAGTGAATTCTTCGACAAGTTGATATTGCTATCTGCGATGGTGATCTTTCTTTTGGTGGGTGTTACTAGTATTCGAAATACGAGTAATTTGAATACTATGACCGAGCTTTCTCGACCGATGTTGTCGGATCGTAAGGTTGATGTGGAGCATTACGAAGTGGTTACTCGAAATATAGAGAAGGCCATCTGGGATAAACCGGTAAGTCAAAGCCGTGGAGAAGATTGGTTGTTCGATGTTTTCACACCTCCAGTGATTTATTATAATCCAGTGTCAGGGACCTTTACCTTAACTCCGCCAACGATCGTTTCTGGGAAAATAGCTGATGACCCCTATAAGGATTTTGGTTTGGAATTGGTTGATGTAAGACCTCGGCCATATCGCCTTCAACTTGTCGGGTACGCCGGAGAGACTGGTAACTATGTTGCGTATTTTGAATATATACCAACGGGCACTTTGATATTGGCCCGTGAGAATAAAGTACTCGTCGAGGCAGGTGTTAAAGTACTCTCCTTTGAATTGCGACAAATGGAAATCGAGCAAGAGGGAAGTATGCCGGTTTTTGAAAAAATTGGAGTGGCTCGTTTGTTGGATTACGAGAGTGGAGAAGAACTTTTTCTCACCAACGTTGAAACCAAGATCTTTTCGGATTTGGAAGCTAGAGTGCGAGCCGTCGCAACTGGGCAAGTTTATTTAGTGCGTGAGGGGAGTCAGGTCGAATTAGATAATGGATACTACGTCGTTGGCGATTTGTCCGGAGATCCCGAGGAAGCGATGGTAACGAAAATTTCAATAGATGGAGATAAACGTCATTCCCGCTTATTGACGCCCATTCGATCAGATGATTCTTTAAACATAGATTCGGAAGAATCTCGACCAATTAGTCCTTTTGCGATACGTCCTAAAAGCCAAGTGGGCAAACCGCGAAGCTGATTTCAGTACTCTCCTTAACCCCTATATCTCTATGAAAAAGCAATCACCTTCCTTAATTCGGCTTTGGGGCAACGCGATCCTGTTGTCGCTCATTGCAGTGCTGAGTGTTCCGGTTTTCGCACAGACCGATACGGACACTAAGATTCGCCTCATGTCTGAGGCTCTGCAAGCACGAGACGATGGAGATCTTGCAGTGGCTCGGGAAAAGCTTAAAGAGCTCGAAGCACTTGTTCCCAAAGATGAATCGGTTCAGAGAATTCTCCTGGATGTCGAGACAATGATTACTGAGGAAAAGCGAGGGATTGATCCTGCATCCTCGGAGGTTTCGGGAGATCGACGGGCGGCATTGATTAGCGAAGCTGAGTACATGGCTAAGTTAGAGGAAGAGCGAATCTTCAAGAGTATGGAGAATTCCCGTAAAGTTCGGGAGGTAGCCTTGCGTCAAGCAAAGCGTGGTGATTTTGATTTAGCCTTGGAGAGTATGGGGCAAGCACTCGGAAGTTTGGGGCCGAACCCGATGACGCAGCGTTTGATAGACGAGTTAAAGCGTGATCAGCGTGACATCATGCGTCAGAAATCAATATACGATGCGAAGCGCCAAACGGCAGTTTCGGGAAAGAAGGGTGGCCTTCCGATTGAAGATATTAGCCCAGATTACGTTAGTTTGATGGAAGAGATCGAAGGCTTGGAGTTGAGAGGGCGTAGTCAATTCTTTGCAGGAGATATCGACGGGGCGGAGGCCACGTTTAAGCAGATCGAAACCTTGGATCCTAATAGTTCGATGGCAAAGAGCTTCCTCGTTCGTATTTCGGGAGAGCGTCGCTCAATGGCATATTTGAATAAGTTGAAAACACGCGAGCAGCTTTTGGAAGAAGTTTCGAGTGCCTGGCAGCGTCCAGGAATTTACGAGGAGCGTCCTGATATCAATCCTACTGTGATGGGGCCTGCTCCCTTGATGCAGAAGCTCAATAGCATCGTGATTCCAAACGTAAATTTCACCGAGGTTAGTTTGAGTCGAGTGGTGAATACCTTGAGTGCGATATCCGAGGAATTTGACAATACGGATATCGGAGCACGAGGAGTGAATCTTGTTTTACTCGATCCGGATCGTCAGAATCCAACGGTCAACATTACCTTGCGCAATCTATCGCTGAAGCGAATTTTGGATTTCATATCAGATTCGGTGGGCTTCCAGTATGAGATCCAACCCGATGCTATCGTATTGAGACCAGGTGGAGAAAGACGAAATTTGAGTACAGAAGTTTTTCCAGTCTCGCGTTCGACCGTCATTAGAATGACAGGCGTTACTGACTCAACGTTGGCAGGTGCTTCCTACGCTGATGATCCGTTCGCTGAAGGGACATCTTCTCCTGCAGCGGGGGCATCAAGTGATGCGGTGACAATTCGAAACTTCCTGCAACAAGCAGGGGTTGATTTCACTGGGGTCGAAGGAAGTACGATGGCGTATGATGGGTCAGCGATGATCGTTACTCAGTCTACTCGTAATTTGGAGCGCATCCGGAATATCTTGAATCGTTATACGGATGTTAAGCAGGTTGAGATCGAGGCGAAATTTCTTGAAGTGCAAGAAGGAGCAATCGAGGAACTTGGATTTGACTGGGCGGTAGACACTGGATCTGGAGCGGGTGCGGAAAAATACAATTCATCGCTTCGAAGTCTCGCCGATACCACTTCACCCACTAATGTTGGGAGTTCTATATTGATACGCGATAGTTCGGGCGCGGATACCATCTCGGAGTTTTTGTCACCTCCTGGATTACCTGGATCGATTCCACTTGGGGTCGGAAGCGTTCCTTTTACCAATGTAATGGGCTCTATTGGAAATGCTAATATTGATGTTACGATTCGTGCGTTGTCTCAAAAATCAGGATCAGATCTGTTAAGTGCTCCAAAGGTGACAGTGCTCTCTGGTAATCAGGCTCAATTGAGTGTTGCTGAAGAGTTTCGTTATCCGACTCGTTATTCTGATACGGAAAGTAACGTTGGGAGTTCTAGTGGCTCTATCAGCGGGGGTGGGGCAGCTGGTGTAACGATCACACCGGGTACACCTGAAGATTTCGAAACCCGTAATGTTGGGGTTGAACTTTCGGTGACGCCGATCGTAGAGGAAGATGATTATAGCATCACGTTGGAGATGAATCCTCGTGTGACGGAGTTTGAAGGTTTTGTTGAATATGGCGGGCCAAGTATTGCAATTTCCGGCGGTACGACCGTTAAGGCTCCTTCGGGATTCTATCAGCCCATCTTCTCGGTACGTGAGGTATCGACTAAGGTTACTATTTGGGATGGGGCGACTGTTGTTATGGGCGGTTTGACTCGTGAAGAAGTTGTTACGGTGGAGGATAAGGTTCCTCTTTTCGGCGATATTCCATTGTTGGGCCGTTTCTTCCGCTCGGAAGGTGAGACTTCTTCGAAGCGTAATCTTCTTATCTTTGTAACCGCGCATTTGGTGAGTCCAGGTGGGTCTCCGAAGCGTCAGTCGTTGCGTGGTGTGCGTCCGGGCACACTTTTCCAGAATCCGACGATCGTAACTCCTGGTGGCAGCGAGTCGCGTAGTCAGTAGTTGATAAGTTAATTTTTATTGAGCGCCTGCCTTGTTTTATGGGCAGGCGTTTTTCATTTCTAAATCCACTTTTTTTTCGATGTCTAAAATACTTCTTATTGATGGGTTCAATATGGCTTTTAGAGCCTTCTATGCGGTGCGTGAGTTGAGTCGTTCCGATGGTTTTCCGACTAATGCCTTGTATGGTTGGGTGCGTTCGCTGTGGAAGTTAGTCGACGAGCATTCGCCTCGGGAGAGTATAGTGTTTTTTGATCTTGGAGGGGCGCAGGCAAAGCTTGCCTTGCTTCCTGAGTACAAAGCTAATCGTGCGGAGACTCCGGAGGAATTCTCAAAGCAAATTCCGATCATAAAGGAGCTTACGCGTGCAATGGGTTTTGGGGTTTATGAGGAAAATGGGGTGGAGTCGGATGACTTATTGGCGGCCTATGGTAAACGTATTACAGATCGTGATCCGACGGCGGAGATTTTGATTGTGAGTGCCGATAAGGACTTTGCGCAGAGTGTGAACGAGCGTACGCATATGTTGTTACCTCCGCCGACTGCGAATCCTCGTTTGGGCTGGCGTCGCCTTGATCCTGAGGGTGTGAAGGAGAAGTTTGGCGTAACGGCGGAGCAGATGGTTGATTATCTTTCTTTAATTGGGGATAGTTCGGATAATATTGCTGGTGTCCCCGGTGTTGGGCCGAAGACGGCGGTTAAATGGCTTCTCGAGTATGGAGATTTGGATGATATTCAGGCAAACGCGGCGGAATTAAAGCCGCCTCGTTTTCGTGAAATCCTTCCGGAATTGGCTGATCGGATGAAAATCAACCGTCAGATTATTGGTTTCGATATGAGTTGTGGTCCAGAGTTCGTCGAAGCTGGCCAGCTCGACCTGGGTACATTGTTTAAGCTTTTGGAGACAATGGAAATGAAGACCCACCTGGAGGAAGCTCGGAAGCGATACGCCCAAGGGGAATTAATGTTTTAGTCGGCTCTAATAATGAGGGCTACTTCACCAGTGTAGGTTCCGCTCTCCGCGAGGGCGG
This sequence comes from uncultured Puniceicoccaceae bacterium, assembly GCA_963933925.1. Taxonomy (GTDB): domain Bacteria; phylum Verrucomicrobiota; class Verrucomicrobiia; order Opitutales; family Opitutaceae; genus JAKYXN01. The sequence continues at coordinate 13,860 of CAWVWU010000004.1, forward strand.
GGATGGTGTAGTGGACGCCAAAGTCGATGGTATAGCCTGAAGTTTGGTCAGCTCCGGTGTATCTCGCGAAGAGCTTTCCAATGATTTTGGTGTTCTGAGGATCCGAGGGGTTGAAGAATCCATCTATTTTTCCGATTGGCAGTCGACTGTTGTCTTTGGTTAGGGGTTTGGGGATGGCGAGAAGAGCCCAACCCATGCCGTCACCATTCAGATCGTTGATTGTTATGTCATCAACGATGAAGTGGATGGCATTTTTTTGGCGTTGAGCCGAGGCTTCGAATGTGAGGCCGTTGACAGGCGTGAAAACTTTAGAGAGCGATAGAGGATCGATTTCCAAGGCTCCAGGAAGAACGACGGCACTGAGGTTTGCGTCTTGATCGGCAGCAATTGTATTGCTGGCGACTAGAAGTGTAAAAATTGAAATCAGTGCGAAAAGACGGTACATAGAGAAAGGGGCCCACAGGAATGTGGGGCTAGATTCTTTCCCTAGATAATCGTCAGTAGTGTTCGCGGCTTGATAAGGTGCTTCCCGTTTTAAATGAGAGGGTATGTTGGGACTGCTTATTGAGTTGATGGAGGAAATTACTCTGAATCTCTTCGATTTGACCGATTGGAACGAAATTTGGTGAGATAGTAGAAAGCGATGTGGGGGATCAGTTTTGTTGCTTAGGCCGCGATAGGAGTTGCGGATAACGCTTTACCTCCGGCTTCTTATTCCTTAGCCATCCTAGTGGAAAACACCCTGTTTCCATAGAACCCTAATTGTTAAATTATTATGGCAAAAGCAACCGCTAGACACATTTTAGTCGCAACTGAATCTGAGTGCGCAGCACTCAAATCCCAAATCGATGGAGGTGAAGAATTCACAGATTTGGCGAAGAAGCACTCACAGTGCCCATCTGGAAAGCAGGGTGGTGATTTGGGTGAATTTGGGCCTGGTATGATGGTCCCTGAATTCGACAAAGTTGTATTCTCAGCCGATGTGATGAGCGTGGAAGGTCCAGTGAAAACGCAATTTGGTTACCACCTTTTGCAGGTTACTAGCCGTACAGACTAAGAGACTATTAAATAAGTAGGCTTCTTCGTATGTTCGTATCTTTTTCGCCCAAATTTCGTTTGCTCATTTCAATGTGCCGCTTGGCACACTTCAAATCGCAATCCGATATTTTGACTGAAAAATCTAATTTACCTACTTGCGCAGACTTATTTAACAGCCTCTAAGATTCTTCTTAGATTAATTTTCTGATGCCCATCTGTTACGCGGATGGGTATTTTTGTTGGTTAGGGACTGGAGTTACTCGCAGTTGGGGCGGGCTACGACGCCTTTGAAGGGTTCGTCGGCGAAGTAGGCATCTGGTTTGCCGAGCATGTGGCGGTCGCAGATTTCGAAGAGCTGATCTTGTGATTGGGCTCGTCGGGCTTCGTAGATGAATTTTCCTTCGGGGTCTACGCCTTGACCGATGAAATTGAGATATTTCTTCATCTTGTTGACCAGTGACTTCTCTTCGAGCCACGGCTTTGAGATCATGGTGTAGAGGCGTTTGATGTAGGTGTTGACCTCGGAAAGAGGAATTTTTGAAATGGGTTCTCCACTCTGCATTTCTCGGATCTGTTTAAAGATCCAAGGGTTTCGAATGGCGTGGCGTCCGATCATTACTCCGGCAGCTCCGGTGTATTCTAGGACTTCTTTTGCTTTTGATGCTGACCAGATATCGCCGTTTGCGAGAAGGGGGCATTTTACGATGGAGGCAGCTTGTTTAATGCAATCGTAGTGAACGTCGCTTCGGTACTTCTCTTTAACGGTGCGACCGTGGAGGCTGAGGAGATCGACGTCGTGCTTATTGACGAGTTCGAGGATGGTTTCGAAGTTTTGGGTATCATCGAATCCAATTCTCATCTTCACCGTGAACAGGCCCGGAATGGTTTGGCGTAGGGCGCCGAGTACGCGGTCGATTTTTGCGGGGTCGCGGAGGAGTCCGCCGCCACAGGCCTTTTTGTAAACAGTTGGGGCAGGGCACCCCATGTTGAGGTCGATGCCGGCAACGTTGTGCTGAAGAAGATCTTTGGTTGTGCGAACCAAGTGGTGAATGTCCTCGCCGATCATTTGGGCGAAGACGGGGCGACCGGTGTGGTTTTCGGTAACTGCTTCGAGGATGTGTTTTTCAAGGCGTGATTGGACGTGGACGCGAAAGTACTCGGTGAAGAAGTAGTCAGGGCTGCCAAATTCGGAAATCACCTGCATGAAAGGGCGATCGGTGACATCTTGCATGGGAGCAAGAGCAGTGAGGGCCTGACTTGGCAATATACCGCTAGGGAGAACTCGATTTCCCGGTGTTGAACTGTCGCTGGTTTCGGACACGGAGGAAGTGGGTGAAGTAAGCGGGAGAGTTTTTCAATCTCCAATCGTTTTTCGTGGAATTGAAGTTGTCTTAGCTGTGAGCCTGGGTTTTGAGAATTTCGATAAGTGCCTCTGCTGCGGGGCTTACTTTTTTGCCGCGTCGTTTGAGAAGGGCGATTATGCGTTTGGGCTCTGGAGGATTGAAGCGGCGGTACACCATGCCTAGAACGGGAGTTGAGCGACGGGACATTTCTGGTACGATACCGAGCCCAAGGCCTGAGCTGATAATGGCTTCGAGTGTGGGGAGCTGCTCGCAGATAAATGGGGATTCTTGGGTGCGTTTTCCACAGACGGAGATCGATTGATCGCGTAGACAGTTCCCTTCGTTAAGCAGGAGCATCTTATGAGGAGCGATCATCTTTGGGCTTAGCGTGTCGTGGACGGTTAGCGGGTGGTTTGCGGGAAGGGCGAGTAGAAGCCGCTCTTCGAAAAGGAGCTCGAGGTGGAGGGAGTGTTTCTTGAGGGTCGCTTTGTCGATATCGCTAAGAATGGCGAATTCGATCTCACCAGAGACAACTTCTTGGATGAGTTGAGAGGTGCGTGCCTCTCGAGCTCGGATCTGAACATGGGGATGTTCTCGGTTGAAGCCAGTTAGCGTCTTGGTGAGAAGAAAGGGTGCGATGGTTGGAATAATTCCGAATACGACAGACCCTCCGAGCATCGCTCCACGTAGCTCAAAATCTAAATGGATTTTTTCGGTTTCGGATAATATGACGATAGCCCGTTTGCGCAGGGTTTGCCCCGCCTCTGTCAGGATCGCTCCACGCGAGCTGCGTTTTAGGACCGGTTCTCCGAGTTCCTCTTCGAGGCAGGATATTTGATAGCTCAACGAAGGTTGTGTCATGTTCAACAATTTCGCCGCCTTGGTAAAACTTCCTTCTTGGGCAATCGTATTAAAGCACTTCAGTTGTTTTATATCCATAGAATATTTCTATGGATAGTATCTCTTAATTCAATTATATTTATCGATAGAATTAAGGTATAATGGACTCGAAATCTTTAGTACCTATGACTGAAAAAACAAAGCGACTTACAACTAGTGCGGGCAACCCGATTGCCGATAATCAGAATTCGTTAACGGCCGGAAGCCGTGGTCCGATTCTGCTTCAAGACTATCAGCTTCTTGAGAAGTTGGCGCATCAGAATCGTGAGCGTATTCCTGAGCGTGTTGTTCATGCCAAAGGTTGGGGAGCATTTGGGACATTTACCGTGACGCATGACATTAGCCAGTACACGCGAGCGAAGATTTTTGGAGAGGTAGGGAAGATAACTGATATGCTCGCTCGTTTTTCTACGGTTGCTGGTGAGGCCGGAGCAGCCGATCAAGAGCGGGATGTGCGTGGGTTTGCCCTGAAATTCTATACAGATGAAGGAAATTGGGATTTGGTCGGGAACAATACGCCCGTCTTCTTCGTTCGTGATCCGTATAAGTTTCCCGACTTTATCCACACTCAAAAACGTCACCCGAAGACAAATCTTCGTTCCGGCAAGGCTATGTGGGATTTCTGGTCTTTGAGTCCAGAGAGTCTTCACCAGGTGACTATTTTAATGAGTGATCGTGGTTGCCCGAAGACGCCAATGCATATGAACGGGTATGGGTCTCACACTTACAGCTTTTGGAATGAATCAGGGGAACGTTATTGGGTGAAGTTTCATTTTAAGACGAATCAAGGGCATCAGCATTATACTAACTCTGAAGCTGCAGAAGTGATTGGGCGTTCCCGCGAAAATTATCAAGAGGAGCTCTTTGGTGCCATAGAGAAAAAGGAGTTTCCAAGTTGGAAGGTTGCTGTGCAAATCATGCCAGAGCTGGATGCGGAGAAAACGGCCTATAACCCATTTGATCTTACCAAGGTTTGGCCGCATGCCGACTATCCGTTGATTGATGTGGGCGTTATGGAATTGAATCGCAATGCGGATAACTATTTTACCGATATTGAGATGGCTGCATTTTCGCCTTCGAATATCGTACCTGGGATTGGATTTTCTCCAGACAAGATGCTTCAGGCTCGTGTCTTTGCTTATGCAGATGCCCATCGTTATCGCCTTGGGACTCACTACGAAGCCTTGCCTGTGAACCGTCCGAAGTCGGAAGTGAACCATTACCATAAGGATGGGGCTATGCGTTTCTTTGCGAATGATACTGGAAGTGTTGATGCGTATTATGAACCGAATACAGTGAAAGGGCCTGTTCAGGATGAGTCTATCGCGGAACCTCCACTCAGAATCTCTGGTGATGCTAGTCGGTATGATCATCGCGAAGGAAACGATGACTATACTCAAGCGGGAGATTTGTTCCGTCTCATGTCCACTGAGCAGAAGGAACGGCTTTTCTCAAATATCGCGGAAGCCATGGAAGGTGTGCCGCAAGATATTATAGAGCGACAACTCGAGCATTTTGAACGAGCGGATTCCGCTTATTGCGAAGGTGTGGTTCGTGCTCTCAATCTGGAATCTCAATCGTAGTCGGATATGTATACATATCATGTGTATTTTACTCCAAAGGAAACGATTACTGATTTAGAGGTTTTCGAAATTATCAAGAGATTTGGTGACCATGAAGTTCGAGAAAACCTGATGATGGATTATGCTCTTACTAAATTTGAGGATAAAGCGTCTTTCCCTGAACTCAGCGATTTTTATTTTATCGCGAACTACAGATGTAAAGTTGACCAAGACAAAGCAATGGGATCGATGAAAAATGAATACGGGAAAGAGCCACACTTAAGTCTGATGAAAATGGTTAAAGAGTTTAGAGTGGCTTTTTCTAAGAGCTTAGAAAGTGAAAAGAACTCTCAGTGACTTTTTTAAGCCTTAAATTTATTAAGATATGCTCGATTTAGAAATTAGACCTGAGGAAGAAAAGCGCTATGAAGAACTGCTTGTTATGGCGAGTGGTTTTGCTCGATCCGGCGATACGGATCAACTCGTTCCGATGTTGAGGTCGGGTTTGCCGGTCGACCTGAAAGACGAAAAGGGGAACTCTCTTTTGATGCTCGCGACCTATAATGGAAATGCCGCTACGGCGAAGGCAATTCTCGATCATGGAGCCGATGTCGACCTACGAAACGATCGTGGACAGACCCCATTGGGTGGAGTCGCATTTAAAGGTAATCTCGAGATGGTTGGATTGCTCGTGGAGCATGGTGCCAATGTAAACGCAGATCAAGGAGGGGGCAAACGACCAATCCTTTTTGCCTATATGTTTGGACGATTTAAGGTCGTCCGTTATTTACGGGCCAATGGTGCGAAGATCCGAGGTGACTGAATCTAAAAATAGGCTAAAGGGCTTTAGATTATCAAGCGAGGCCGCGGGTTTTACTCGCTGTCTTCGCTTTGTTGTTTGAGGACGCGCTCTAGGATGGGCGTCATGTCCTCAGTGCTTTCGAAAACTTTTTCGGCGGCGTAGATCGGGCACTTGTTTTGAAGCGATAGTACGATGGAATCACTCGGGCGGGCATCGATTTCGATGAGCTTCCGTGACACTTCGTTGTGCATCTCGAGGAAGACGCGGGCGAAAAAAGTGTTTTCTTGAACGTCGTTGATTACAATTCGATCAATTTTTGCTTCCAGACCCAAAAGCATATTGGTGATGAGGTCGTGAGTGAGCGGTCGTTCTTTTTTGACACCGTTGAGTGCCATAGAAATCGCATTTCCTACACTGTGATCAACGTAGATCACGAAGGTCTTGCTTTCGTTTCCTAGGAAAACGGCACAACCGTTAACAGTTGGCATTACACCTTTGACGGAAACTGGGACAACGTGGGAATTCATAGTGTAGTTTTAGGGGCTAACGAGCCTAATGAGAGAATCGTCTGATTAGGCGGTTAATTTAAGGGAAAAAACGGATAAAGAGCAAACTAGAAGCCAATTAGTTGTATTTTTGCCTTAATGGCGGCTTTGAGGACTTTTTCTTTTTCGATGATTATTACGCTGCCCGCTTTCAAAATGGCGGTTTTTACGCCTGCTTCTTGCATGACTTCGAGGGTGCGAATGCCGAAGCAGGGGACGTCGAAGCGGTAGTCTTGGGCGTGTTTTACGGTTTTGACGAAGATGAGCTGGTCTGTTTTGAAGGTTCCGGCTCGTTTGAGCATGGGGTCGGTGCCTTCGAAAGCTTCTACTGCGAGAACGGTTCCCTTGCGGACGACAACGCCTTGGCCGACATCGAGACGGGCCATTTCGGATGCGATTTCGGTTCCGTGTTCGATGTAGGTGCCTTCGATTTTTTCGAAGCGTTTGGTCATGAAGCCCTCGGTCGCCATTTGGTCGTCGAGGAATGCTCGGGCGTCCAGTTGGAGAACGCCGACGGCTTCGATTTCCTGGGCGATGGCACCGAAGATCGTTTCCGCGTTCTTCCGCTTCAATTTGAGAAGCATGGTGGCGGCTTTGAGGTCGGGCTTGAGTCCTTTGAAGAGTTTCTTCGGTCGGACTTGGCCGGCCATGATACAGGTACCGCAGCCGAACGTTTTGAGAGCTTTGAGCCATTTGCCCATTTGGCCGACGTTAAATCGGGCTCGCTGTTCGTCCGGAAAACTGTCCCAAAGTTCGTCCATCGTTTCGTCATCGAAGGCAAGGAGGCGGACCTGCACACCGGCGGCCCGAGCCGCGTTGGCGATGAGCATCGGGTAGACGCCGCGACCTGCCACTAGGCCAAGTGGCTTAGAGGAGTCGAAGTTTTCGGGAAGGTATTGGGAGAGCTGCATTATTGTAATGTAGGTCCGGATGCTATCCGGACAATCTCATGGGTGGCCGGATAGTATCCGGCCCTACATTTGTTTAGAATCTTAGTTCGCGACGATGTTGAAGATCTTACCGGGGATGAAGATTATTTTTCGGATGGTCTTGCCTTCTATTTGGGCGATGACCTTGGGCTCTTGTTTGGCGAGCTCTAGGACGTCGTCTTGGGTGGCGGATTTTGAGATCATCGCTTGGCCACGCATCTTGCCGTTGACCTGGAAGACGACCTTGATCTCGTCGCTGACGAGTTTGGATTCGTCGACTTTTGGCCATGGACCATTGGATACGGAGTCTTTCTCACCGAGTCGGTTCCAGAGCTCTTCACTGATGTGAGGAGCCATGGGAGCAACGAGTTGGATGAAACTCTTTATGGTCGCTAGACTTACGGTTTCGCAGGCTTGGATGTGTTTGATGAGGATCATCAACTGAGAGATTGCCGTGTTGAAACTGAGTTCGTCCAGATCGGCTCCTACCTTCTTGATCGTTTGATTGAGGAGAAGTTCGGTTTCTTTGCTGTCTTGGAATCCGTCTTGAATCTTTGGATTCAACTGACCGTCGCGGCCTACTATTTCGCGCCAGACTTTGTTGAGGAAGCGGTTGATGCCGCCGATTCCCTTGGAACTCCATGGCTTGCGGGCTTCGAGTGGGCCGAGGAACATGAGGTACATGCGAAGGGTGTCGGCACCGTGTTCGTTGACGACTTCAACGGGGTCAACGCCGTTGCCAGCACTCTTGGAAATCTTCTTGCCGTCTTCGCCGAGGAGCATGCCTTGGTGGAAGAGTTTCTTGAACGGCTCTTTAGTTGGTACGACGCCTTCGTCGTAGAGTACCTTGTGCCAGAAACGTGCGTAGAGGAGGTGGAGAACTGAGTGCTCTGCTCCGCCGATGTACATGTCAGGTGTTTGCCAATACTTGAGTGCGTCGTCGGATGCGAGAACGTCTGCGTTCTTGGGATCCATGTAGCGGAGGTAGTACCAGCAGGAGCCCGCCCATTGCGGCATGGTGTTGGTTTCGCGGGAGGCGCGTACCCATGTGTCGCCTTCCGGCTTGTCGGTACGGGCGGGGACGAATTCTCCGGTTGTGTAGTTGTACCAGATTTCCATCCAGTCGTCGGCCTTCTTGAGTGGGCTTTCGCCTGTTCCGGCGGGCTCGTAGGATTCCACGTAGGGAAGCTCGAGCGGCAAGGACTGTGGTGGGACGGGGAGGGCGTAGAGTGTACCGCTTTCGTCGGTGTAGGCAACGGGTTCTTCTGGCAACCATTCGGCGAGCTCGCCACTCGTTACGGCTGCATCGTAGTCTTCTTTTGATACCCATGCGACTGGGAAAGGCTCGCCCCAGTAACGTTGACGGGAGAAAAGCCAATCGCGGAGTTTGTATTGGATGCTTTCTTCGCCGGTGCCTGCTTCGTTGAGTTTTGCAGTGATCAGATCTTTGGCTTTCCGCCATGGGAGTCCGTCGAACTCGCCCGAGTTGATGAGCTTGCCATCCCCGGTGTAGGGGAGTGTTGCCTCGGCATCTTTGCCTTGAATGACAGGGACGATAGGCAGGTTAAATTGTTCTGCGAATTCGAAGTCGCGGGTATCGTGAGCGGGAACGGCCATGATGGCTCCGGTACCGTAGCTGATGAGAACGTAGTCGGCGATCCAGACGGGGACTTTGTCGCCCGTGATAGGGTGGATTGCGTAGCTGCCTGTGAATACGCCGGACTTATCCTTGGCGAGGTCAGTTCGTTCGAGGTCGCTCTTGGCAGCGGCCGTGGCGATGTAGGCATCGACGGCGGCTTTGTTTTCGGCGATGGTTAGTTTTTCGACCAATGGATGCTCTGGAGAGACCACCATGTAGGTGGCACCCATGAGAGTGTCGGGACGGGTCGTGTAGATTTCGAGAGATTCGTCGAGTCCTTCGAGAGCGAAACGTGCGGTGGCTCCGGTGGATTTTCCAATCCACTCTGTTTGCATTTTCTTAGTGGACTCTGGCCAATCGATACCGTCGAGGTCTTCGAGGAGGCGATCGGCGTAGGCGGTGATTCGTAGGACCCACTGACGGAGGTTGCGCCGAACGACCGGGTGGCCGCCACGCTCTGACTTGCCGTCGACGATTTCTTCGTTGGCGAGGACGGTGGCGAGTTCTTCACACCACCAGACCGGGCGTTTGTCGACGTAGGCGAGGCCGCGTTTAAAGAGTTTAAGGAAGATCCACTGGGTCCAACGGTAGTAGTTGGAATCGGAGGTATCTACTTCACGGTCGTAATCGTAGGCGAAGCCGACCGACTTGAGTTGCTTGCGGAAGTGGCCGATACGCTCGACGGAGGTTGTGCGCGGGTGCTTGCCTGTCTTGATCGCGTATTGCTCAGTCGCGAGGCCGAAGGCGTCCCATCCGATGGGGTGAAGGACGTTTTTTCCCTTGGCTTTGTTGTAACGGGCTAGGATGTCCGAACCCGTATAGCCGAGTGGGTGGCCGATGTGTAGGCCGGCTCCCGACGGGTAAGGGAACATGCTGAGAACGAAATATTTCTCTTTGTCGGAGTCGTTGCTTGCCGCGAACGTTTTGTTGTCATCCCAGTGCTTTTGCCAGGATGCCTCGATTTCGGAGAAATTGTAATCTGAGCTTTGTGAAGTCATGGTCTGTAAAAAGGGAAGGATGTTGGGTAATTCCGTAGTGTCGTCAATCTCCCATCCGCCTTTACCTTTATAGAGACTCTGCGACACGGCCATTCCTCGGATCGCGGCTTATTGGAAAGTCTCTTGGGTGCTAGCAATTCTCTTAATGATTGTTGTGAGTTTCTTGAATTGTAGTGGGGAGTCTTGCAATGGATTGAGCTTTAGGGCAGCAGTGGTGGCACAATTATCATGTTTACCGGAATCGTTGAAGAAAAAGGGAAAGTGCTCTCGTTTGTAGAGGGAGAGCAGTCGTGGCGTCTAGAAGTGGCTGTCAAAACAGTAGGTGAGTCGGTGAAGCTAGGCGATAGCGTAGCGGTTAACGGGTGCTGTTTGACCGTCGTAGAAATCAAAGAGGGAGCTTTGGTCTTTGATGTCTTGGAAGAGACGAGGCGAGTGACGAATCTTTGTGCGGTCGATGCCGGTGGGAGTGTTAATCTAGAGCGCAGCTTGCGGTTTGATGGTCGCGTGGGCGGGCATTTCGTAAGTGGTCACGTGGATGGGCAGGGTAAGATTCTAGCGATCGAGCCCGATGGTAAGGATATTATCCTGAAGATCGAAGCCCCGGAGGGATTTGCCCAGTATTTGGTCTATAAGGGCTGTGTGGCCATCGATGGGATGTCGCTGACAGTGGCTCGCGTGGATGAGAATGTCATTACGATTTGGATTATTCCGCACACGATGGAAGTTACCTGTCTCGGTGAACGTAAGGCAGGAGATAGTGTGAATTTGGAATTTGATCTGCTTGCTAAGTACACGGAGAATATCCTTTCTAAGCAAAGTCGATGAAAGCTGCTCTCCTATCCGTAGTTAATGAACTGAAACGTCTCAACCAAGACGGAATTTCGCATGTGCATGTTTCTGAGGAAGCGATGCAGAGTTTGAAGGACACGGTTCTAGAACGGATTGGAAATCGGGCCGCTCCGATTATCGAACAAACGGATGAGGAGCGTCGTCTTGAGGAGAAGAAGGCGATTGAGTCGATTCCAGCACGTATCCGCTCTGCGACCGGCGAGGATTTCGATAAGGTATTGGCGATGAACCCGGAGGAGATTAAGAAGGTTGCTAGTAAGGTAAAAGAGAAGTCTCCCTTTCCGCTTTCGCCTCCAGTGGAACTTCCGGAAGGAAGCAAGCAAGAGCAGTGGGACTTTTTGAAGGAAAAGGTGCTCGGATGTTCCGTTTGTACGAAGCAAGCCCCCGAGGGTGGACAGGTCGTGTTTGGCATTGGAAATTTGGATGCCGATATTTTGTTTTGCGGCGAGGCTCCTGGAGCTGAAGAAACTGCAGAGGGCGAGCCGTTTATGGGGGAATCGGGTCAGCTTCTGAATAAGATGATCAAGGCGATGGGAAGCGATCGCGGCCAAGTTTATTTGAGCACTATTATGAATTGGCGTCCCGTGGATTTGAATTCAGCGGGGAGTCGTAAGCCGACGGATTATGAACTCGAATTTTGCATGCCTTATTTAAAGGCACAGATTGAGATAGTGAAACCGAAGGTTGTCGTGGTAATGGGAGTTGTGGCTTCCAAAGCGTTTTTCGGTAAGGATGCCTTTAAGTCCTTGCGCGATATTAAGGGTGAGTGGCGTGAGTTTATGGGAATTCCTACGATTGCGACGTATCACCCATCCTATTTACTTCGCAATAGTTCTCACCGAGATAAGCGCAACGCATGGGAAGACCTTCTGAAAGTCATGGAGAAGTCGGGCTTACCGATTAGCGATAAGCAACGCGGGTTCTTTTTGTAGAAGGAGCCACGCAAAATTTGTCGGTTCTAGAATCCCGACAGTTAGGAACTTCGTTCCTTAGATCATTTTTGCTCTGAGCTCGTTGACCTTTTGGTTGAGGACGTCGAGTGGGAGAGGCTTGGGGAGGACGGCGTCGACGAATTCTGGGTAGTCGCCGGTGTCTTTGATCATTTCTCCAAATCCGGTTACCATGAATACGGGAGTGGTTGGGCTGATCTTCTTGATCGATTCTGCCAATTTGTCGCCACTCATGGTGGGCATCGCTCGGTCGGTAATGACGAGGTCGTAGTTGTTGGCTTCGAATTCTGAAAGAGCTTCGTGGGGATCTGAGTAGTTGTCGACGATATGGCCACTGCTACTGAGAAGTTCTGAAATTACTTCGAGAAGGACTTCTTCGTCGTCGACGAGAAGGACGCGCAGTCTGCTACTGGTTAAAGTGGCTTTGGGGACGATTGCTTCGGCGGCGGATTTTTTGATGGCGGGAAAACTCATTGAGATTTCAGTGCCTTTGCCGAGTTCGCTTTCGACGGTGAACTGGCCGCCATGACGTTGGACGACGCCAAGTACGATGGAGAGTCCGAGGCCGGTGCCGAGTTGTCCTTTAGTTGTGTAGAATGGGTCGAGGCATTTCTTCTTCGTTTCTGGAGACATGCCGCTTCCGGTATCCGTAATTGTGAGGAATATGAATTCTCCAGATTCCTTTACCTTAACGCTGATTGATCCAGATTCCTTAATCGCGTCGACGGAATTGATGATGAGATTGGTGAGGACTTGTCGCAGTTCAGATACGTCGCCGTTGATGTAATTTTGGCTATCGATGGAGGTTTCGAAACTGATTTGTCTTCCTTCAGCCTCCGCTTGGTTTTTCCAGCGATGGCTTGTTATTTCCTTAGCTTGTTGGATGAGGTCTTTTGGATTGATCTCAGCAAATTCTTCATCGCCATTTTGAGAGCGGTAGAATTCGCGGAGTCGACCGACGACGGCAGCTCCATCTTTGGCAGCGACTTGGATGCGCTTGAGATAAGGGATGAGCTTCTTCTCGTTTTTCGCGTTTTCTGGGATTGTTAGGAGGAGTTCCGAGAATCCGAGGATGGGAGCGAGAAGGTTGTTGAAATCGTGGGCGATGCCGCTGGCCATTTGGCCGAGGGCCCTGAGGTTTTCCTGTTGGATGATCGTCCGCTGGGTTTCTTTCAGGTTTTTGAGGGCTTCGTTGAGTTCCTCATTGCGGCTTTCAAGTTCTCGAGCGACTTCCATTTCCTGGGTGATGTCTTCGAGTGAAAGGATGAAAAAATTGGTTTGGCCGAGGTCGTCTCTTAGAGGGCGAAGGTTGGCTTTGCTCCAAAAAGAAGAGTTATCTTTTCTATAGAGCGTTAGGTCTGTTTGAACATTTCGCTCTTCTTCGATGGCTGACTGGATCAGTAAGGCGGAGCTTTCGTCAGTTTTTGGGCCTTTGAGACGAGAAAACGTTGCCCCTACGATACTGGACTGAGTGTGTCCTGTCATCAGTTCGAAGGCTTTGTTCGTGTAACATACCCGGAATTCGAGTTCCTCTTTCATGAGGATTAGCACGCTTTCTTGAATACAATCGATGCCTATTGTTAGGAGACTGTTGGAAAGGTTGCTACTATCGAGAGTGATGTCTTTCGCTTCGAGAGCGATGGCATTAGCGACGGAGATATCCGGTGACCCGGTGACGAGGAGGGCCCGCTCTTTGTTGTTGGCTACCTTTAGGCGTAGTGCACAGGACTGAGAGCACTGTGTTTCGAGTACTTTTTGAAAGGTGTCTCGTAATATCTGGGCGTCATCTTCTGTAGTGAGGTTGAAGATGTTGATTCCCCTGTGTCCTTTTTCTAGAATGGATTTCCATGTTGAGTTGGAGGAGAGGAATTGCCCGTCTGATTGGTGGACGGAGAAAAATGGGTTTCCTTTTGAGAAAGGATTGCCGGTGATTTTTAGTTCGTTGCGAACGGATTTTAGAACGATGCGACTTTGTTCTGGATCACTTGCTATAAAAAGTGGGATGGATTTTATCGTAATGGCTGCGACGTCGTTTTTTTCGAGGGTCGCATTTATTTCGATAATTTCGTCTTCGGTGGGGCGATCTGCCTGAAGCATCCAATCGCGGAGGACGTTTGGTTTTTCGACGATATCGAAAAGAGATTGGCCTTGGATGAGATTTGCCGTGGAACCCCAGACGCATTCGCTACTTTCTGTGATTTCCAGAAACACGCCGTTTCCGTCGTGTAGGGAGTATGCGATATTTTCTCCGGGTAGGGCGAGCGATTCGAAAAAGCTCCAATCCATGATTGGGCTAAGAGCGTCACTGCTGTCCTTTGAAATTCGGTCCTTATTGGTCGAATTCGCTGAGGCGAGTGGGGAGCTAGAGTTTTCGTGCGTATTGATACGCTGTGATGCTCGGGGCATACTTTCCATCCGTGGTGATTCCGTTTGGGCTGATCTTCTTGAGCTAAGTCCTTTTAGCTCAAGGTCGTACTCTGCTAGATAGGCAGGAGTACGTCTGTCAGTAAATTCGCTGGAAGACCCAGTGAATTAGTTAGATAAATTAAAAGAGAGTTGGACTGAGAAATAGGGTGTTCAGGCCAACTAACTGAGTGAGATGAGATCGTTCTTGATCGCGTAACGGGTCAGTGCCGCTACGTCGTGTAAATTCAGTTTTCGCATTATATTGGTACGATGATTATCTACCGTGCGAACGCTGATGCTTAGTCTTGATGCAATCTCTTTTGTGGAGTGACTTTCGGCGACGAGCTGAAGAATTTGCTTTTCGCGGTCTGAGAGAGGTATTTCACTAGAACCGGCGTCTGGATTGAGAATCAAGGAGCGCATGACGCTAGCCATTTTGGGCCCGATAAACGTGCCACCACCAGATATAATATCTAGGGCCTTCTTGAATTCGTCAAAACCATCCATCTTGTCGACGTATCCCTGAGCTCCAGCTGAGAGTAGTTCGCGAATGTTTGCCGAGCTCGCTCTTCCTGAGAAGACGAGCACCTTCACGCCTGGGACGTGAAGCGTCAAACCGCGCAGAACTTCTGTACCGCTGAGTTCGGGGAGACCTACATCGAGGATGACGGTTTCCGGTCTTAGTTTAATGCATCCCTGCAGGCCTTCTTCGCCTGTACCAAAAGACCCCACAATCTCGTAACCTGGTAACATAGAGATGAACTCTGATACCATTTCTCTGACTGCTGTTTGATCTTCTATTATTACGACGCTTTTCATTGTTTGAATTTCCTGTTGCTTCCTTTGAAATACGGTCACTGGGCAGTTTTCTTAAGCAAGATTGTACGAGAACCTCAGTATCTAGGCTTTTTTCTTTATTTTGATGGTGATTCTATCCCTCAGAGCCATGGAGGGTACTCTACAAGAGGGATTGGAGGGATTTCAGAAAATATAGAATGGGGGCACAGTACTCACTAATCGGTGAGGTTTGTTCCTTAGTTTAACTGTTGGATTCTCCCCTTTTATGGGGCGTGAATCGTTGTAAGGTGCTGGTTTTCTAAGAACTTAGTGAATGGGCGGTTTAAGGGGAGGGGCGGAGTTAGTTCGTCTTTTTATTCTTCCAAATAAAAAACTTATTATGAGATTCGCTAAATTTGTTGGGATATTGTGTGTGTGAAATTAATAGCTGCGGTTTTTCTTGTGATTTTTTGAGGATAATCGAGGGAATGTGAGGTGCCCCGTTTGAAGGGGGATATAATACAGGGAGGGGGAGTTTACATTTGGTAGATCGAGTGGCTCAACAAATGAAATGCAGAAAGGTCTCCTCCAAAAACAAAAAGAGACGGACTCCAGATAAATCCGGAGCCCGCCATCCTATTCCTGCACCACAAAAAATTGTAGAAAGGGAGAAACGCTATGATCGCGTTAAATTAGCCAAGAAGGTTCTGCCATTGACGATCTTGAGCTTGAGAAGCGGCTTTAATCGCACCTGAAGCAACGTGTGTCTGGTAGGACTGACCGATACTACGTACCGCACAGCCTTCGAATCCTTCTTCTGTCAGCATAGTTGCCAGAGCGGCATCTAGTCCGCTGATCATACTTCCGCCACCCGTGATAATGATGTTTTGCAGCAAATCGGGGATGCTGTCTGGATCTGCTTTAACAATGAGGGCTTTCACACCTTCGAAAATACGTTCGAGTAGGGCGTCGCAGGCTGTACCCACGGCGTCGGCTACTTCGAGTTTTCGAACCTTACCGCCTACCATTACTGGGTATTCGATGGTTGCCTGGGCACTCTTAACGAAGGAGTGCTTTTCTTTGATCTCACGGCACTTTGCGATTGAGATTTGGCAATCTGGGTATTTGGCGATGATGCCGTCTTGGATCTGTTGGTTCACGGCGTCGCCAGCAAAAGAGAAACTTACTTGGTCTTCAGCGGACGGGTAGTAACCTTGGATGAGGCAGACGTCTGTCGAACCGGCTCCGATGTCGACGAAGATCGAGTTACATACTGGATCGATGTAGTCGTCCTTGAGGAGGTTACTTTCTTCGCGACTACCAAGAGCAGCGAGGAAAGGCTCAGGAATAAGGATTACCTTGTCAAAAATGCCCGTTACGGCGAGGCGAGTGTTTTCGCGAGATTGTTGATCTGCGTTAGCAGGCATACCGATTACGGCACGTACTTCTGAATTTTCGTCGATCTTTGCGGTCTCTTTGATGTGTTTCAAAAAGTCGCGGGTCGCGTCCATGTCATCAATCACACCTTCCTTGAGAGGCTGAATGAGATTGAGGTGGAGCTTATATTTTTGAGCCATTTTCCCAAAGAGTACCTTCGCTTCGCCAGGAATGATTCCTGGGAGGATGCCTTCAGTCGTGTAACCGACTACACTGGGAGTGACTTCTGTTGCTGAGATTTTTTTTGAACCTTCTGGAGCTGCTTGAATGCAGGTAATGTTGGTACCGAGATCGAGTCCAACATGAACGATGCCTTTGGAGGCCGGTGTGGATTTTTTAGCCTTCACTGGAGTTGTACGTGTTTTAATGGTCATTACTTGTGGGTGATTTTAGGATTATTCTAATTTCCCTATGAAATCGGCCAGATTAGCTGTCACTTAATAGCGGACCCATACCTTGTTCATTCATAGTCCCTACGATATCGTCCAAATCGACCAGTGTATTAGCAAGTTCTTCAGCTTCTCCATCTTGTAGGGCATCGATCATTCCGGCGATATTGCCAATTTCGATGCGTTTGCGTCCTGAATCTCCACTGAATGAGGGATTGATCCATGATCTCGCAGCGGCTTCGCTGTCGATGGCTTCACGTTTGCGTTCGTACTGGTTGACGTAAAGTGCTCGGTATTTCGCAGCGATTTTCGCTTCGAGTTCCGGGATGATCTTTTTTACAAGTGTTTCTTTAAATACTTGCTGCATTTTGCAGCTTTGATCGACGAGGGCCTGTTCCCGCTCGAACATATCGCGTAGATCTGCCTTGGCGTCGTTGCGTAGACTGGCCGGCAAAATTTGGATCCAAGCCTTTATTAGAACCGGGAGCTCGTCTTTTATAATTCGACGTGAATCTCGAGATTCGGATTTTTTGTGTAAAATGCAGGCAGTGCGGAAACGCTCGACTATGAGGTCCCACCGTTCTTGTGCTTGGTCTGTAACTTTGCTCGACGCGATCATAGGTGTAGGTTTCGCGTAGCATAGCTCGTTTTATGCCAGAGTAGTAAGTCGTTGATTTACAACGCTATTAGGTGAAGTAGGAAAAGCTTGCCGCAGGGGTGATGCTTTAGGAGAGATTTTTTTGCCGAGCGTGGGGGATTGAGGGCTCTATTTGAATAGGTGAAAGGATCTTTTTGATTGGGTTTAGCTGCGTGCCGGGCCGTTACGCCCTAGTTTGATAGGCGGTTCGGGTTAGTCGAATTGGGCTTTGAAGGTGGCGAGTTCGGTGCGAAGGGTGGCGAGTTCGTCTTCGAGGGATTTTAGGCGTTCGTCGACTTCGGGGGGGATGGTCATGGCAACTTCGACTTTTAGGGGTTCGTTGTTTGGAGTTTCTTCTGTGGTTTCTGTTGGGGTGCCGCTGAAGAGATGGATCCAGCGGTGGTCTTTTCTGCCGGGTTGTTTGGGGAGTTGGACGACGAGGGGTTCGCTGCGTGTGGCGAGGGCTTCGAGTTTTTCTCGGGCATCATCTAGGGTGGCGATGGGTTGCATGCGTTCGCAGCGGGTGCGGAGTTCGCCAGGTGTTTGGGGGCCTCGGAGGAGAAGTTCGGAGAGAATGGCACGTTCAGAAGGGGTGACTTTCCAGGTTCCTTCGAAGTTGTGGCGGTATTTGGCGACGTGGGAGCCGGCTTGGGAAGTGACCAGAACGAGTTTTTTGATGCGTAGACTCTCGAGTCCCGCGGCGACTTCCGGTTCCTCTAGTGCGAGGACGGGGTGGCGATTTGACTTTTGGTTGCAGGCGTTGGTGAGGCTGTTTTGTGAAAGGGGGTAATTGTCGGGGGTGGTGACTTCTTTTTCGCAGAGGCAGCCGAGGATGCGGGTTTCTATTACAGAGAGTTGAATTTCGGGGAGTTCGCTCATGGGAATAAATTGGTATTAGGTGAAAAAAAGGGTCGTGCCCGTGAAATATGAATCCTAAGTGCTTGTATGGGCGTAAAGGATTGTTAGATCTTTACTCTTTGATTCAGCACGATCAAATGGAGTTTTCAATTTTTAACCTCATCTAACATAAAATGCTAAGGCACAATAAGGAAAAATCGTTTCACAATCCCAAAGCAGGTATGACCCTGATCGAAATCATTCTAGTAATCGGTCTGATCGTTATGATCATGGGATTGGTTGTTGGTAAGGTCGGAGGAATTTTTGATGATGGTAAAAAGGACCTTGCTGGTTTGACTGTAAAGGAAACGTATTCACTGCCACTTACCCAATATAAGATCCATATGGGGCGCTACCCAAGCACAGGGGAAGGCTTACAGGCTTTGTTGACGAAGCCAGAAAGCGACAAAGGACGTTGGAGAGGCTCTTATCTTAAAGGTGAAGAAAGCTTGTTGGACCCATGGAAGAATAAGTATCAATATTCATTTCCAGGAAGTCATAATAAGGGCGGCTTTGATTTGTATTCGTTTGGGCCAGACGGGATCCAATCGGACGACGATATTACAAACTGGTAATATTGTATAAACTCATTTTTTGAGCGGCGGATTCGATAGAGAATTCGCCCTCTTTGTATTTCGGATCTATTATCGATGAATATGTTCAAGGCTGAGTGTCGGAACAAGGCAGGCTTTTCGCTGATTGAGACCTTGTTGGTTTTGGCATTGATGGGGATGTTTGTTGGGGCTATCTTGATTAATGTTGTGAGCATGTTTCGCGGGAGTGCGATGGATGAGCTCGAGGGGCAACTTTGGATCGCTATCGACAAGGGAAAACAGACTGCGGTATTTCAGCAACGGCGGGTGACTTTGAGTTATGATAAAGAGGAGATCGCTTTGATCTTGAGTGGTGGAAGTTCTATGGAACGGTTCGACTTGGCTCATGAAGAGGAAGGGGAGATTCGGATCATTTTTAATGAGCAGCTTCCTGATAACTCGCGCTATCTGATCGGCGGAAATGTGGTGACGGAGCGTGAAATTGAGAAGGTTGTTTTCTATCCTGATGGAACTTGTACGCCCTTTTTGGTGACACTTGAGTTTGGAGATTATAGGAGTTCGTTTCAGATCGATCCGTGGACAGGTAATCAAATAGTACCAGAGGTGAAGGAACAGTGATGAGAGTAAGGCGTAATTTTGAAGGCTTCACCCTTTTGGAGGTCGTGATTTCGGTGGCACTGTTTGCGGTTGGAGTTACGGTTTTACTTTCATCATATTTAAACGTGATCAATGCCTTGCACAATATTCAGGTGGATCAGCATTACGAGCAGGATTTGGCGATGGTGCGACGGATTGCCCTTCAGGTCGGAACTCTCGAGGAGCTTGAGGATGGGGGAGATGTGGAGACCGGCAATCATGGTGAGGCTCGTTGGGAAGGCGAATTGGAGGAGACTTTGATCGCAGATTTATTTAAAGTGACGCTTCGGGTGGAAATGTTACCGGAAGATGAATCCGATGAGGATATTATCCTCGAACAAGAGTTCTATCTAACACGACCAAATTGGTCGGATCCGGAAGATAGAGAGCTGCTGAGAGCAGAGACGAAGGACCGGTATTTGAGCGAGCAGCTTAAGTTGGACCGCAGGTAGGATGAACCATCGAATTAACAGACATTATAGCACGGAGGGCTTCACTTTGATTGAGGTCATGCTAGCGACCTTTATGGGCGCGACTTTGATGGTGGCGGCGATCGCGTTTATTTTGGGGATGGGCGAGTTGTGGGGCGTTGGTGTTGAGTCGCGTTTGTATAATAAGCATGTTCGCGGCGTATCCCGTTTTTTGGAGCAGACTTTCGAGAAAGCTGCGTCACGTGCCCCGATTTCGGCGATTACTGCTGACGGAGAGGAAGCAGCACCCGCTGAGAACGAGGAAACAATGCCAGTGTACTGGGGAACCTGGGGAAATAAGGAGAATTCTCGGAAGGAGTATCTTACCTTTGAAATGGACGAGAGCCCGGGGCTTCTCGTTTGGCCGGGGGATCCAATGCCTCAGGTGGTGTGTTCGTTAGATTTCGAAGAGGGCGAAGGCTTGTATTTGTTGTGGATGTCTCGTTTGGAGAAGGAATTCGAGGAAGAGGAGCCACGTCGTACGATGATTACGCCGTATTTGACTCAGATAAAGTATCATTATCTCGATGCCGAGGATGATGATGAACCGGAATGGGAGGTGTTTGATGAGCCAGAAACGGAAACAAATGGCGATCCGATCCTGCCGCAGCGGATCGAGCTTGTTTTTGAATATGATGAGGAGATTTTGACACGTCATCTCATGCTTCCTGCCCGCATTAGTGGAGTACCTTTATTCTAGTGATGGACCGAGGCGTTAAGAATTCATGGCGACTTAAGTCGAAGAAGGGATCGATTATCTTGATGATACTCGTTCTGATTACGATGGCGTCGTATGTGTTGGTCCGATTTATTGAGCGGGCAGCGATTGAAGTGCAGGGCGAGGGTTACTATGTGGAACGGACTCGTTTGCGTTTGGATGCGTGGTCGATGATGGAAGTTGCGGTGGCAGTTTTGGCGGATGTTAAGGAGATTGAAGGAGCATTGTATTCGCCGGCTCAGGGATGGCAGGATCCGTTGAAATATTCGGAAATCCAACCGAAAGAAGGGTTGAAGGTAACTTTTGAGTTCTTGGATGAGAGTGCCAAGATGGGGATTAATGTGGTCGATGAAGGGGCCTTGTTTCTCCTGTTTGATGAAATGGGCTTTGATATTAATGACAGCCAGGAATTGAGCGATGCTCTCTTGGATTGGATCGATGAGGATGACGATGAGAGACTGGGTGGTGCTGAGTCTCGTGAGTATTCCAAGGGAGATATTGAAATGCGGGCGTCGAATCAGCCCCTGCGTTCTCTGCAGGAATTGAAGTATGTTTTGGGCTTCAAGCGCCACTTTTTTGATGAGAGCGGCATTCCCAATGCTAATTTTAGTATGCTGTCGGAGGTGTTCACGACTTATAATGTGGAGCGGATCAATGTGAATTCGGCACGTCCCTTGGCCTTGATGACGCTCGGGGGACTGGGTGAATTACAGGTTAAGGCGATCTACGACTATCTCGATGGGGTCGATAATGTGATCGGTACCGGTGATGATAATTACTTCGCTTCCCAAGAGGAAATGATGGAAATCGTTAATGAACTGGATGATGCGATCGCGATTGATTTCCAAATTAGTGTTTTGACGATCAAGGTTACTGTGCAAGAAGGTGGCAGTGCCTATACTCTCGTGGGGACCTTAGATTTAAATCAAACCGCGTCGATTGACGCGACCGGAGAAGAGGGCGGTAGTCTTGAATATCCATTCCTTTTTCTTGAGCTGCGAGAACAGCCCGGTATGAATAACGCCGAATCCACAGAATCTCCAGAAAACAACGATGCTTAAATACCCTAAAAAAGGTTCAAATAATGGTGCCGCGATACGATTGCCTCTGCGATCGGACTTTGCCGCAGGCCATCTTTTTTTCAGTCGTCGCATTGAATTGCCGACTGGATTGGAGAAGGGCGAAGTGAGTGGTGTTGTTGAGCTCGAATTGGAGCAAATGTCTCCTTTTCCGCTTGAGCATTTGAACTATGGATACCGTATCGACGAGGAGCAAAAATTTGCCTTGGTCTATGCGGCTTATCGGAAGCGTTTCGAGTCTGATCGCGTCAAGCCTTGGGCAAAACTGGATATTGTCGTTCCCGAGTTCGCAATTGCTCTTACGAAAGATGTGGCTGACCGGGATTCGCCTTTGGCTCTTTTGTCAGAATATTCGGTTCTCCTTTTGAAATTTGATAAGCTTTCTAGTCTGCCTGCTTCGATAGAATCTTATGATCGGAGTTCTTTCACTCCGTCTAACGATAGCGATGAAGAAGGCGATGATAACAAGGCGATTGAGGCGTTCTTGAGGGAGAAATGTGAGAAGAAGACGTTTCGAATTTGGGATGTAGATACGGAGATTCTTGAATCCAACGGTAAAGTGTTCTTCAGGGCGACAGATCGAAAGAATGGCGATCTGGTAACGCGGGTTATGACTCGTGATTGGACGTGGCCGATTGATATTCGGGATCAAGCGACTGTACATCGTGTACAGGCGGAGGATAAGCGGAACATTTTGCTATGGCGGGCTGTTTTGTTATGCTGCGGGTTGTTCTGTTTGTTGCTTTTGGGCGAACTGCTTTTTGGGGCGGCTTCGGGTTATCTCGCGATGCGGAATAAATCCAACCAAGCACAGGCCCCACAGGTCTTTCAAATCGGTGCGATGCGGACGACGATTAGTGAATTGGCTACCTTTAAAGAGGCGGACATGGATCCAATGCGTTTGTTGGGTACACTCAACCCGTTGCGCGACCCGTCGACAATTTATTCCAAGATCACGACAGAAGGGCCTTATACTTTGATTTTGGAAGTCGACGCCTTGAACGTTGCAAAAATGAATGATTTTAAGCGGAAGTTAGAAGCCTTTCATTTGGTGGAGTCGATTCAGGAGTCGAATGCGGATACTTCCAATAAGGGAGCGAGTGCGACTTTGCAGGTGAATTTCTTTCCGAATTATCAAGATCTGCTTGCCCAAGGAGGTAACCCATCATGAGTCGTCCCGAAGTACCCTCTAAAAACACGGGTTATTATTTTGCCTTAGCGCGACAGAAATTTCTGCGCCTCACTTCTAGGGAGAAGGTTCTTATCCTTCTCGTTGTCGGTGTTGTCTTTTATTATTGGTTTAGTAACCACATGGAGAGGCAAGACGTCGTATGGAAGAATATCAATATTGCGAACTTCACGGGGAGCTCTCAGCAGGCCGAAATCGATGAAGAGCCCAGTGTTCGTGCTATTTGGGAGACTGCTGTTGCAGAAGTGCCGGTTGGTGAACTTCTGACTCGCGAGGAGGTTGAGGGAAATTTGGATGAGATGCTCCGCCGTTATGCGACGGGTAACCGTTTTAGCCTGCGTAAGGACCCCCCAGAAGTCGGTGATCCGCTTTCGTTTCACACGTTTCAAGCAGAAGTGAGCCGCGTCGATATCGATTCACTCTACGGGCTGGTAAATGAAATTCAGACCACTTTACCTTATGTTACTTTGATGAGCATGAAAATCAACGTAGCTGGGAGCAATCGCTCTCAACTCAACGCCACTTTTAAACTTAGAGCCATAGAATACACCAAATGAAGTTTTGGATAAATAGACCCATTTTTAGGATTTTGGCGACCGCCATATCTCTATATACAATAAACGGGACTCAGGTCTCAGCTCAGGATGTTGCTGCCGAGCCAAAGGAAGAGATGATTGAGCGTCTTGTGCTGCGTGGCAATAAACTCGATAGCGTTATTCTCCTTTTAGAGCAGCTTACGGGGCGTGCGATCATTCGTCCTCAGCGTCTGCCTGTTCCCGAGATTACTTTTGATAGTCAAGGCCCGTTGACGCGTGAAGAGATGATCTTGGCTCTGGAAAGTTTGTTAAGTATCAATGGAATCGGTGTAACGCCGCTCGGTGAGAAGTTCTTGTATGTTGTTCCCGTTGGTACGGTGCGTACGCAAGCACCTGAGCTTATCGTTGGTTCGCTGAAGGAGCACATTCCTAGTGGTAAGGTTGTTAGTAAGTTGTTCCGTCTAAAATATTTGGATTCGCAGACTTTTCAACAGCAGATCCAGCCCTTTTTGAGCCCGCAGTTTAGTACGATTATTCCTTTCGAAAATTCGAATGCGGTTATGGTTACGGATACGGTGAGTAATTTGCAGCGTTTGGAATATGTTGTGAGCGAGGTTGATATCCCAAGTCGTCTCAATATCGATACGCAATTTTATGTTCTTCAATATGCTCAAGCGAGTGAGGTCGCGAGTCAGATCCAGAGTTTAATCGATGATGCTCGTAACAACTTTGGTGTGACTGATAACCAGCGCGGGAATAGCAATAAAGGTAATAATAATCAGGCTGATCTGGTGGAAGCCAGTGCCGCGGCTGCTGGTGGTGGTGGTGGAGCGGGAGGAGCAGTTCCGTTGAGAATTCTCTTTGGTTCGAATATGGCAATTTCCAGTGATGATCGGACCAATCAGTTGATCATTATGGGCGATCCGGATAATATGCAGTTTTTCGAAGACATGATCGCGAAGTTGGATGTGAAGGCAGATCCGACAACGCGAATGGAGGTTATCAATCTTAACCATGCGGATGCGGTAGAGTTGGCGTCACTTTTGACTGAGGTCGTTTCGGGACGCAGTGATACAGATGGCAGTGATCGTTCGACTGCGAATGCAAATGCAAATAATGCGACTCAAGGCCGCCCTGGGCCTTTTAACAATGTTCGTGAGCAGCAGCGAGCCCAACGTGCGGCACCGGCGAATAATTCGAATACGTCTACAGCAGGAGGAGGAGATGATCGCGATAGTCAGTTTAGTGACTTTATGACGATCATCGCCGATGAACGGACTAACTCGCTCGTCGTTGCCGGGACGCGTACGGATATGGAATTGATCCGTGAGATGATTGCGGGGTTGGACGTTCTATTAGCTCAGGTTCTAATAGAAGTGATTATCGTGGACGTAAGTTTGAGCGATGGTTTTTCTAGAGGATCTGATGTGATGCAGTTTGGTTTTTCTCAAAGCGAGGAAGGGGAGCAATCATTGGTGTTTGGTGGCCCTCCAGCGACAGAATTGGGAGGAGCTACAGGGGCTACGCCGTTTACTATCTTAGGGTTGAGTCTCACAGGCTCGCAACTTGTCGGTGCTGGTGGAGGAAATGTAGGAGCAGGCCTAATGAATGTTGTGCTTGAATCAGCTCGTACCAATTCGAACGTAAATGTGGTATCAACGCCTACTATCGTAACCACGCACAATAAGGAAGCGACGATGGTTGTTGGTCAGGCTCAGCCGATCGTTACCAGTACTCAGACCTCTTTGAACTCGAGTGATTCGGCACGGAGCAGTTATCAATTTGAAGATATAACGATGGAGCTTAAGGTGAAACCGTTGATTGGTCCAAACGACGTGATTCAGTTAGAGATTGAGCAAAAGTTTGATGAGATATCTGGGACTACGTTGATCAATGGTGAAGAACAGCCTATTATTGGTCGAAGAGAAGCGTCTTCGACAGTGAGCATAGCCGATGGCGAATTGATTGTCTTGGGAGGTATGCAACGCGAAGCGTTGACTGAGTCTGAAGGTCGGCCGTTTATACTTGGGAGGCTTCCTCTTTTGGGGTGGCTCTTTAAGAGTGAGTCAAAGTCGACTACTCGTTCAGAGTTGATGGTATTTATTCGTCCTACGATTATGCGTACAACCGATGAAACGAACGATGTATCTGCTGAGCTCGTTAATAAAATTTCATCTAAGGAGTCCGTTGAGCATTTTGTCGAAACCGGAGAGGTTCGCATTATCGTCGAAGAAGAGGAGCCTTCTGAAAAGAAGGCGAACACGAAGCGTAAGGTTAAGGGACCTCAAGGGAAATAAGGATGGGACACTTCTCTAGACAGATGATTTCAATTCGATTGGCTTTCGTAGCCACTTTGTTGCCGTGCTGTCTTTTCGCTCAAGAATCGACTGAGGTACCAAAATTGGTGTCGCCCTTTATGCGGCCAAAAACGACACCGCCCCCACCACCGCCTCCTACGTCTGCCAGTCCTTTAGATAACTTCGAGTTTACGGGCTTGATGGTTATGGGGGGTACATTGCAAGTGAGCGTCTTTGATAAGAAGGAGAATCGTAGCTACTGGCTCATGGAATCAGTGCCAAGCGACGAGGGATATATGCTGCTTTCTCATGTGAAGGACGCGAATGGGAATATTGAGCAAGTTACTTTACAGCATGGGGAGGTCACTAAGGAGATGTTGCTTGCTACCGCTAATATCGACGCGATTCCAGTCGGAGAATTGGCAGTCGCTCAGCCTTCGAGTCCATCAGTGGGGCCACCAGAGCCGACGGTGGCGGGCACTCCACCAAAGGCTGACGATGAGTCTACTGATGAGGAAGTGCGGGGACGTATGAAGCGTGTTGCTGAGGAGATTCGTCGTCGTCGAGCGATGCGAAGCCAAATTCTCAAGGAACGAGAGCAGGGTAAAAAATAGGATTTTATTGTATGGCTATACTCACCACGAGTTTTTTGGATCAGTTTGAATTAGACGAGGATCAGCTTGTCCAGATTGGAGATGCCCGGCGTTCGGAGAAATTGGAGCGTTTAGCTGCTCTTACTGAGCAGAGTGTTGTTGATGTGCTGTCACTTGCGAGTGATGCACTGGACTTGGATATTGTTTCTCACGAGAGCTTTAACCTGAAGGGGATGCGCAGTATTCCCGTTAGAATCCTGCATGAGTTTCATTGTGTTCCTGTCTCGGAGGTGGGGGCTGACTCCGAGGAAGAGGTTGATGCCGACGCTCCCTTGATCCTTGCGACCAGTTGGATGGTCGATGATGTGATGGATGACTGGGTTTTTGCCGCATGTGGGAAACGGCCCGAATGGCGACTGGGTAATCCGGATCGTATTTCGAAATTTATTACTCAGAATTTGGGTGTCGGGGCGGAGAGCCTTGATGAGTCGTTTGATATCGATGAAGAATTTATTACCGCTCAGGACGACGATGAGGAAGATGAAGATGCGGCTATTATCCGGTTCGTAAACGAGGTCTTTAATCAAGCGATTGAGGATGGGGCGACGGATATTCATTTCGAACCCATGGAGGATCATCTCCGTATTCGGTATCGTATTGATGGTCTTTTGATTTCGATTCCAGTTCCGGAAAATTTGCGCCGTTATCAGGATGCGATTGTGTCGCGTCTGAAGATTATGGCGAAACTCAATATTTCTGAGCGCCGTTTGCCTCAGGATGGGCGTATTAATCACAAGATGGGGACTAATAATCTCGATATTCGTCTGTCGACTATGCCCGTGATGTACGGGGAGAGTATTAGCTTACGTCTTTTGAATAAGAAGAGTGCTCCGCTTTCTATGGAACAACTCGGGATGTCGAAGAGTGATCGTGAACGAGTAAGCAGCGTTCTTAATTTACCGCATGGCATTATTTTGGTTACTGGTCCGACGGGTGCCGGTAAATCAACTTCGTTGAATGCGTTTATTCGCGAAATCAATTCTGAGGATCGCCGAATTATCACGGTTGAAGACCCGATCGAGTATGAGGTGCCGGGGGTAAATCAGATCCAAGTAAAGTCCGATATCGGTTTTGGGTTTGCTGATGCATTGCGTCACGTCCTGCGTCAGGATCCGAACGTTATAATGGTCGGGGAAATTCGTGATGCGGATACAGCTGATATTGCGGTGCGTGCGTCTCTTACGGGTCACTTAGTTTTTAGTACACTGCACACCAATGATGCTTCAGGGGCGATTACTCGTCTAACTGATATGGGGATTGAGCCCTTCTTGATTGCATCTGGTGTTGAGATGGTAATGGCACAACGTTTGTTGCGTCGTATGTGTCCGGATTGTCGCCGTATGGTTCCTGTTGAACAGGAGGTTTTGGACAACGCGTTTCGAGTTTTAGATATCGATCCGAGTCTTGGAGATGGTGTTACGGAGCTTCCGGTTTCTGATGGGTGTGACTCTTGTCGAAATATTGGTTATAAGGGCCGTGTCGGTATTTATGAAATTATGCGGGTTAACGAGAAAATGCATGATCCGATTATCAACCGTTCTCCGGCTCCTGTTATTCGCGAAATAGGTCGTGAATCAGGTATGATCACTTTGGGTGAATCGGGGTGGAGATTGGTGACAGAGGGCGTGACATCGCTGGAAGAGGTTGTGCGTACGATCTCTGTGAAGGAAGGGTAGTCGGTTGCGTCATGATCTTTTATTTGAACCTAAGTTTTATTTCACTCCCCGTAAACGTAGATTAAGCTATGCCCACTTTTCATTATAAGGCGAAGGATTCAGATGGTGCTACCGTTTCAGGGAAGCTTGAGGCGGTTAATAGGCGAGCGGCTACACAGCAGTTAGCAAGGCGTAAGTTGCGACCGACTATATTATCGGAGAATGCGGGTAAGTCGAGTGAGGGGAAGTCGGCTGAGAACCCAATTAGTGCCTGGATTCAGGCACGGTCTTCGAGTCAGGAAAAGGAGATCAAGTTTTCGCGTAAGGTAGCACTGCCGTTTTTGAGTACGATTAAGGAGCTCTTGGGTTGTGGTATTCAAGCGGGTGATGCTCTTCAAATGTTGAGTACGCGCTTGAATGATCCGCGTCAGAAGAAGTTGGCGTCGGTCTTGTGGGACGATTTAAGGCAGGGTAAGTCTTTGTCTGATGGTTTTCGCAATCTGCCTGATGTTTTTGATGAGAGTGTTGTTAATCTCGTGGAAGCAGGGGAAGCGACTGGCAATTTGAGTAATGTGCTTGATCGGATTGTTACCAACATGGAAGAGCGTCGTGCGATTCAAAACAAATTGACCGCTGCACTGGCGTACCCGTTGTTTCTGATCGGGATCTGTATCGCCTTGGTGTTTTTGTTTTTGTTCTACCTTTTGCCTCAGATCCAAGATCTGCTTACGTCGCTTGGAAGCAAGTTGCCCTTGGCGACTCGAATTCTAATTGGATTATCGGAGTTTACTTTGGGCTATGGGTGGATCGTTTTGATCCTTCTGGTCGGAGGCATTGGGAGTATTCTGTCTTGGCGTAAGACAGCTGTTGGGCGTATGAAATTCGACCAATTAATGATACGGGTCCCTTTGATGGGGAAATTCTTTAGGGATACGCAGGTAATGGTCATCACGCAGACTCTTGCACTGCTCTTGGAGAATGGAATTACGATGGTACAGTCGTTGCATATGACCGAGCGCTCTGTGTCTAATTTGTGGATGCGGAAAAGTTTGGTTGAAGCTCGGTCTAAAGTGGTTGAGGGGGCATCCTTGTCCTCTGCGTTTAAGTCGACGGGCTACTTTGACGAAATGGCTCTGGATATTTTTACGGTCGGGGAGAATACGGGGAATATTGTACCTGGGCTAAAGCAGATGACGGCTCAATATAACGAATTTATCGACAAATTTATTAAGAATTTCCTCGGAATCATTTCTATTGGAGTCCTTCTAACCGCGTTTTCCTTTGTGGCGTTGATTGCATTTGGAATCATTTCCAGTGTGTTCCAGTTGAGCTCCGGACTTTCTGCGGGGTAGTGCTTTACCGGTACTCGTTTCGATAAATGTTTGGAATATGACAAGAGGGGTATTCCAAAACAAATGATGTCGTTTTTATCTTTGATACCTGTGTGCTCGTTTGTCCTGAAAATATGATTTGGATAAACTTCTAGTTGAATGATCGCGCAAAATATTTCTATATCGCCACTCAGCTTTTCCTCACGCTATTTATGACCCCAAGTATCCGCATTGCTACCCGTTTTCTGCTCTCTAAGAAGCGGTCTATGATTATGAGTTTGGGCGGCATTGCGTTTGGAGTTGGTTTTTTTATCATCACATTGGCTCAAATTAGTGGGTTCGAGGAGTTTTTCATCGAAACGATTTTGGGAACCGACGGAGCGATTCGGATCGAGGACAAATTCCAGAATGTTCAAGTGGACTCGATGGTGGAGGGTGACTCCAAAATGGTATCCGGAAGTCGTAGCAATATGCGTTATAACGAGGGGGTTGCATTTCCCAATGACCTTGTGGAGTCGATTAGTGTTTTGCCGAATTATGCCAGTTCATCGAAGGTGTTGAAAGGTACTGTGACGATTGATAGCGTTCAGTTTCAAGATACGGGGCAGGTGCATGGGATCGAGGTTGATGACCATGTGGATGTGTCTCAATTGGAGAATCAGATCGTGTTGGGGTCGTTGGAGAATTTTCGCCAGAATCAGATGGGCGTTCTGTTGGGGAAGAAATTAGCGGGGCGTTTAAAGGCTCGAGTGGGAGATTCGGTTATTCTAAAGGCTCGGGAGCAACGAATTCGCTACCGTGTTTCGGGTATTTACGAGACGGGTGTATCGGATATAGATCGGATTCGAATCTTTATGCACCTGAGTTCTGCCCGTTCGTTATTTAAGAAAGCGAGTGGGGTGAGTTTTATTCAAGTCCGGTTACATGATCGTGCACGAGCTCTAGCGGATGCGGCCGCAATCGAGCGCCTTACCAGTCACTCCGCCGCTCCTTGGATGGAGCGGGAGAAAAGTTGGTTGGAGGTTTTTAGGGCCTTGAAGTTTTCGGGGGTGATCACCGTCTCTACGATCATTTTGATCTCTGGACTCGGAATGTATAATACTTTGGCGATGGTGGTGATGGAGAAAACCCGTGAAATCGCGATTTTGCGTTCGATGGGATATACGCGTCAGGACATTGCTCACGTGTTCTTTTGGCAGGGTGCAATCGTCTATGTTTTAGGGACGATCGCAGGTTTTATATTGGGAGCTTCGGCGACTTATGGAATCTCGACGATGCCTTTACGGGTGAGGGGTATTTTCTCGACCGATAGCTTTGTTGTCGAGTGGTCGATTCAGCACTATGCGTATGCCGCGATTACGGCGGCGGTGATTGTTATGTTTTCTAGTATCTTACCGGCGAGGCGGGCAGCGTATTTGGTGCCAGGCGATGTTATTCGAGGGACGGCTTCATGAGTGCTGCTATCGGGTTAGGGCTTGAAGTGGCTATGGAATGTCGAGGGATTGAAAAATATCTCGGCGAAGGTGTTCAGCGTGTTCACGTTTTAAGAGGCGTAGACTTGGATTTGTATAAAGGCCAGGTGAGTTCGATCGTGGGCCCTTCGGGCTGCGGTAAGAGTACGCTTCTCTATATAATGGGAATGTTGGATCGGCAGGATGCTGGCACGATTACGCTTAATGGTGAGAAAGTCCCATTGGATCGCGATGGCGTTCATGCTCGGATGCGCAGTGAAAGTGTGGGTTTTGTTTTTCAGTTTCACTTTCTGCTTCCTGAGTTTTCGGCTTTGGAGAACGTGATGATGCCCATGTACAAATTGGCGCGGCTTTCCAATTCGGATATGGCTGAGCGGGCTCAGTCCTTACTTGTTGATGTCGGGTTGGGGAATAAGACGCACCGCCTCCCTTCGCAGTTGTCGGGTGGTGAGCAACAGCGCGTGGCAATTGCCCGTTCGCTCGCCAACGAGCCCAGCGTACTTTTGGCTGATGAACCAACAGGGAATCTCGATGTTAAAAATTCCCATATGGCCTTCGATGTTCTTATGCAGCTTGCCCATGATAGGGGACAGGCGGTTTTGGTGGTGACTCACAATCCGGGGCTGGCAGAAAAATGTGATCGGATCTTGCATATGCAGGACGGGGTATTTACCGATTAACGCCCTCCTCCTCTTCACTCTGAGCTCAATTCAGCATTAGCAATTCGCCTACCGGTCAATCGAATTGCTAATAACGACTTAAGTCCTTCTGCTTATTGGCGAAATTATCGTTGCTATTTAAACTACGATTCCTTCACTCCCGAATTTTCTTACCAAGATTCTAACCATCCTCCTATCGTGAAATCCGAAAATTCCCGCAAAACATTCCTCGTCGGTTTGACCGCAGCGCTCGCTGGCGTCGTGGCTCTACCGAAGCTGTTTAGAAAAGGGGAGAGTGTGCATTCGAAGCCGAGTGTTTCGAAGTCAGCTTTCACGCTGAGAAAAGACCCGAACGCGGTATCTCGAGGGGATTCCCGATTAGTCTAACATTCGCCTAGCAACCTAGAGCGAGAAAAGTCTTTTACGCTATGTCAAAAGTGTTCCCAAAGTGGTCAAATGCACTGCCACTGAAGATTGTAATATTTCTATTCGTCTTCGTGTCTGTGGTCCTTGCAGGAGTAACGTATTATGCGACTCCGAATTATACGCGTGTTGGCTATGAGCCAACTCAGCCGGTTCCTTACGACCATAGCTTCCACGTAGGTGAGCTTGGTTTGGATTGCCGTTACTGTCACAGCAAGGTTGAGGAGTCTGGGCATGCTAACATTCCAGCGAGTTCAACTTGTATGGCATGTCACAGCTTGATTATGACCGACAGTGAATTGCTCGAGCCAGTGCGTGCGAGCTATCAGTCAGGCGAGCCGCTACCTTGGGTACGTGTTCACCAAGCTCCTGACTATGTTTACTTCAGCCATGAAGTTCACGTAAACCGCGGTGTCTCATGTGTTGAGTGTCATGGTAAGGTAAATGAGATGGAAGTGGTTAAGCACGCTAAGTCTCACAGCATGAGTTTCTGTCTCGAGTGTCATCGCTCTCCAGAAAAATTCCTTCGTCCACTCGACGAAGTATACAATCTCGACTGGGTTCACCCAGGCGGCAAGAAAGGCCAAATCGAAGCAGGTAAAAAGCTTGTTGAAGAATGGGACGTTAATCCTCCACAAAGCTGTTCAGGTTGCCACCGATGAAATCTACAAATCCAAATACTTCCATGGCAGAAAATTCTGGCCCACGTTATTGGCGCAGTTTGGACGATCTCGCTCAATCTCCTGATTTTGTTGATCAGGTGAATCGCGAGTTCGGACCTGAGGCGTCTGAAATGAATGAAGTGGATCGCCGCCACTTCTTCAAGATAATGGCAGCGTCCTTCGCTATTGGCGGAATCGGTTTTTCTGGTTGCCGTCGCCCTGAGGCACACATTTTGCCTCACTCGAAGGCACCCGAAGAGCTCATCCCGGGTAAGCCACTTTATTACGCGTCCTCTTATTCGCTTCGTGGCGAAAGCATTCCTCTCTTGGTCGAGACTCACACGGGTCGCCCAACTAAGATCGAAGGTAATTCTGATTATAAGGCGTACAATGGCGGTACTACCCTTAAGGCACAGGCGTCCGTTCTTGATCTTTACGATCCAGACCGTGCGACACGTAGCCAAAAGGGTGAAGTAACACTTTCAAAAGCAGCTATCGAAGATTTCATTGCTGGCTTGAAGACTGAGTATTCGGCTAACAAGGGCAAGGGAGTCGCAGTTCTCGCAGAGAGCTCATCTTCACCCACGCGTCTCCGTCTAAAGAAGGCATTTCAAGCGGCTTATCCACAAGTTTCATGGGCTGAGTACGATGCGGTTTCAGTGAACAATGCGTCAATCGCTGCTGCGGCAGTGGTCGGACCAAATCTCCGTCCTCGTTACGATTTCTCTAAGGCAGCTCGTATCTTGAGTGTCGAAGGTGATTTTCTTGGTAACGATCAAGGTACTTTGAAGTTTGCAAAGCAGTTTGCAGACGGCCGCCGCGTTCGTACGAACACGGACGCGATGAACCGACTTTATTCGGCTGAAAGCAATTTCACCTCTACGGGTGCAATGGCTGATCACCGTTTCCGTTTGGCTCCGAGCCAAGTGATGGCATTCCTCGCAGGCTTGGCTCTTCATCTAGAGCTTGGTGTGGAAGGCAACGAGTTGAAGCCAATCCTTGAGCCATTGGCCAAGACATTGGATTCGAAGGCGAGTGCTTGGGTCGAAAAATGTGCTGAAGACTTGGTCGCTCATAAGGGCCACAGCTTAGTTTACCTCGGCGAGCAACTTTCTCCAGAAGCTCAGGCTCTCGGACTTCTCATCAATGAGAAGCTTGGAAACCTCAGCAAGACCGTTCTTTTCGTAGAGGTTGAGGAAGATTCATCGGCATCTATCCAAGACTTGGCGAAGTCAATTGAAGCAGGGGAGATCAGTTCTTTGATCCTCTCTGGCGGCAATCCAGTGTACAACGCACCTGTTGAGTTGGACTTCGGTTCATTGCTCGAGAAGGTTGAGACAGTTGTACGCCTCGGATACAATTTCGACGAAACGTCAGAAAAATCATCTTATCACCTCCTCCAGTCTCACTACTTGGAAGCTTGGGGTGACGGACGTACTTATGATGGCGATGTGTTGGCTCAACAGCCAATGATCTTGCCACTCTTCGACGGACTTTCAGAGCTTGAAGTGCTCGCTCGTTTGACGGGTGAAGCAAATGTCGATGGGCATAGCCTCGTTTTCAACACTCTCGGTGCAAACCAGAAGGGCTTCAACAAGTTCCTTCACAATGGTTTCCAAGACGACAGTGCTTATAAGGTCAGCCGTTCTTTGGTTTCTGGACTGAAGGTTGCAGGATTTATCGTCGGTTACGCAGCGAAAGCCGCACCAACTGATAAGGACAACTTGAACGTTGTATTCGCTAACGATTCGACGGTGGATGATGGACGCTATATCAACAATGGTTGGTTGCAGGAATGTCCGGATCCAATGACCAAATTGACTTGGGATAACGCGATCATCATCAGCCCCC
>CAWVWU010000005.1:0-44788 GCA_963933925.1 uncultured Puniceicoccaceae bacterium
AATATTTGAGAAATTACCTCGCCGCCGCTTGAGGATTTATGAAACGTTTGGGTAATCGTTTATGATTCAAATATTTATGCAGTATATATTAGTTTCAGTCACACGAAATGTTGTTTCCCCACTGTAATACCCCTCGATCTTTGGCTTTGGCCCTGAAAACGCGTTCATATGCGTTATGGGTGCTACTGCTGTGTTTTGCTTTTTCTTCAGTGGGTGAAGCGTTTGAGGCTCGTTTGGGGAAGCTTAAGTTTAGGGACGTTATCAATGAGTCTGGTGCTCGTGTGGAGTCGACTTTGGCGATGTATCAGGATGAATTGGGTTATGTCTATTTGGGCTCTCAATCTGGGTTATACGTGTATAATGGGTATGAGTATGTTGTTTATAAAAACGACCCTTTGGATCCGAGTTCGATTTCGGGTAACTGGATAACTGAAATCTCGGTCGACCGTAAGGGAGAGATATGGGTAGGAACGAAGAGCGGGCTTAATCGATACGATAGAATTACAGGTGGTTTTGTTCGTTATCGTCATGATCAATCTGATGAGACGAGTTTGAGTAACGACTATGTGAAATCTATCGTTGAGGACAATAATGGGACGCTATGGATTGGAACTCGATCGGGTGTTTGTAGATACGATCCTGAGAGCGATGCGTTTCGGCGCTATCCCCATTCTACTAGTGATGAATTTAAGGTCGAAGATCTTGTCCTTACGACTTACGTCGATCGATATGGGCTCGTTTGGGTGGGAACGGAAGGTAACGGGGTTTTTAGTCTGAATCCAGTTTCTGGCAAATCGAGCCATTTCCGTTATGAAGAAGATGACCCGAATTCGTTGAGTAGTAATAATGTTAATAGTATTGTCGAAGATGACTTTGGGCAGCTTTGGATTGGTACGAGAGAGGAGTTGTGGGATGGAGCCTTGATGGGTGTCGGTGGACTTAGCCGGTTTAATCGATTGAAGAAAAATTTTGTCCGCTATGTTTCTGAGACTAAGAATGAGGAGGGGTATATTGAGAACAATGTTACTAAGCTGATTAAGGATAGCAAAGGTTACATCTGGTTTGGAATGGTGTCTGGGGATCTTTATCGTTTAGACCCTAAGGATAAAATTTTTGAATACTTCCCAGAAGGAAGTGACTCGAAGACGTTTGTAACCTCGATGATTGAAGATAAATCGGGAACGTTGTGGGTTGGGCGTCAGTACGAAGCGTTGAAGAAAACCAATCTATTTAGTCGAAATTATAAGAGTTGGGAAAAGGATCAGCAGAGTGGTTTGAGTGACAATCATGTCGTAGCCATTTTTCAGGATTCGAGTCAAGATTTGTGGGTGGGAACAATGGCGGGTGGTCTGAATAAGTATGACTTCAAGACCGACGAATTTACCTGCTACAAGAAACGTATTGGTGACTCGGATAGTCTTCCAGGAAATCGGATATCAGCAATCTACGAAGACCGTCTTGGTCAGTTTTGGGTGGCTACCTATGGGTCTGGGATTAGTTTGTTCGATAGAGAAACGGGGAAGGTTATTCAAAAATATCGGCATGACCCGAATGATTCTTCATCTTTGGGAGATGATCGGATCCGAGTAATCAAGGAGGATTCTCATGGTAATTTGTGGATTGGAAATCGAAGTGGCCTAAATTTGATGGATCGTGATAATGGGACCTTTGAGCTTTTTAAGCACGATGATAAAGATGATATGTCTTTGCCCTTTGATATCGTGATGACTTTGCTGGAAGATAGTTATGGCCGATTGTGGATTGGGACTAGCGGTGGTCTTGCTGTAATGGATCTGAAGACGAGGACGATCGAGCGAGTGTATCGAAAAATAGGTGACGATGGATTAAGTTCTCTGCAGGTTCGGAGTTTGTTGGAGGATTCGCGTGGAGACATATGGGTGGGGACTCGTAACGGTTTGAATCGGATTGATCGGGTTAATGGTACCATAGATCGATTTATGATGAAGGACGGCATGCCGAGCAATGTTGTCTATGGACTGATGGAGGATGAAACCGGTATTATTTGGTTAAGTACGGTGAACGGGGTATCGCGCTATGATCCTTCAACGAAATCATTCAGAAATTACGATGCTGATTCGGGATTGTTTAATAGTAACTTTGAATTGAATTCATCTTTCAGAGATGATTATGGGCGTATGTATTTTGGAGGGAAAGATGGGTTGGATTCATTTCTGCCTCAGGATTTGAGAGTAGATTCTAATCCTCCTACAGTTACGCTTTCATCAGTAAAGAAATTTGATCGTCGAATTCTTTCATGGAGTGATTTGAAAATAGTCGAAGAGTTGACGATCCCCTATAGTGACAATTATATTTCGTTCGAATTTGCTGTTTTGGACTTTGTGAATCCGATGAAGAATCGGTACATGCATAAACTTGAGGGCTTTGATGCTGATTGGGTTCCGGATGGGACGCGTCACTATGCGAGTTATACGAATTTACCTCCTGGAGATTATGTATTTCGAGTTCGTGGAGCTGATAGTAGTGGAGCATGGAGTGAGGCGGAGAGAGTGTTAGCTCTTCATGTGACTCCGATGGTATGGCAGCGATTGTGGTTTCGTTGTTTGTTAGGTGTATTTGTGATTTTGTTCATTATATCTGTGCATCAGATTATTACCTACAGCATTCGGAAGAAGAATGTTGAATTGGGGAGAGCAAAGGAAGAGGCCGAGGCGGCTAGTCGGTCCCTTGAAATGAGTGCTCGTGAAGCTGCTGATTTTGCAGGTAAGGCGGAGGAAGCGAATAAGGCGAAGGGTCAGTTCCTCGCTAATATGAGTCACGAGATCCGGACTCCACTAAATGGGGTGATGGGGATGTTGCATTTGATTCGTGAGACTGGGCTGGATGAGGAGCAGGACGAGTTTGCTGATATTGCAGAATCTTCAGCGCAGGCATTGTTAGAAATTTTGAATGAAATCCTTGATTTCTCAAAAATTGAGGCCGGCCAAATGTGCATGGAGCAGATTGAATTTAGCTTAAGGGATGTGGTTAAGCAGGTTTATGACAATGCGAGCGGTAAGGCTCGAAAGAAAGATTTGGGGTATCGTTATGAAGTTGGGGCTGATATTCCGGATCGAGTATTAGGGGATCCAGGGCGGTTGAGGCAGGTTTTGTTGAATCTAACGACGAATGCGATAAAGTTTACAACGGAAGGATCTGTTAATATTCGAGTGACGGCTACTGATATTTCAGAGTCTGATGTTGAAATTCTATTTGAGATTAAAGATACGGGAATTGGCATTCCTGCGGAAAAAATAGATGCCGTTTTTGCAGAGTTTTCTCAAGCGGATAATTCGATGAGTCGCAAGTTTGGAGGGACTGGACTTGGTCTTTCAATTTCCAAGCAACTAATGGAATTGATGGGTGGATCAATTGGGGTCGAGAGTGAAGAAAATGTGGGGTCTGCTTTCTGGTTTAAGCTACGGATGGTGCGTAGCCAAAATATAGTGACGAGTCGTTCTCCTAAGAAGGTTGCTTTAAAGGAAGAATCGTTAAGCGGAGAGCATTCGTCTAAGAGGGTTTTATTGGTTGAGGATAATTCGGTAAATAGAATGGTGGCGGAATCTATTCTTGGTAAAATTGGATGTGAGGTTGTGGCTGTTTTTGATGGGCAACAGGCTGTGGAGACATTTAGTCAGCAGCATTTCGATCTTATTCTGATGGATTGCCAGATGCCGAATATGGATGGGTTGGAGGCAACTCGTATCATTCGAGCATCCGAACCTGAAGGAAAACATGTTCCGATTGTGGCGATGACAGCCCATGCGATGATGGGCGATCGTGAACGCTGCCTGCAAGCAGGGATGGATGACTATATTTCTAAGCCATTTGAAGAGGATGTATTGCTTCGCTTGACCCGCAAGGGGTTGAATGGAGAGCGTACGAATTAAAGTCCTCCGCAGTATCGGAGGGATACGGTTTGGGGATATGAATCGGAAAGGGTATACTGTGTTTTCAGAGTACTCCCTAATTATTTTCAATGTTCATTTTTTTGTTTGGGTACAAAAAAGGACAGACCGAAGTCTGTCCTTTCGTTTTGAAACTATGGGCTGAGATCGTTTACCACTTAGAGAAAAATCTCTTTATTTTTTGCTTCCACTGAGCTCTTTCCAGCTCTCTGATGAAGTTTCTGTTGTCGATAAGTGAGATGTCAAATTTCCAGACAGCATCGCCGAGTCCGTTGGGGACGTTTGCGAGGTCGGTGCTATCGGGGTGTTGAACGGCGACTACGAATTCAGTTGGGTTAACTGGGTTAAAGATCATTCCCGTTGCTTCTGATCCATCGACTTGAATACTCATGAAGTGGTCGAGAGATTCGGCCACGCCGTCGTTGTTGGTGTCGCGAACGAACCAGATGTCGCCTCCCGTTGCGGAACCATTTGGAGCGTCTTCAATGATGTATATATTACCTGCTGCGTCTTGGGCGAGGTTGTCGGGCGAGTTGAGTTCACCAGTCGTACCTTCGAAGCCAACGTTCTTCTCGAAATCGCTCGATACGAGGATTCCTACGTGGGCCTTATTTTTTTTGAGCATTTCAATGGAGTAGACTGTCTTTTCAGAAGTCATGGCGATGTATATGACTTCGTTTCCATTATCGAGGGTACTGACTTCGATGTCTTCCGGGCGTCCGTAGGGAGTTGCGTTGACGTCGTCCGCTGCAGGGCGCCCGCCACGTGTATCGTTATTCGTGCGTGGGTCGTTGGTGGGACCGTTGCGGAATGGATCGGTGATACCTTGGAGTACGCGACCGTTTTTGTCAGTGAGAGGAATCCATGTAGCGAGACCCGTGCGCGGTTCGTTGATGTTTGACTCCTCGTTCCAGTAATCAGCTGGGTTGCCGTTGTAGGCATCTACTTTCAGAACGAAGGTTTGTCCTTTCGTGTAATTGCCCCGAGTTTTCATGACGAACTTGTAGATCGAACCCGAATTCCATTCGTCGATGTAATAGATCGTTTTATTAGATTCATTGCTGAAGTTGATTCCTTCGTGAGCAACATTTGCGATGCTTTGTAGTTCACGAGTAACGACATCTTCTGCTGCATCGAAAGGGTTGATAACTTCGATTACACGGCCTTCGCCGCTCCACTCTTCTGCTAAGAAGAGAGTGCCGTTTGGGGTGTCGCGACAAGGGTCAAATGCACCGTAGTCGTTTGACCAGTCGCCGTTGGCTCCGTTGCCGTCGCCTTGAAAGATTACTTCAGTGGAACCCATTGCGATGTCGTGTCGGGAAACACCCGCCCCGAATGCAGTTTCGTGGGGAAGGAAAAGGAATTCACCTGTGTCATCGTATGCCATCATATCGATCATGGAGGAATTGCGTCCTAGGGGAACGCGCACGATTGATTGTAGTGGGCTAAGGACGGCGTCCTCTACTTCACGAAGACTCAGTAGGTTAGTCTGGAGGATGCCCGATGGTGTCTCCCACGGTTGGAATAGTTCCGTTAGGTCGTTAGGACCTGCTACGGGAGCTGACGATGTGAGAGGCGTAAACCATACGTCGGATCCACCTGCGAGGACGGACTGAGTAAGGAGGCATACAGCTGCTGCTGATACCGTAGATTGT
Organism: uncultured Puniceicoccaceae bacterium; assembly: GCA_963933925.1. GTDB lineage: Bacteria > Verrucomicrobiota > Verrucomicrobiia > Opitutales > Opitutaceae > JAKYXN01. The sequence goes on from CAWVWU010000005.1 coordinate 5,582, forward strand.
AGATTCTTTATTGTTGTTTTCATTTTTGATGTATTCGAGTTGATCGTTTTCTTGAATAAAAATGGTCTATTCTGTGGTTACTTAATTTTTATTCGAGACCTTGTATTGGGTGGGGAATTCGGGCTGAATCAATTAGAATATGTGTAGTCATGGTATTGTTACATATATGGTTTTTTGTCGGTTTTTTGTTTCGACAATGGAACCTGTTCTTAACTTGACGAGGAGGGTTTTTGGTTTCCGTTGCAGGACTTTAACAGTTGGTGTGTGGCGTTTGTAGTCATTTTCATTACCGCTGAAGTTCTTATGGAAAATCGAATTTTAAGAATTAGTGTTGTTCTGTTTATTGTTAGCCTCGTGTCAGTGAGTGCGTATCCTGAACCTGTCGGTGGTTCTGTTGAGTCAAGGGTTGTTGATTTATTGCGACGGTTGAGAGTGAGTGACTCTGTATTGCCTCCGAGAAGTGAGGGGCACCCGGTGTTAGGTGTGTATAATCGTGAGGCGGTTGTGCCGCCACAGTGCTACACAAAAAATGAAGGTACCTATAATGCTTGTTACGTCTGTCACCAGAATGGGATCGAAGGACGGGAGAATAGCATGAATGACCGAGCTCTTCAGGTTGCCTATAGTTTTAGTGATTTAGGTATGAAAAACCATTGGTCGAACTTGTTTGAAGATCGAACGGCGCGAGTCGCGGGCATTAGTGATGAGGAAATTGTGGAGTATGTGAATGAGGATAATTATTCGGAGTTGAGTGGACGCCTTGTAGAGGCAGGCTTTGAGGGCTGGGTTCCTGACTTGAGTGACTTGCAATTAGGGCGTGAGGCGTTTGATGAAGAGGGCTTTGCTAAGGATGGGAGCGATTGGGTTGCCTTTAATTATAAGCCTATGCCAAGTACGTTTTGGCCGACAAATGGGTCTACGGATGACGTGATGATCCGCCTGCCTGAAATGTATCGGAACGGGCGAGATGGGCATTATTCGCGTGAGGTTTATAAGGCGAATCTATCGATTGTGGAAGCCGCCATTAAGGGTGTTGTTTCAATTGGGACTTTGCCGATTGATGAGGTCGAGGTCGGTGTCGATCTTGATGGGGATGGGGTTCTTGGGGTTGCAAGGAGTATCGGATACATGGATGTTTATGTGGGTGAGGCAAATAAATACAAGGTAGTGACACATCTCTACCCGGCCGGTACTGAGTTTTTGCACACGGTGCGTTACCTAGGAGTGGGAGATGATGGTGGTGTCGGTGTTTCGACTCGCATGAAAGAGGTTCGTTATATGAAGAAATGGCGCGGGTATTCTAAGCCGATTTATGCACGTCGGTATGATTTGGAACGATTTGAAAAAGAGGCCGGTAATCTGCCTGGTTATCACAATTTGGGTGATAGTGGTCTTGATAATGGGAGTGGTTGGTCGATTCACGGTTTTATCGAGGGGCCGACTGGTCGGCTGCGGGCGAATACGTTTGAAGAGAACTTTTTTTGCATGGGATGCCATAACTCGATAGGCTCTACAATCGACAAGACTTTTAGCTTTGCTCGCAAATTGGATGGTGCTCGTGGGTGGTCCTATATAAATTTGCGGGGGATGGAGGACGCTCCTAATATGGGAGAAAAGCACGGGGAAATTGAAACTTATCTAGATCGCGTTGGAGGCGGGAGTGAATTTAGAAATAACGATGAGATGATGCATCGTTGGTTTTTGGCGAACGGAGATTTGGATCGAGAAAAGGTCAGAGATGCTGAGGATGTGTATGAGTTGATCGTTCCTTCGGTGGCGAGGGCGTTGATGTTGAATAAGGCTTACCGGACGATTGTTGAGGATCAGGATTTTATCTTTGGTCGGGATGCTACGGTGGTTCCTCCTGAGAATGTACACCCGCGTATCGATAATTCGTCGGCTCGCACCTTGCCGTTAGAGAAGACATACGATTGGAGTATTATTCTCGATTGGTCTCAGCCTTAAAAGGGGATTAGCAATAGCTCCTCTGTTCTGCGGTGCTCAGTCTCGCTAGAAAAGTGTGAATCCGAGTGGTTTTCGGTATTTTGGTAAACCTCGGTTTAAATCAACCGATTCTTAGCAGGTTATGGCGAAGCTATAGGCTTTGCTCTGATAGTATCGTCTATGATTGGTCATTCAACATCAGTAGCCTCATTTGCAGATTATCGATCCTTGCAGAAGGATGGACTTAGTCCTGCCAAGTCTGCTGAGAAGGATCGTCTGGAGTCTCGCCTCTCTGAGTTAGAGAAGAAGATGCAGGACCAGTCGAAGGGCATTAGTCCGGTCCAGAAGGAGCAAAAAGAAGCTCTTCAGTCTCGCGACGCGGAAGTAAAGCGTCATGAGCAAGCTCACCTCGCGGCCGCTGGTAGCTTAGCGAAGGGAGGGATGAAGCTTGATTACCAGACGGGCCCCGATGGGCGTTCGTATGCGATTGGTGGGAGTGTTAGTATTGATACTTCGCCTGGGAAGACTCCGGAAGAGACGATCATAAAGGCTCAACGCATTCGTTCTTCGGCGATGTCGCCAGCGGAACCGTCTGTTCAAGACATCAAAGTGGCGGCTCAGGCCAGTAAGATGGAAGCGGAGGCTCGGGCGGAGATAGCAAAGCGAGAGATGGGTGGAAGTGATAATGGTTCCCCTCAAATCTCTAGTTTGAAGCAATTGATCGCTCAAGGCGTTGATCATGAGGATGATGACTCGGACGGGGAGAAAGACGATGGCGAAGCGGATGCTTTTATCGGGCGAGTCGCACAGGGGTATGAGCGTTCTCAGCAAGAGGGACGTTCGGTGTCGCCAGCTCTGATGAATTACCAAGCGTAGGCCGCAGGGACTTATTGCTGGGTCCCTTCTTGTCATGTCGGGGGCGAGATGTTTCGCTAGATTTGTGAATATTTTGCATCAAAGCGCAGGAGATACGTCTCGGAGTCAGAAGTTGGGCCCTTATGAGATTCAGAGCTTGATCCCAGTCGAGGAGGAAGGAGCTATGACGGCCTATCGGGTTCGGATTGAGCCCCAGCAGGTAACGAGCGAGAGCTTTCACAAAATAGCAGAAGAGGTTTATTTCGTGATCGAGGGGAGTGGAGTCGCTGTACTGAATGATGTAGAGCAAGCTATTGGGGCGGGAGATTTTTTGAGATTACCGCCTGGAACGCGCCATCGTTTCGTGACGCAGGAAGCTGCTTTGGTGATGCTTGATTTACATGCTCCGGGGTCTCGACCCGACAAAGATGTCTATTTTTCAGGTCCAGTTCCTGAAGGTTTTGATGTCGGCGACTCGTTTTATGGCTGAAAATGAGGTGTTTTCCCTCTGTTTTCGTCTTGGATGCTCGTATTTAGGAGTATTTAGAGGAATCTTTGGGTTATTCGTAGATTTGCGATGTTACCGCTAGACAGATGCACTAATTTAGTTATGGTCCTGCCCTGATTGTCTATCTCCAGTTCAATTTTGGGGCCGGAATACAATCATTTAATCAGAACATAAAAAAATAATACACAGATGGCAAAAGGAACAGTAAAGTGGTTTGATCAAGAAAAAGGATACGGATTCATCCAACAGGATGATGGAGGAGACGATCTTTTCGTGCATCACTCTGAAACAGGTGGTTACGCTTTCAATGAAGGCGAAGCTGTTGATTTCGAAATTGGTGAAGGCCGTAAGGGCCCTTGCGCTACAAACGTAAAGAAAAACTAATAATCTGATTTTTCAGAATATAAGTTTTTTGTAGGCGCCACTTCATTTGAAGTAATCACCGTCGACAATTTACATTTTTATCAAAATCGGGAGAGGCTTAGGCTTCTCCCTTTTTTTGTGCTTGGATGAGATGGCGATGGTGAGGGAATATTAGAGTGTTTAAGGTTTCGGAGAAGATCGGGATCCCTTGGGGAGAGATTGAATTGCGCACGATTCAGTCGCAGGGTGCGGGTGGGCAGAATGTGAATCGAGTATCAACGGCGATTCATTTGTTCTTTAACATAGAGGAGAGCTCTTTGTCTGAATCGATCAAGGAGAGAATGTTGTCCTGTGGTGATCATCGTATTATGGCGAGTGGTCTGGTCGTAATAAAATCGCAGGAAAGTAGGTCTCAGGAAGCGAATCGGGAGGTAGCTTTGGAGCGTTTACGAGAAATTATTCAGGCTGCACTTATTGTGCCGAAGCGTCGGCGTGCGACCAAGGCGACTCGTTCTTCGAAAGAGAGGCGTTTGAAGGGGAAGGCTCTTCGGTCGCGGACGAAATCCAATAGAAGTAGACCCGGATTGAACGATTAGGAGGGGATCGTTTGAGGGGAAAGTGGTAAAGAATTCTTAAATATAGGGAGAGCTTTTTTTCTGTTGGCCGAAACGAGGTTGATGACTACATTTTATGGTTTTTATACGATGGCAGTTTGAAGTACGTTCGTTCGTCATCCCCTAATATCCAATCGTCATAATTCGTTTCCCAGCAGATCTATGAACAAGTTATTCTCGCTCGCCTTTTCCGTACCTTTTTTGGCCGCTTTAAATTCACTCTATGCGGAGGCTCTCTATTATGAGTCCTTTGGCTATGATGACGGTGAGCTCATTGCCACTTCGGGCGGGAATTGGGAAATAGAGGAGGAAAACTCAAATCCGAATCCAAATCCGAATTTGAACGTTGTCGATGGCGAGCTTGTGTTTGATTTCACAGGGACTCCTGCTGATCCCCCCTAATAGTGGCTGGTATGGAGTCGTTGTCAGTTCGTCGAATATCCAGTCGGATTCGTTATATGCTCAGTTCGATTTGACGGTAGACGAAGCTCCGGCGGTAGATGGAAGGTCGGCAAATATTTTTGCGGCTTTTTGGAATGGAGGTAAAGGGAATCGAGGTCGAATCTGGATGGGGCAGGGCGTTGATGGTGATGGAGCAGCTGTGGCTGATTTCTTTCGCTTGGGTATAACGAAATCATCAGGGAGTGAATCGTCTATTCAATGGACGGAGAATATGGCGGAGGGGGCTAAGCACCAAATTATCGTAAAGTATGATTTTGGGACAGGAATGAACTCCCTCTATATAGATGCGACTGACGAGTCTGACGTGGCTGTCGAGGATGATTCCGGTAGTGATTACGGTTTGAAGGGGTTTACTTTTCGTCATAAGGACGATGGTGATCTGGGTTTATTTCGAGTTGATAATTTGGCAGTGAGTCAGACTTTTGGAGATTCGGGAATTCCTCCTTTAGAGCCCCCTGTTGGGATCGCGGCCAATGCGATACCTGGAGAACGTGTATTTGTGACATGGAAGGATGAGGTAGGAGGACAGTCCACAGGATATCGTGTGGAGCGTAGTGCTGCTGGTGGTGCCTATGAAGAGGTGGCGGTTCGTGGTAAGGATGTTAATTACTATATCGATGAGGATGTTGTTGTTAGGGCGAATTATTGTTATCGTGTAACAGCATTGGGATCTCCGGATTCTGCGGTTTCTTTTATGGCGTGCGCGAGTCCTATACCGGATCTACAGGTTGAGACTGTGTTACCTCCTGAGTTCGATGATGCCGATGGGGATTTGAGTTTTACTTTGAATGGGGGACGTTCCTCGTCGTATCGCCTCGCGGTTTCGGATGATTTGGAGGAATGGACTTATAAAGGTGTTCCTGTAGGGGGGACTGATGACGAGATTAAGATTCCTCTCGATTTGACCAATGGGAGAGTCTTTTATCGAATCGATGGTGTTACGTATCCGGTGCTCGAGGGAGTTGGGCTCACTGAAGAATTTAGGATGCCAAATAATGGGACCGGGGCTGTTTTGAACGTGAGTTCATATGGAGCGACTTCGGGTAATGATGCTGACGATGATGGGGTTGCAATCCGAGCTGCGATTTCGAGTGCTGAGTCAGGGGATATTGTATACATTCCGTCGGGAACGTATCACGTGCGTTCGTCGATCACTGTGAAGTCTGGCATTACTGTTGAGGGAGATGGTATGGATGAAACGGTACTGTTGGCGGATACTACAATTCTATCTGAGATGTTTTTGATTTCGTCTGGATCATCTGATATTACGATACAGGATTTGAAGATTAGTCGTGAGTTGGATGCGGGAACTTTGGTCTATGGTATCGAAATCAGTACGAGCTCTGGTTCTTTGGCTCAACGGATTTTGATTAAGGATATTCACATCGAAGAGTTCTCATCACGCGGCATACAGATCCGGCAAGCGAAGCATGTTAAGGTCGATGGCTGCCGCATTATGAATGCGACTGAATTGGGGGGCGGAGGCTTTGGTTATGGAGTGGCAATCAATGATCCACTAAATAATAACAACTGGGTGACAGGTTGTGTTATTGGGCCAGTGATTCGTCATGGAATTCTTATTCAATACGATGCACACAATAATTTGATCGAATATAACACCTGTTTTGATACTACGGAAGATGCGTATGATTTTCATGGTGAGAATGAGTACGCCAATGAACTTCGTTTTAACCTAGCGTATTGGAATGACCCTTCGGGGTGGGACGGAACGCCTGTTGGTATTGGGGTTGGTAATACAGGGGCGACTCATGATGATGCGGGGCCGTTTAATTGGATCCATCATAATGAGGTTTACGGGTATTATGGTGGAATGGAGGTGATTTTGGATTCGAATCATCAATATATCGATGGAAATTATTTTCACGATAATGAGGTTGCTGGTATTACTTTAAATAATCTCGGAGGTGATGGTGTTAATATGCGCGGAAACCTGATTGTTGATAACGGAGTATATGGTATTCGAGTAGAGAGCTCGAATAAGGCGACGATCATTCACAATGAGATTAGCGGTCACGAAATTGGGGTTTCAGTTTCGGCGAATTCTTTGGAGTATGAGATCGTGGATAATGATCTGACGGGGAATGAATCCTCTTCTGAGCTTGGCTCTGATAGTGGGATGTATATGGATAACGTTGAGTGAGTGATTGGATGAATTTGGGGGTAAGCGTGTGAAGATGACGACGGTAATTATTTTTTTGCTCCTTGTGGGTGGTGTGTGGTTCTTTTGGTCGCAAAACCGAGGAGGACAGCTTGGTGTGGAGGAGGCGAGTGAACTCCTTTCTAAGGGGGCGATTATGCTCGATGTGCGCTCTGAGGGAGAGTTTAGGTCAGGCCATTTGTCGATGGCGAAAAACCTCCCACTGAACCAGCTAAAATCTGGGATCGCAGCGATGGCTCCGTCTCAGGATGCGGTGATTTTGTGTCACTGTGCGAGCGGGATTCGCTCAGGAAAGGCTGAGAAAGTTTTGCGCGATCTCGGGTATTCGAAAGTGTGGAATATTGGCTCGTATCAGAGGGCTGCTCAAATCGTTGGGGAGTAGCTTTGAAAGAAAAAGCGGCAAGATGCCGCTTCTACGGTAGACGAGGCATCTTGGCCGCTTTAATCCGTTATTAGGCTGTCGATTATGTTTTGTGCTTGTTGGGCGTAGCTTCCACCGAAGAGGTTGAAGTGATTGAGACAGTGATACAGGTTGTAGAGGTGTTTTCTTTGGGAGTAGCCTGTGTCTAGGGGATAACTGTTTTGGTAGGCTTGGTAGAAATTGGTGTGAAATCCTCCGAAGAATTCAGTGAAGGCGAGGTCGGTTTCGCGATCGCCGTAGTAGGAGCAGGGGTCGAAGATGAAAGGGGTTCCTGATTGATCGAAGCCGATATTTCCAGACCAAAGATCCCCGTGGAGGAGTGAGGCTTGTGGTGTGTAGTCCGTAAAGAAGTGATCTAGATTCGCAAGTAGCGTGTCAGCTTCTTTGGGCTTGAAGCCATTTTTGTGGCAGAGTTTTAGTTGGTGTTCTAGGCGGTGGGTACGAAAAAAATCGCACCAATTGTCGGTGAAGTGGTTAGGTTGTGGCGTTGCACCGATGGTATTGTTCGAGGGCCATCCGTAGTGATTATTTGAAGTCTTGTGTAGTGCGGCGAGCTGTTCTCCGAATTGTGTCCACCCTTCGGCTTTGGGGCAACCGGATTTTATGAACTCGAGAACGAGATAGCTCACGTTGTCCTTTGAGCCTAGGCAGATCGGGTTGGGAACTTTGATCGTGTTCGACGCTATAAGGGCGGCGAGGGCGAGCGATTCGTGTTGGAAGCTTTCTAGGAATGCGACAGAGTTTGCTTTTACAAAATAGGATTCATTGGGGCCGTCGATGCGGTAGGCTTGATTGATGCAGCCTCCCGAGAGGGATCGCGTTTTTTCGATGTGGAAGGCACGGTTGGTGGCCTGTGATATGTCGGTTTCAACGGTTTTCCAAGGGACCATTGTGCGGGGTGTCTTGGAGTTGTTTCAGGATTTGTTGGCAGCCGTCTTCGAGTAGGTCTAGGACGTGTTCGAAGCCTTGTTCGCCGCCGTAGTAGGGATCAGGAACTTCGGTGTCATCGTGTTTGGTGCAGAAGCTGCAGAAAGGGTGGATTTTGTTGGCAGCGGCTCCGTCTTTGTCGATTTGTTTAAGATCGGCGCCGTTTGCGTTGTCCATCGGCACGATGAGGTCGAACTTTTTGAGGTCGTTTGCGGTGGTGCAACGTGCACTACCCGTCATTGGTAGCCCGCGTCGTTTTCCGGCTACGCTCATGCGTGGGTCTGGGGCATTGCCGTGGTGTGAACTGATTGTTCCCGACGAGTCGCAGGTGATGCGTTGGTCGAGACCGGCGTCTTTGAGGAGTTTACGCATGACATTTTCTGCGGCGGGGGAGCGGCAGATGTTTCCCCAGCAAACGAAGAGGATGGAGTTGATTGAGGTTGGGAGAGGCGTTGGCATATTGGGAAGGAGCCCTTCGACAGGCTCAGGGTTCTCGCTTCGCTCGAAGCGTTGGTTTGGGGGTGGGTAGTCTTATTTTGAGTTTGCGGAATGGTGAAGGAGTGGGTATTTGTTTTGTTGAAATGATAGACACCATTAAGAAAGCAATTCTCGCGGGTGTTGGAGCAGCTGCGATTACTAAAGATAAGGCTGAGAAAGCTTTGAATGAACTTGTCGACAAGGGCAAGCTTTCGGCGACTGACGCTAAGGAAGCGGCTAATAAGATCGCCGATGAGGGCAAGCAGGAATTCGAAGCGGCGACTACGAGTTTACAGGCTAAATTTGATGATTTGTTGGCGAAGGCGGGCAGGGGGCAGAAAGAGCGTATCGATGCCTTGGAGGCACGAGTGGCTGAGCTTGAGGCTCAGCTGAAAGAGCCTGCCGAATAGTCGAGGGTGACTTTTTTATAGTGAGAGAGCTTTCGGGGTCGAAGGCTCTTTTGGCATTATTGTATCCAATTCGTTCTAAGTTGTTGTGGCACTAAAACCATTTGATTTTCTGAGTAATGCAGTTCGGGCTAAAGAGATCGTAACGGTCTTGGCCCGTAATGGGTTCGCGGATTTGCTGCATAAGTTGGATTTGCCTCAAGCTGTTTTGAAGGCGTTTGGCACAGTGGGTCGTGACCGCAAGAATCAGTGGGAGCGTATCCGTAGTGTTATGGAGGAGATGGGGCCAACCTATATTAAGTTGGGTCAACTTTTGAGTATGCGTCCCGATACGATTCCCGAGCGGTTGATTGCCGAGTTGAGGAAGTTGCAGGATGAGGTGGCTCCTGAGAGTTTTGATAAAATCCGTCCGATTGTGGAGGAGGGACTTGGGTTTAAGATCGAAGAGATTTTTGAGAGCTTCGATGAGGAGGCGATTGCGGGGGCGTCGATGGCTCAGGTGCATTTCGCGACATTGAAGCGCGATGGGAGTGCAGTCGCAGTAAAGGTTCAGCGTCCAGGGCTTCGCAAAGTTATAGATGCTGATTTTGATATTTTGATATGGTTGGCTAAGCAGGTACATGAACGGGTTGAGGAATTGCGACCTTATGATTTACCGAGTTTGGCGGAGACATTGCGCGAGGGAATGGATCGCGAATTAGATTTTAGGATTGAGGCAAAGAGTATGGCGTATTTTCGCGTACAGAATCCTTATCCGGATGTGGTGCAAGCCCCTGATTGCGATGAGGAGCTGGTGTCTCCTCGTGTTCTTGTTATGGAGCGAATTGGGGGGCGAAATATCGATGAAATCGAGCGAGGAAGTCCGTTGGCTCAGCGATTGGCGTGCCAGGGATCGAAGTCGTTGTTCAATCAGATTATGATCGCCGGCTTCTTTCATGCGGATCCGCATGCGGGCAATATTCGTGTTTTGGATGACGGGCGTTTGTGTTTCTTGGACTGGGGGTTGGTGGGGCATTTGACGCGTCGTATGCGCTATGGGCTGATGGATTTGTTTTTGTCCTTCGTGAAAGGTAATTCTGAGCGGGTGGTGACGACGGCGATATCTTTGGCGGATTCCGGGGATTCTGTGGATCGGCGTACGATGGAGAGGGAAGTCATGATTGCGATGCGTACGCATTATGACCCCGAGACGGGGACGGGGAGTATTGGAAAGGCGGTGCTCAGTCTCTTGTATATCTTTGGACGTAACGGGATCGATTTGTCGCGGGACTATTCGTTAATGGCGAAGGCGTTGTTGTGTATCGAGGAGACGGGAAAGGCTTTGGATCCAGATTACAACTTGCGCGATGAGTTTGAGCCAGTGTTGGTCGAGCTTCTTAAGGAGCGTCGGAGTCCCCGCCGGTTACTCGAGGAAACTCAGGATTCGGTGATGCGTGGGTTTGATTATATGCAGCATTTACCGGATGAATTGCATCGGTTGCTGATGAAGATTGAGAAGGATCGGCTGAATGTGAATTTGCAGCATAAGGGGCTGGATCATTTGGATAGTACTATCAGCGATGCCAGTAATAAGATTACGTTGGGTATTATAATCGGTTGCTTGATCGTGGGCTCGTCTTTGATCGTTACGACGAAGATCCCCCCGTTTTTGTTTGGTTACCCGATCTTGGGACTCTTTGGGTATTTGTTATCGATGATTCTGGGTGTGTGGGTCGTGTTTGATATTCTTCGAGGGAACAAGTGACGGTCTATTCACTTGTAGGCCATGAAGTGGATTGTATGGTCTCCTCGGGATTGTTCTTAATTCTTTGAGATGTCCGTCGGGACGACTGACGCTACCACGTTAGCAGCGTTTAGATATGGTATGGCTAGGGTCGTTCGTCATTAGAAAGTGGCGTTTAACTACAAAAAGGGCCGAACCCCAGAGGAGTTCGGCCATGTTTGAAATCTCGTTGAAACGGACGGTTTAGTGGCCTCCGTTCATGTAGTAGTCGAGGCGTTGAACCAGTGAGGTTGCTTGCCGAGGCATCTCGAACCAGTCGCTGAGAACGATTTCGGGTGTTCTGTAGTGCGTGTCATAGAAGAGCTTGTTAGCCTTGTCTTGTGGTGAAACCCAACCGGCTTTGACTGAAACTCCGGCGAAGAGTCCCTTGGCGGTTGTGTAGACGAGAATGGTCGCGTTTTTGTAGTCATCGCTTTCGTAGCTTTCGTTGATGCGTCCGACTGGGCCTGCGACTGCTGCGGCGTCGGCACTGAGGTCGATGCGACCGCTATAGGCTTTGCGTACGGTCGCTTCGTCCATGATGACGTAGACGGTGTCGGTTTCTTTGGCACCCAGTTGAAGTCCAAAATTTGCTCCCCCAGTACTTACGAAGGCGGGAACGCCCCATTTTCCAGTGTGCGGGTGTTTGACGATAAGAACGCCAAGTCCACCATGACCGCCGAGGATGAAACCGCCTCGATAGTTTACGGTAAGGATGATGCCTTTGGATTCCTCGAGAATTGATGAAGGAATGGAAGTTTCGGCTTTGGCCATTATTTCTTCCAAAGCGTATTCGCTGCTCACTATACGGTCTACCAGTTTTTGGCGTTTGTCTTTATTGCCTGCGAAAGCCGTCGTGGCGAAGACGATGATGAGTGCTGCGGTTAGAAGCCTGTTAATGCGGATCATTCTTATTGTTAATAGGTTTTTTGTCAGCAGTTCCTTAGGGGAACGGATGTAATGTGGGAGAGTATTGGTAAGTCTTGGCCAATATTGCAATAGAACAGTGAGATTAGCGCTTTTCGTGTTAAAAGAACGTTGCTCTTAAGTTGGGAGTATTAGCAACATGAGCGAAATGCCTAGGAAGAATAGATCGTTGTATCGTATCTGGCGCCGCAAATTCGCCAATTTTATGGAGGGGCTCGCTTTGAGCCGTCAGAATCGTTTTCATTTGTTGGCGGTTGCTATTGGGCTTTTGAGCGGATTGACGGCAGTTGCTTTTCATAAATCGATTCATTGGTCGGAGCATAATTTTATTTATCGCATGTCGGAACTGCCTGGTTGGTTGGCGATTGCTGGGTTAATTTTGATGCCGGCAGTGGGAGGGGTGATCGTTGGTTTTTTGTTGAAGCATTGGGCTCCTGAGGCAGCGGGCAGCGGAATTCCGCAGACGAAGGCTGCGTATTATTTGAAGTTTGGGCGAATTCGCTTTCGAACAGCGGTGGCGAAATTCGTTCTTGGAACGGTATCGATCGGTACTGGCGGGAGTTTAGGACGAGAAGGGCCAACGGTTCAGCTTTCGGCAGCCATAGCGTCGTGGGTAGGACGTTGGTTTGGGCTTTCGACGCGGCAAGTTATGCAATTGATCCCTCTCGGATGTGCGGGGGGTATTGCGGCGGCATTTAATACTCCGTTAGCCGCGATCGTTTTTGCGATCGAGGAGATCATGGGCGATTTAAAGCATAAGGCATTTGCGGGTATCGTCATGGTTGCGGTGTTGGCGGCGGTTATTGAAAGATCGTTACTTGGGACGAGTTCCGTGTTTCAGGTGCCTTTTCACTCTGAGGCTCTGGCGTGGCAGCCTTTGTTGTGGAGTTTGATCTTGGGGGTGGTTGCCGGATTTTTATCTCATGCGTTTGTGGAGACCCTTTTGACCGTGAGGGAGCAGGCGAAGCGACATTCTCAGAATCGCTGGGGATGGATGATGCCTGGTTTAGGAGGGTTGGCTACTGGCTGTGTGGGGGCGGCTATTTTTGCCAATACAGGGCATATGGGAGTATTTGGAATCGGTTACGACGATTTGTCAGAGGCTCTTTTCGGAAATTTGGGTTTATCAATTTTGATCGTTTTGTGTATCGGTAAATTCGCGGCGACTATCTTTTCGTATTCAAGTGGTGGGTCCGGAGGAATATTTGCACCAACGCTTTTTATTGGAGCGATGTTGGGTGGGGTTTTTGGAATTATTGCTGAATCCTTAGGAATGGGCAGTTCATCAATGGTGAGCATTCTTGCCTTGGTGGGGATGGGTGCGATGTTTGCGGGGATCATTCGAGCTCCAGTGACGTCGATTCTTATCATCTTCGAATTAACTCGGGACTATAATTTGATCTTGCCGATCATGGTCGCGAATCTGTCTGCCTACGCGATTGCATCTAAATTGCGACATATCCCCATTTATGAGGCCTTGCTTTTGCAAGATGGAATTAATCTTAGAAAATTTCCAATTCTGAGACCGAGTATGGGTTGGCAGAATTTGCCAGTGAGTACGATTATGACCAATACGGTCCATACGTTAGATGCTAATTTACCATTGGAACATGCGTACCTTAAAATTAAGGACGAGCGTTTTAAAATCTATCCTGTTGTGGATGATAATGGAAAGTAAGTCGGCTTGATTCATCGCAAGGGGATTACTGTGGTGAGTAAAACGGACCCTGATAAACTCGTTCGAGAGATCTTTATTTCCGAATCCTTTCCGAAGGTTTATCCCGACACGAAGATTCGAGATGTAGCGAAAGTCTTTGTCGATACTGAATGGGTGGCCGTTCCTGTTGTGAGTCGTTTGGATGAAGGACGCGTTGTTGGAGTGGTGACGTTGCACGACATAACTCGTCAGCAGTTTCTTCAAGAGCAGAAGGGCGACTAGTACATCGCCTTGAAAGTTGAGTATACATCTCATTGGTGCCCTGATACGGGAAGACCAGGGGAGTATTTTACATAAAGGATCCTCGAGGCAAGCCCTTGACCTACCGGTCAACCAACGCTTCGCGCTAGCGGGGTATTAGGCCCATACTGAATAAATTTGCCCACAGATTGCTCAGATTAGCACAGATATTATCAAGCTATTGGGGATTTATTACTTATGTTTTAGGGTTCGAGTCATTTCCAGACTAAGCCTCTGAAGTGGGCTAGTATTTTGACATGATTACAAGACAATCAGGATGATGCATTAGGTTTCTAGGGTGCCGACTCTTTGGAGGAATCGCTTGAATGAGGAATGTTGTCGAAGCACAATTCGGTTCATTCCCCGAGGCGTGTACGACTTTGAGTTTCGCGGATTTGGTGACACTTCGTTTGGTACATTCGGTTTGGAAGTGCACAGATGCTTGCTTTATAGTCGTGTGACCGAGCCTGGGGGGAAGCTGAGAAAACGGCTTCGTTTCTCCTGCCTTAGCTCCTTGAGCTAGGCGGGCATACTATTTTGTGACAGGGACAAAGAGCCACGGAGGTTTCTTGATTGCGACGGAACGAAGTGGAGATTGCGATGCAATGAATGCGAATTTTGAAGAGGTAAGGGGGCGTTTGATGGAGCTCAGGATCTTTCAGAGGGAGGATCCGTCTAGGGACTTATTCAGGGAGGCTCTTTGGGTATCTCTGTGTAGGGCAAATAAATAGGAGGTTTTTTGATTATAAAATCAATCTAAGGTGCAACTTAGTGCAATTAATAGCTTGACTGATTGCTTGTTGATTGTCTTAAATCGCATTTTATTAACGAGTCAGGTCGTTTCGACGAATTGATTTTATTTCCCCACAAATCGATGTTCGACTCTTTGAGTTGTGCATTACCCCTCAGTCTAAGGCCTACCTTTTGACTAAGTTGCAAACCGTCAAATAAACCCTACAAACGATAAATATCGTATCCCATGAAACTTAAAATGATACAGAAACCCTGGAAGCACGCTTTGTGCGTTTTTGCTTCTACCCCACTTCTCTTCTCGGTCTCCTATGCTCAGGATGCTGCTGCAGATGACGAAGTCTTCAAGCTTTCCCCTTTTGAGGTCGATTCCTCCAAAGACGTTGGCTACCGAGCTACAAATACGATATCCGGTTCACGCTTAAACACGAAGCTGAAGGATATTCCAATGCCGATTGAGGTTATCACAGAGGAATTTGTTGATGATATAGGAGCTTCCGATTTGAGAGAGGCTTTGAGATACAGTGCTGGCATACTGACCACTTCTCAGAACGACGCAGGTAAAGAAAATAGTGTCGTTGGTTCAGGAGGGGTTCACAATGCTCAGGGAGCAACCGCGAACAAGACTAGCACTTCGTATAAAGTTCGTGGCTTCGTTACAGAGGCAACATTGAGAGATGGTTATCGTCGCCAAGTCGCTTCGGATTCCGTTAATATTGGGCGTGTTGAAGTAGTCCGTGGCCCGTCGGCCCTTCTCTACGGTATTGGTAATTTCGGAGGTATCGTTAACTATATTCCGAAGACGCCATCTGGTGTACAGAAGCAGTTTGCGACCGTAGAGATCGGGAGTAATGGCCATCAGCGTGCGACTTATGAAGGAAGTCAACCGCTTGGTACCGCTTGGGATGTCAATTTTCTCCTTACAGCGGCGTACGAAAAGAACGAGTCGTATACCGAGTTAGCGGAAGATGACCATATATTCTACTCACCGGTCATTAGTTTTAGTCCAACGGACAAAACGGATGTTTTGATCGGTTACGAAAGCGGTGACTATGCTTCGGAGGCAACTAGTTTTCAAAGTGTCCGGGTAAACGGAAACTTGGCATTGGCTGAGGCAGCTTCTCAGCAGGATCGCCTTGAGAATTCTGGGTATCTAGTATTTACTGACAATAGTGGCGAGGCAGAGGATCAACTTCGTACGATGCGTCTCAGTGGTCCGGATTCGTATGTAGATACGGATTTCGATAATTTTAGAGCACAGTTCACTCATCGTTTTATGGACGATCTCAGTGTGTTGGTTGGGTATAATGAGGCAAATGTTGAGTATGATTCACATGACTTTGGCGGTTCAGTTGCTGCTGCGGTCTCTGGAAACGCAATCCACGATATGTTTGCTGGGACTGCATTAGTATTGACCACGAATGGTGATGTTGCTCCAGCCGTAAATTCTACGGGAGATCTTGTGCCAATGCTTGGTCAAGGAACTGAGTCTAACACACTCGAGGATCTCAATAGACAGCAACTACGTACTGAGGTGAATTACAAATTTGATACCTTGCAAGATAGCGTTAATCTAAGAATGACTCATAGTGTTTTGTTAGGACAATCTGTTGAGAAGTTTCGCAAGAATGTTTTTAAGCAAACTCTTGAAGATGGTGAATTTAATTATTTTGATCCGAGTGAGTACACCTACCGCCGCTCCGGATTAAATAGCGATGGATCTGTAGGATTTTCGCCAACAGACTCTAGTGTAGAGTATACCGTTTCCGCAAATACTGGACAATATTTCGTTTATCAAGGTAAGTTCTGGCAGGATCGTGTGACCGTTATATACGGTCGTCGTAAAGATCAAAACGATGTTGATAATGTCTTTACGGATTTGCGAACAGGTGGCGCACCAGACAGAACTATTAGTCCAGAGCAGACGGACTATACGACTCAGCTTGGATTGAGTATCGAAATTATCCCTCAGTTGACATTCTTTGCTTTAGAAGCTGAAGGGGTGTCACCTAATTTTGATGGCAAACGTGATTTAGATGGAGATGCGATCAAGGCGTCTACGGCGAAAAGTGAAGAGTTTGGGTTCAAATTCGAATTTTTTGACGGTAAGCTATCTGGTTCAATCAGTAAGTATAAGATTGAGCAAGTTGGTAAGGCGACGAGCTTCTGGTGGGCACCTGCGAATGGGAAAAATTACTTCAACCGTGACGAGGATATCGTTTACAATGTGAGCAACTTCAATCCGAGTAGTAACGGTGGAAATGGAGCGGTTAATGCGTCTCAAGCAGAGTGGGATGCAGCGGTTGCGTCTGGTGCAGCGTTTCAAGCTACTCCTGACGGTGGAGTTGAGACATGGTACCTAAACGCTAGTTCAGGAAATGGAGCGGCTTATATGAATTCGGTCTTTTACAAGACTCGTGGCGTTGAGGTCGTTAATGGTGAGCTCGTGAACATCGAAGGGGCTAATCCTTATGCGGGGTGGGCAGGTTGGCTCTATAACCGTGACGAATTTGTGAATGCCGCGTTTGAGGACTGGGCCGCGCCCGATAACGGGTGGGATGCTTGGTCTCCTTCGAATGAAGAGTCTAAGGGAATTGAGCTGAATATTCAGTATCAGCCTACTAATAATTGGCAGATGATTTTCAGCGGAGCTAAGACCGAACGCAAGGTTACTAAAGTCTTTGAAATGGGTGAGTACGAGTGGGGTGCAGCGGGTATTGACCGCTGGGCAACCTGGTTCTTCCCAGATGGAAGCTGGGGGCTCACTGGGGCTATGGGAGCGAATGAGGCTTATGCTGACGAGGCAAACGCCGATACATCTTCTTGGAATGCTGTTGGCCTGCTGGAGGGAGAACCACAGGATGATACACCAGAATATCAGTTTACCTTTTGGAATACCTATTCTTTTGAAGACGGCGTTTTTGAAGGTTTTCAGATCGGCTTAGGTGCCTGGTGGGAAGACGAGCGCGAGTATGAATCTGGTGTGACCGATGGTTCGGGTTCGATCGCAGTAGACCCAGATACCGGATTGCCTTACAATAAAACGCACGATCCTCGTCTTGAAGTAAACATTATGGCGAAGTATAACTTCGAAGTAGGAGGCAACACGTCGTATGTTCAGTTGAATATCGACAATGTATTGAATGATAAGGATCGCTACGGTTGGCTATACGCTCCTGGTACGAGCTGGAAGCTGCAATACGGTATGGATTTTTAAATCATATTTTAGGTATATAAGTAGTTAGTTGGGGGGCGGTTTCAGGTGTAGTGCCTGGAGCCGCTTTTTTTTTGTAAATTTATAATGGTGACGCCTCGTGACGCGCTTCAGTTGAAATAAGTGAGATTTTTTGGCCAATATTAATTATGATATCAACTACTCAACCCCTTCGTTTTTCTGAAAAACTCGGTTATGGGCTCGGCGATGCCGCGTCGAATTTCTTTTTTCAGGTATTTAATATATTCCTGATGTATTACTACACGGATATATTTGGGTTGAGTGCGACCGCCGTGGGTACGATGTTTATCGCGACGAAGGTAGTAGACGCGGTTAGTGATCCAGTGATGGGGATTATCGCGGACCGCACCTGTTCGCGTTGGGGTAAGTTTAGGCCCTACTTACTGTGGGGTGCCATTCCGTATGGCCTTATGGGATACGCGATGTTTGCCAATCCGGACTTTACGGATGCGGGGAAATTGGCTTATGCCTATGCGAGTTATACTTTGATGATGCTGGCCTATACCGCGATCAATATTCCTTATTCCGCATTGATGGGGGTTATTTCGTCATCTTCGATCGAACGTACTAAGGTGTCCACTTATCGTTTTATTTGTGCTTTTGGAGCGGCGTGGTTAATTGGTACATTCGTGACTCCCCTTAAAACGGTGCTTGGCGGTGATAATGAGGCAGATGGATTTAGGCTTACGATGATGATCTTTGCCGTGGTTTCGATCGTCTTGTTTTGGGTTTCATTTGCGACGACTAAGGAACGGGTTCAGCGAGCCCCTAAGCAATCAGATTTGAGGGCCGATTTTATGGCTCTTGTATCAAATGGCCCTTGGCTGACTTTATTCTTTGCAGCTATTTTTACCTTGATGAATGTAGCCGTACGAAATGGGGCGATCATGTACTATTTTAAGTATTTTGTTGGTGACGACGGGAAGGCTATATTTCTTATTTTTGATAAGACTGCTGTGTTTATGTCGACCGGTTTGTTCGCTATGATTGCGGGGGTGGCATTGACGAATGTATTGAGTCGTCGATTTGGAAAACGTAATTTGATGATTACGCTTACGCTTTTGAATGCACTTTCAATGGCCGTCTTTTTCGTCGTCCCTTCTGAGTGGTATGCTACGATGCTTATTGTCAATTGTGTGGGGGCATTGATTGCGGGACCTACGCCTGCATTGGTCTGGGCTATGTATGCGGATTGTGCGGATTATGGTGAATGGAAGTCTGGTCGCAGAACAACGGCACTTGTATTTTCTGCAGTTCAGTTTGCTCAGAAAATGGGACTTGCGGTGGGGGCTGGTTTGTCGGCCTATATTCTCGCTTGGTTCGGGTTTGTTGCGAACGAGGTCCAGAGCGATAGCTCGATGATGGGGATTCGGTTAATGTTTAGCGTCTTCCCGGCTGTGCTCGCGGTGTTAGGGGCGGTATCGATATTTTTCTACAAAATATCTGAGGACGATGTGCGACAGATGGAACGCGAGCTCGGTGAGCGGAATCGAGACGGAGAGTAGGGGTTCCGCATTGCTGTTCGCTGGGCCGGTCGACGATAGGCTTTGCTGCCTGCTGGGCGGTCACGCCCTACCGGTGTCAGGCTAAATGAAAGATGCTCTCGCTTAATTTGCTGTGGCCAGTGGGGTACCGGTTGACTCGCCTAGTTTTAGTTCACCGGAGATTTGGATGTTGTGTCGTTTGGCCATTGGGTGAGCCATCTTTCTGATGAGTGAGGACACGGCGGATAAACCGATGTCCTTGAAGGGCATTCTGATGGTTGTGATCTGGTCCTGGCCTTCTGGTGGGACGATGCCGTCGTACCCTGTGATGGAGCAGTCTTGGGGGATGTTGAACCCCTGTTTTTCCAATTCAGCCTTGAGGTGGTAGGCTTGGTGATCGGCTGCACAGACCCACGCGGTGGTGCCTTTTTTGATTTGCTTGGCCACTTCGTCGACGAGTTGTGGTTGGTCGATGAATTCGTGTTTTTTGACGTTGATTATAAGTTCGGGGTCGAGGTCGAGATCGAATCGGAAAAGGTTTTCTACGTAGGCTCCGAGGCGTCGTTCTACCCATGGGGTGGTGACGGGATATTTCCAGCTCATGAATCCGATCTTGCGGTGGCCGATCTCATGGAGGTGTTCGACGAGTTTGGAGATTCCACGTACTTGGTCCTGGCTGATGCAATCGACGTCGAGGTTGTGATAGTCTTCGAGGACGGAGACGGTGGGGAATTTCGACATTATGTTGCGAACGGAATTTTCGTCGAAGTTGTAGACGAGGACGACGCCCTTCCAGTTGAGGCAACTGACGTTTTTTATGATTTTCCGTGAGCGTGGCTTAACTTCGAATTCGGCAGGGTTGACGTAGTGGACTTCGATTTCTAAGCCGGAGTTGGCAGCTTTTTCGCTGATGCCCTTTAGAATACGCCCAGCGGTATCTACGGCATCGCGTACGGACTCAGGGGCCCCGATGATTACGGCGATCGTATTCCGCTCAGATTCGTCACGTTGTGAAACGGTGTTGCGTTGCTGTGCGTAGCTGAACCCCATTTCAGCAGCCAGCTGAAAGACTTTGGCCCGCGTCTCTGGGTTGATTTTTGGATGGTTGGTAAAGCAGCGGGATACGGTGGTACGTGAGAGGTTTAGCTTTTCTGCAATTAGTTTTTGGTTCGGTTTTGGCATCTTGGTAATAAGAAAATCGTAGGTTTAATCGCACGGGTCCACATATTGTGACTATGACAGTCTTTGGAGCTGTCAATTTCGGATCTTACAAATGAATAGGGGGTAAGAGAGAAATGCATTAAAAAGCAGGAAAATACGAGAAAAGAATTGCATTAGATTGCATATTAAGTGAGAAGAAATTGAAGCGTGCATTATTGGTAGTGATAAGAGTTAAGGACCGTGCACATAGCCCTAGAGAGTATGAGTGTAGAATATCCCCAGGAAGTATTGATTAAGAGAGGTTCCACGTCCGCGTTTGTTGAGCAGAGTGGATTTGTTGAGGTTAATGGAGAGTCGTATTATTGCATAAAGGATTCGTCTGAGATGCCCCCGTTTTTGATGAATGTGGTCAGTGGTTCGAACCATTGGATGTTTGTGGGGAGTAATGGCAGTATCACTGCGGGGCGCCGTAATGCGGATAACGCGTTGTTTCCTTATTGTACGCAGGATAAGTTGTTTGAGTTGGTTCAAACGACGGGGCCGAAGACCTGTTTATGGGTTCGGGGCGAGGGTGACTCTGAGAAGGGCGTGTTGTGGGAGCCGTTTTGTGGTGAGTTGAAGTCGGGGGAGCTGCAGCGTAATCTGTACAAGAGTATTGATGGGAGCAGGGTGATCTTTGAGGAGATCAATGTTGGGCTTGCATTGACATATCGTTATTCATGGTCGACGAGCGATCGTTTTGGCTTTGTTAAGCAAAGTGAGCTCATCAATCTTGGTGGGGAGGCCGTCGAGGTTCGTCTGTTGGATGGTATTCAGAACTTGGTCCCGTATGGGATCGATCAAGACTTCGTTACACAATTTAGTAACTTGGCAGATGCATATAAGAAGAATGAGCTTTTGGAGTCTGAGGGATTAGGAGTGTATTATTTGAGCTCGATTCCTACGGATCGGGCGGAGCCCAGTGAAGGATTGAAGGCGACGGTTGCGTGGTCGATCGGCTTGGAAGCGGAGTCGGTGTTGTTGTCCCCTCGTCAGGTTGATGCGTTTAGGTCGGGAGAGCCACTTTGCTTGGAGGATGAGACTCGTGGGCTACGATGTGCCTATTTCGTGGAGTCGCGGCTATCGTTGGCCGCCGGTTCTCGTCAGGAGTGGATTGTTGTTGCGGATATCAATCAAGATGCGGCGGATGTGGAAGCGGCTCGAGTGGCCTTGGGTGACAAGGTGGAACTGAAGGCTGCGTTATTGGAAGATATCGATCTCAGTCGTTCGGTTCTCGTCGGAAAAATTGGGGCGTCGGATGGGCTTCAATTAACTTCGGATCCCTTGCGTGATGCGCGGCATTGTTCGAATACAATGTTTAATATTATGCGCGGTGGGATCTTTGATGATGGGTACGCGGTTGGGCTTGCGGATTTTAAGAAGTATTTGGCGTCTTGGAATACGCGGGTGTTATCGACCCATGAAACTCGTCTTGGGGAATTTCGTGAAACGCTGAGTTGTTTCGACCTCGTTAAATGGGCTGAAGGAACGGGGGATTTGGATTTGATTCGTTTGACGAATGAGTACCTACCCTTGTCGTTTAGTCGAAGGCATGGGGATCCTAGTCGGCCTTGGAATAAATTTTCGATAGAAACGCAAGATGAGAATGAGAATCCGGTTTTGGCGTATCAGGGGAATTGGCGTGATATATTTCAGAATTGGGAGCCTTTAGCGTATTCGTATCCCGGTTATTTAGTTGGGATGATTTCGCGATTTTTGAATGCGTCGACGGCGGATGGTTATAATCCGTATCGGGTGACGCGTGATGGGTTTGATTGGGAGCTATTGGATCCTGAAGAGCCGTGGTCGAATATTGGCTATTGGGGTGATCACCAGATTATCTATCTGCTTCGATTGCTTGAAGCGTTGGAGAAGCATAGCCCTCAGTCTCTGGATTCGCTGTTGAGTGAGGATCGTTTTGTGTATGCTCATGTGCCTTACCGGATCCGTGGTTTCGCGGCGATATGGGAGAATCCTAGGGATACAGTTGATTATGATGACGCCGCGGCGGACGCCATAGCGAATCGGACGAGAAGCGTCGGTTCCGATGACAAACTGCTTGTCAATACTGCTGGCGAGGTGGTTCGTGCAAATTTGATGGGAAAGCTATTGGCTCCATTGTTGGCAAAAATGTCGAACTTCGTATTAGATGGTGGCATCTGGATGAATACGCAACGTCCTGAATGGAACGATGCAAATAACGCACTCGTTGGATACGGCGTATCAGTCGTTACCTTATGCTATATTAATCGGTATCTGGAATTTCTCGAAACGCTATTAAGCAAAGCGCCAGCAGGAAGCTCGGTAATGTTGGACGAGGTACAGGCTCTTTTTCTCGTGAACCAATGGGAGACATTGAAACGCAACGAATCTAGTTTGAAAAACCCCGTTGATGCGGCGATTCGGTTCGAGATGTTGAAGGCCTTGGGTGAAGGCGGAGAAGCGTTTCGAAATACCGTATACGAAAGTGGCTTTGGCGAAGAGAAGCGCGAGGTGTCGATTGCTTTCTTGCTCGATTATGTTCAGAAGGCATTGGTGTTCGTGGGTCATTCGATCGATTCAAACCGACGCAGTGACGGGATGTATCATTCGTACAATTTGCTGAGCCCTTTAGATGAGGGCCAAGTGGAAATCGATCGTTTGCCGGAGATGTTGGAGGGGCAGGTTGCTGTTTTAAGTTCGAACCGTCTTGATCCTGAGAATGTGTTGAGTTTGTTGAAGTCGTTGCGTTCGAGCCGTCTTTACCGTGAAGATGTCGAGAGCTACCTATTGTATCCAGACAAAGACTTGCCGAGCTTCTTAGAGAAGAATAAGGTGGATGGAAAATCGGTAGAGTCTTCGGCTTTGTTGAAGCAGATGTTAGATCGCAAAGATGAGCGTATCGTAAAGGTGGATGTTTCAGGGAACTACCGTTACTGTGGTGACTTTAAAAATGCGGCGGATGTCTCGGTCGTGTTAGATCTTATCAAGGCTGACTATTCTGAGGGTTGGAGTGACGATGCGGCGGGTGAGGTGTTATCACTTTTTGAGGATACTTTCAATCATCGTAGCTTTACCGGACGTTCGGGTACATTTTTTGGGTACGAAGGTTTAGGGAGTGTGTACTGGCATATGGTGTCTAAGCTCGTTTTAGCGATTCAAGAGAACTGCTTTAAAGCCAAACGGGTGGGCACAGATAAGGCGGTCGTTTCGTCCCTCGGTGATTTTTACTTCGAGACTCTAAATGGATTGGGCTTTGATAAAGATCCCGTTTATTATGGAGCGTTCCCGACCGATGCGTATTCACATACTCCGATGCAGTCTGGGGCCCAGCAGCCAGGAATGACGGGGCAGGTTAAGGAAGATATACTTTCTCGTTGGGGTGAATTGGGTGTGATTGTCGAGGGTGGTTGTCTTCGGTTTGATCCGGTCCTTTTGAAGGCGAGTTCGT
The DNA here is from genome assembly GCA_963933925.1 of uncultured Puniceicoccaceae bacterium. GTDB lineage: Bacteria > Verrucomicrobiota > Verrucomicrobiia > Opitutales > Opitutaceae > JAKYXN01. Next base: position 29,484 of record CAWVWU010000005.1, read on the forward strand.
TTTTGGAAAAGCCAGGTCAGTTTACTTATATTGATATGGATGGCGTTTCGCAGAGTGTTGATGTGGAAGCCTCGAGTCTCACGTTTACGTATTGCCAAGTTTTGGTGCGTTATGTGATCGGTGAATCTGATAAGCTTGTGATCGAGGGGCAGGATGGGACTAAGCATGAGTGCATTGGCTTGCAGTTGAGTGCTTCGGAGTCTGCAGCAATATTCTCTCGTGATCGATCTTATCGCTCCATTGATGTCACTATCTCGCGCAACCGTTTAATCTAACCAATTATGAATTTGTTATTACCCCTTTTGAGCGTCGCCTCACTATCGATCGCGTCGTCGTTGAGTGTACTTCCTGCTATAGCTGAGACGATTCCGAATATGACATTGCCTACGGTTTATCAAAGTTCTCGTGCGGGAGATCAGCTAGCGATTGTTGATGTTGCTGCAAGCTCTGCGGGTGAAGCGACGGTTGCATTGACTGTGGATTCGGATACGACTTTTCAAACAATACGCGGTTTTGGTGGGGCGTTTACCGAGAGTTCGGCTTATGTGTTGTCGCTGCTTTCTGATGAAAAACGGCAGGAGGTGATTGAGGCTTATTTCGGAAGTGAGGGGGCGGCGTATTCGTTGATGCGTAGTCATATCGGGAGTTGTGACTTTTCGCTGGGAAATTATTCCTATGCGGACGTTGAGGGCGATGTCGACTTGGAGCATTTTACGATCGAGCATGATCGGGAGTTGGTTTTGCCTTTAATCAAAGATGCGATGTCGGTTTCGGAGGATGGATTTAAGATTATCGCCTCACCGTGGACGGCACCTCCTTGGATGAAGGACAATGACGAGTGGAATGGCGGGGCTTTGAAGCCAGAGTATCGCGAGACCTTTGCATTGTATATTGCACGTTACATCCAGGCTTATGAGAAAGAGGGAATTCCGATCTGGGGATTAACGCCTGAAAATGAGCCGCAGGGGAATGACTCGAATTGGGAGAGCATGCATTTTTCTCCGGAGACTATGAAGGATTTTATAGCTCAAGATTTGGGGCCTTTGTTGAAGAGGGAAGAATTAGATACGAAGGTGTTTGTTTTTGATCAGAATCGCAATGATGTAGAGGAGTGGGTGGATGTTGTCCTTGGTGATCCCGAAGCGGCTCAGTATGCGAGCGGGACGGCTGTGCATTGGTATAGCAGTACGGTTGACTACTATGGTGAGGTATTGGATCGCCTGCATGACAAGTATCCGGATATGGAAGTAATCCAGTCGGAGGGGTGTATTGATGCTTTGGGCGATGATGAGGTCGAAGGCGTTTGGCTCGAGAGCGATTGGTATTGGCGAAAAGAGGCGACAGACTGGGGCTATGTTTGGGCACCGGATGAGGATAAGCCTGATCACCCAATGTATGTTCCCGTGTATCGATATGTTCGGGATATGATTGGGTGCATGAACCACTGGGTGACCGGATGGGTGGACTGGAATATTGCCCTAGATTTCCAAGGCGGTCCGAATCATGCGAATAATTTCTGCGGGGCTCCGGTCCTAGTAGATGGAGAGTCGCAGACTGTGTTTTATACGCCGCTGTATTATGCGATGTGTCACTTTTCACGTTTTATCCGTCCCGAGGCGAATCGAATTGAGGTGAGTGTTTCCGATCCCGCGTTGATGGCAACGGGGGCATTGAACGAAGATGGTAGTGTAATCGTTATTGTCTTTAACGAAGGGGATGCGGCGGTGAACTATTCGTTGAGTATCGATGGAGATGGGGTTGATCTTTCGATCCCCGCTCAGGCGATTCAGACTTTGGTTTTTGGTGGTCAGTGATAAAGGGGAGCCCTACGACGCGCTCCGCTTGCTCAGGGTGCTTGCTTTGCTCGCAGAAGATTGGGGTGAGGATGAGGCCCGACGTCGCTCTTCGAGCTATGACGGGGTAAACATGAAGATGAGGATCAAGATTTTGTTGGAGGGGTGTTATAGAAGAGTTGATTTGGATATTGCCCGGTTTGGGTAATGTTATAGTCACAGCTGGATGAAATTGGCTGTAGGCATCGATATCGGAGGAACAAACACCCGTGTGGGCAGTGTGGATCAGGACGGAAACGTCTTGGAACGCTCTAGCTTTAATACGGCCGACTATTCGGATGGCGATTTATATGCTGATGCCTTGGCGGCGGCGGTTTCGGATGTCATGCGACGTACGGAGTCCGTGGCGACTTCTGATGTGGAGTGGCTTGGAGTTGGGATGGGAGCACCCAATGGGAATTTCCGAAATGGTTCGGTTGATAATCCACCAAACTTGAGATTCAAGGGAGTGACGCCATTGGCGGCGATGCTTAAGAGTCGTTTGGGTTTGGAGAATGTTGTTTTGACCAACGATGCCAATGCGGCAGCGATTGGGGAAAAGGTGTTTGGCGGGGCCAAGGATATTTCGGATTTTATCATGATTACTCTGGGGACCGGTCTCGGAAGTGGGGTGTTTGTCGACGGGCACCTCGTCTATGGGCAGAACGGTTGTGCGGGTGAGGTTGGGCATATGACAATCATTCCGGATGGTCGCTTTTGTGGTTACGGGCGCCAGGGGAGCTTGGAGAATTATTGCTCGGCGACGGGGATTCGTCGCACGTTTTTTGAAATGCTGGCCGATATGGGAATTCCAACATTGTTGGATGAAGTTCCGTTGAAAGAGATAACTTCGAAGATGGTTGTCGATTGTGCTGTGAAGGGCGACAACGTTGCACTTGCGACTGTCGCACGTACGGGAGAGTTGCTTGGCGAGGCCTTGGCTTCGGTCGCGTTGGTGACCGGACCGGAAGCGTTCTTCCTCTTTGGCGGTCCCGTGAAAGCTGGAGACTTGTTATTGGATCCCATTCGTCGCTCCTTCGAGGATCATTTGATTCCGACCTACAAGGGTCAGATCAAGATCATCGAATCGGAGTTACCAATGGGCGATGCGGCGATTCTCGGGGCGTCGGCCTTGGTTATCGGAGAAGAGTAGGGCCAAACCATTTGTTTTGTTAGTTCAATAAGTTGACGGCAATGCGCAGTCGCGGGATCAACTGAACCACGCGAAGATCGAAAAGGATGATGAGGGAATTACTTTGGTTGTGGGGTGGCCATCGGGACGATGGGCCGCTACCATTGGTTATGATCAGAGGCACGCGTATGTCACGTACGGCGTATTGAAGCTTTCTGTAACCTTCCAGAGAAATGATGATGAACTTTTTTTGAGGGTAGGCGGGCCGCCTGCGATCCTGAGAGATGGTGGGTTCGTTATTCGTGCCTTAGAGCGTCGATAGGGTCGAGTTGGGCGGCTTTGTAGGCGGGGAAGAGGCCGAAGATAAGTCCTATTGAAACGGATACTCCGAGGGCTGCGGCGACGACCCACGTTTCGATGATCATTGTCATCTCTTGGCTGCTTTCCATAAAAATGGCGATACCCCATGAGAGGAGGACGCCGATGATTCCGCCACTGAAACTCAGGGCGACCGCTTCGATTAGGAATTGAGTGAGGATGTCTGCACTCCGTGCACCGACGGAAACGCGTATGCCGATTTCACGGGTGCGTTCGGTTACCGAGACTAGCATAATATTCATGACTCCGACGCCTCCCACGATCAGCGATACGAACGCGATCCACATGAGGAGTTGGGTGAGAGCGGCCGTGGTTGACGTGAGCATCTCGGTCAGTTCGGTTTGGGTACGAATGTTAAAATCGTTGTCTTGTCCATCGACCAGTTTGTGTTCGCGACGAAGGATCTCGGTGATTTGTTCCATGGCGGCATCTGTGTCGTCGATATCCCGTGCACTCGCATAGATGTCGTTAACCCATTTGCGACCTCCTACAAGGCGGAACATGGCAGTCGATACGGGGACTAGAATGAGGTCGTCTTGGTCGCGTCCAAACGTATTTTGTCCTTTCTTTTCAAGGAGGCCGACGATTTTAAACGGGACGTTTCGGATGCGAATGTTTTGCCCGATGGGGCTTTGGTCGGGGAAGAGGTTTTCTGCTACGGTGGAGCCGAGGACAGCGACTTTAGCCCGGGCTCTTAAATCGGCGTTGGTAAACATAGCCCCTTCGGAGAGTGCCCAGCTCCGGTTGAAGAGGTAGTCCATGTGTACGCCTTGAGCTTGGGTGTACCAGTTTTTGCCACCACCGATTACTTGGCCGCCTGTGGAGGTGGTGGGTGAAACCGCTTCGAGGAGAGAGGCTTCGGCTCTGATGGCATCGGCATCTTCTAGAGTGAGTGTGCGTGAGGAACCCGCTCCTCGGCTGACGCCGCCGCGTTGGTTGGTTCCGTTGCGAATGATGAGGAGGTTAGTGCCCATCGTTGAGATACGTTCTTCGATGTTGCGTTGAGCACCCGTGCCCATGGCCATCATGACAATTACGGCGGCAACGCCAATAATGATGCCAAACATAGTGAGAGCACTTCGCGTTTTATTTTTGAGCAGGCTTTGGCGAGCGGCTTCGAGGAGTTTCCAGATCTTCATTTATGGGAAATTGTTTGACCGAAGTCGTGCGTTTAGAGGCTAGTGACCGAGGTGAAGTTTTTGAGGTCGTGGCGGGCGTCGTTTGGCTTTGGGAGTATTCTATCGTCGATGACGAGACCGTCGCGCATTTCAATGGACCGTTTGGTGTAGGAGGTGATTTCCGGTTCGTGGGTGACTATGACGATTGTTACCCCTTCGGCGTTCAGCTCTTGAAATAGACCCATTATGTCGAGGGACGTTCGTGTATCCAGGTTTCCCGTAGGTTCGTCCGCAAGGATGAGGGCAGGCTGGTTGACGAGGGCACGGGCGATGGCGACGCGCTGTTGTTGGCCTCCGGAAAGTTGAGAGGGGTGATGGTCCATACGGTCGCCGAGACCCACTCTCTCGAGGCATTTGATGGCTTGTTCCGTGGCTTCGCGTGAGGTTTTGCTTCGGTTGTAGAGGAGGGGGAGTTCTACGTTAGCGAGTGCGGTGGTACGGGCGAGGAGATTGAAACCTTGAAATACGAAGCCGATTTTCTTGTTTCGGATGTCGGCCCGTTGGTCTCTGCCCAAGTCACTGACATCGACGCCGTCGAGAAGGTAGTTGCCAGAGGTCGGACGGTCGAGGCAGCCGATGATATTCATCAGGGTTGATTTTCCTGATCCCGAGGCCCCCATGATGGAAACGAATTCGCCAGGGTTGATCGTTATATCAACTTTTCGGAGGGCGTGAACCGGTTCCGCGAGGAAGTAGGTTTTCCGGAGATCGGTAGTTTTTATGACAGCTTGCATACGAGACGAATCAGAGGTTAGAAGCCGAGGCGACGTAGACCGGATGGGCGACCGCCTTGAGAACCGCCACCACGAGTGGAGGCTGTGCTACTAGCCGATGTGCTAATGCGTGAAATGAATTCGAGGTCTTCTGGAATCTCTTGATCTCGAATGGGTAGGACCTCTGTAAAGGCACCGTCGCTCACCCCTGCTCGTACGGGAAGCATGGTTAGTTGGCCTTCGCTGTTGTAGTACCAAAGAGACGTCATAGTGCGTCCGCGTTGTCCGCCTCCGCCACGTCGACCTCCTTCGGGTCTACCGCTTCCTCTTTGTGGGCGTTGGGCACTGCGTTCGGCTCCGTTATCTTCGCGTCCGGCTTGCATCTTACTACGGAAGGCGGCGACGACGGCCTGCATCTCTTCGTTTGCACGAAGGTTAAGGGCGGAGCTCTGGACGGAGAGTGCGTTCTCTACGTCAGCCACGACGAAATCGAGACTAGCGGTCATGCCCGGTAGAAGTTTGCCACCACGGTTTTCAGCTCCGATAACGACGGTGTAGTTGACCACATTTTGGACGACGTCTGGTAGGAGGCGAATCTCCTCTACGGTGCCCGTGAAGGTGCGGTCGATATATGCGGCGACGGTGAAGCGTACATTTTGTCCGACTTGGATTTGGCCGATGTCGCTTTCGTCGACCTGGGCGAGAATTTCCATATCAGAAAGGTCTGCTGCGATGGTAAAGAGTTTCGGTGCACTGAGACTGGCGGCCACGGTTTGACCCTGTTCGACAGTACGATCGATCACGATGCCAGCGATGGGGGACCGAATTTCTGCGTAGCCACGGTTTTGTTTGGAACGAGCGAGATTGGCTTCAGAGCTGAGTACGTTGGCTTCGGATGTTAGTAAGGCGATATCGTAAGGTTGGAAATCGTTGTCTGAGAGGAAGCCTTTTTCGTGTATCGGTTTAAAGCGGTCGTAGTTGTTTTTTGCTTGTTGGTGTTGTGCTTTGGTGCGCATGAGATCGGCCTTCGCAATGGTGACTTGGATCTCTAATATGGAGGGATCGATGACGGCGATCAGTTGGTCTTTTTCGATTTCGTCGTTAAAGTCGGCGTAGATCTCGTTGAGGATTCCGGATACTTGGGTGGAGATTTCGACGATATCGCGAGCGGCGAGGGTACCCGTGGCAGAAACGACATTTTCAACCTTACGACGTTCGATCTTTGCGAATTCGTATTTGGGGGCATTGGAAATTTCCGATTCGGATGAATGCGAACGGAAGTAGGAGTAGGCTCCACCGGAGCAGAGGAGGATAAGGATTATGAGAATGAAACGTTTCATAGCTTGTGGTAGAAAATGGATTAATAGGATGACTGAAGGGTTTGTTGGAGGAAGGATTCGATCGTACCGTCTTGGAAGGCGACTTCGAGGCGGCTGGTAAAGAGGTCGGATCGTGCTACTTCAACGGCGATGGCCGCGTCGAGGCGACTGGTACGCAGGCTGTTGACATCGAGAAGGGTGGCGGCGCCGGCCTCGTATCGTGAGCGTTCTATTTCGAGAGCGGCTTCGGTGGATGCGAGTTGCTCGTTCGAGGCGGCGAGTTGAAGTTTGGCCGTGTGGTAGTTGTGGTTGGCCTGATAGAGAGCGGTGCGTGCGGCACGTTGGAGGATTTCAAGTTGGAGCTCCTCTTGTTGTAGGGAGATATGGGACCGTGTGGTATTTAGTTGGGTGCGGCGTCGGTCGAATATTGGGACATTGACTGATACACCAGCACTCGCTCTTGGGTGATCGATGAAGAATTGATCTGAAAGGTTGTTGGTTTGTTTGCTCGAATAGGAGGTGCTCAAACTGGCACTGGCGGTCACACTGGGGCGATTGCCCGATTTGGATATTAGTAGATTTTGCTCGGCGGAAGTGAGGCGTGCTTTTTGGGCATTGAGGTCGACCCGTTCTTCGAGGGATGTGAGGGATTGATCGAGGTCGGGGTCTGAAAGCGTCGCGGCGCTGGCGATCCCAAGGTTGGAGTCTTCGCAGACAATTTCGGCGATAGCTGGAATGCGTAGTGTGTTTTTGAGTGCGTAGAGGCTGTTGGCGTAATTGTTCTGAGCCTGAGCGAGGGAGCGTTGGCTTGTTGAAACTTGGGCTTGTTGGCGGAGGGATTCTGCCTGGGTGCGAATGCCGTTTTCGACATTGATGTTGATGCGTTCCAGTTCTTCGATGCGCGTTGAGAGTTCTTCCTCTTGGATCGTGATTTCTTTGCTGAGAAGGATTGTTCTCAGGAAGAGGGAAACGGTGTTGTAGAGGAGTGACTGGCGGTCGTAGTCGTAGTCGAGAGAGGCGGCTTCGAGTTCTGCTTTGGCCTGAGCGATTGAGGCCTCTCTAGCTCCTCCGCTGTATAGGGAGAGCGATGAGCTTAGGGAGGCGGAGGTGGAGTCGTTCCAATCACCTTCCCCTTCGAGGATTCCTCCATTGTCGCTGGGTGAGAGTCCGAAGGACTCGGATACGCGAAAATTGAGATCGGCGTTGCGATCAGCCTTCGCTTGGCTGAGGTTTGATTCTCGGCTTTCGAGTGAAAGAGCACTGCGTTGCAAGGCGATGTTTTGGTCGAGTGCGATCGATATTGCTTGCGAGAGCGTTAGTGTCTTTGTGGCGTTTCCGGTTTGGGCATTGATTGAGAGGCAGAGGCTCAAGAGGCCAATGACCAGAGAGGCGGATCGTCTGAAAGAAGAAGTTAGAAAGAGAGTGTGCATAAGTGCGAAGTGGGACTGAACTCGTAGTCGGTTAATTAGTTGGATCCCTGCTGATTCGATTCCATTCCCCAAATTTTGTAGAAAGTCGTCTTTTTATTTTTTTCGTTAAAAAATGGAATGAGATTGGATTAGCGGGGGTCTAAGAGTAGTTTGAACTTTTTAGATGTTACTTCTCGATGCCAGAAATTGATCCGATTCTCAGAAGCGATGCGGAGCTCTTGGGGCGTTGCCGTGATGGTGACGATCGGGCATTCCGTCGATTGGTGGATCGGTATCATGACGCCTTGTATGCGGTTGCCTTTGGGATGTTGGGAGCTCACAGCGATTCCGTGTCGGTGGTGCAGGACTGTTTTGTGCGTTTCTACCAGAATCTGGAAAAATTCGAGGGTCGTTCTACGCTTAAAACCTACCTTACGCGTATTGTAATGAACCAAGCGTTGAAGCAGATACGGCAGCGCCAGCGATGGTATTATCGTTTTCTAAGTAGCGATGATCCCGATATTGCGGTGGGAGAGTCTCGGGAGGAATCGGGGATCGTGGGCATTGAGGAAGAGGAGCGAGCGGTTCGCATTCGGGCTGCGGTCCAAGGTTTAGCCCCAGAATTTCGCAGCGTCGTGGTTTTGCGCTTTTTAAATGGGTGTTCGACTCAGGAGTGCTCCACCATTTTGAAAATACCGGCTGGGACTGTGATGTCTCGTTTGTCGCGGGCACTTGATAAGCTTGCCCCAATGCTCAAAGACTTAAACTCTCAACTCCCTTGTCCATGAATAGTAAAGAAGAATGCTTATTGTTTGAGCGCCTTAGTGATCTCGAGTTACCGCTCGAGGAACGAATGGATCTTGAGAGACTGATTGCTACTGAACCAGAACTGTCTGAGCGTTATGCGACGTACAGGCTGTTGGAGGAATGGGCGGAGCTCGAATCTCAGACCTGTGCGGTGGGGGCTCGTTCGGAGATCTATGAGTCTCTACTAAAAGAGAAAGAAAGCGACCTTGCGGATCGTGAATTGGGACGTCTCTTTCCAATCTTTCTTGGAGGGGCTTTGGCGGCTTCGCTGGTGGTCGCTTTATTAAACTTTTGGCAATTTTCCGACACATCCGCTGGATCGGTAGAGGCTTTATTTGGAATACCTGCGGAGTCCATGGAAACCATTATTGTGAGTCAGTTATGAAAGGGAAATCACGTTCAGTATTGATTCTAGCGTCGACTTTACTTGTCGGAATGTTGCTCGGTGCTTTGTTGCACGCTCAATTTTTTGATAAGCGGGTCAAGCGTATGCATCGGATGTCTACCTCGGAAGGTTTTGTAGAGAGTTACTTATTGACGATTCAACCCGACGGCTCGGAGCAGGAGGAGGAATTGAGACAGATTCTTGAGGGGTATTCGGTGCAAGTCGTCGATGGGTTTCGTGCTCATCGTGAAACGATGCATGGACAACTCGAGGCCATGCGGGCTAGCTTAGACCCCGTTCTGACCGAAGAGCAGTCGGCACGATTGGCGGAGCGAGCGTCGCCGCGTCGTCGCAAATGAGGAAACGCACTTTGGGGAATCGAAAGCAGATCGCTTGAGTACGTTTAGGAGGGGGAGTCCTTCGGCGGAGCTCAGGATCTTACTGCGTGAGAGCTCGTCGTTTTTCTAGAGTTGCTCGGATCTCATGTGCTTTCGTTTCCGTGATTTCGTAGCCGTACATAATCCACAGTGCGATTGATGAGGTTAATATTGGTATTCCGACATCAAATACTCTTAACAAGAATAGAGTCCGCTCTGTTTGGGCAGTTTCGAGGGAGACATCGAACCCTGATAGAGTGAGCATAATGCCGGTTAATAGACCCGCCAGAGCAAGGCCGACTTTGACCATCCACCAGTAAATAGCAGCGAAGACTCCCTCGCGACGTTGGTGGGATTCCAGTTCATCATAGTCACACACATCGGCGACCATGGAGCCCATTAGGGTAAAGAGTGAACCCGTTCCAAAGGCAACAAATGGACAAGACCATAGTAGCAATTGAGGTTGGGAGGGGCTATATCCAAACCATTTCATTGCGTATCCAACGATTGACAATGAGATGGTAATGAGAAATGTCCGACGCTTGCCAATCTTTTTCGATATCCAAGCCGTTAGTGGGATAACTGCGATTGTTGAGATGGCAGTCAGAGAGCCAAATTTCCCCATCAATATCCCTGCTTGTGAATCGGATCCGTTGAATACGTAGTAAATAAGTACGTATAGAGAAAAGGACATCCCGAGTTGGAATCCGTTAAAAACGAGAAAAGTTGCGGCACAGAGTTTGACGAAAGGCTTGCACTTGAAGGTGGTGGACATTCCGCTGAGGAAATCTCGGGTGTGTCCCGCTATGCTCTTAATTTTGAGAGTTTCGGCTTTGTGCAGTTCGTGTTCTTTAGCAGCGACTGTCGCCAGTTTTTCTCTACAAAAAATAGCAGGAACGATTCCGAGGACCAGGATGGCACCGCCCACCCAGAGTGCTAAGACACGGGCTCCGTGGACGGAGTCTTCAAACAGGCTGCTCGACATCAATGCATAAAACCAAGGCACGCCGATCCACGCGAGTTGACCTGCAGTATTGGCGAAGGCTTGTAAGCGGGTGCGCTCATGGTAATCCGGCGTCATTTCAAAGCCGAAGGCCACAAAGGGTGTTGAGTAGACTGTGTAAACCAGAAAATAGAGGACAGAAGCCGCGAGGAAGACCCAGAAATAGAACATTTCAGAGTGGCCAGAGGGAAGTTGCCACATAGCTGCAAATACGACGCCAGCGACAATCGCTCCGCCTAACATATACGGTCTGCGGCGGCCCCATCGAGAATTTGTATTGTCCGATATATAGCCCATGATCGGATCTGAAATCGCATCAAATAGTCTGGGGATAAACCCAATTAGGCCGACTAACATTGCGTCCATACCCAGTCCTATATTTAGAATCACTACCAACGCAGGCAGGGCTGCGGCCTGTAGGTTGTTCATCAGCATGCCAATGGCATACGCGGACTTTTGGCCGAGGCTGATGCGATCGGCGGTTGGAGTTTCGTAGTGGGTGTTTTGGGGCATCGAAAATTTGATTCTAGTTTGGGATATTTTGCGGATTAGTCGACGTTGGAAAAACGGTCTTTCATGACCTGTTTTGGTTTTCGGTCGATGGTGAAGAGTCCCCAGTGTTTTTCCGGTTCGAGGGGATCGTCTGAGCCTTTCCAGTCTTCGTCGAAGGCTTCGAAGTGAAAGACGAGGATGTCCTCGAGCTTACACCATTTGGCGAGGGCGTTGTAGTAGGCGGCTTGAGTTTCTTCGGAAACGTTCTGTGGAGGGATGCCGCGACCATTGGAATTCGTACACCAGCCCGCTTCGGTGATGACTACTTTTTTATGCGGGTAGCGCTGGGCTACGCTGAGATAGTTTTGTTGGGTGTAGGCCAGCGCGTTCTCGATGGGCTGCTGTTCCCAGGCGGGGTAGGTGTGGACGGAGATGAAGTCTACTTCTTCCGCGAGGGCAGCGAGTTTGTCGTGCCAGGGGATGTAGTTTTCGCAGAAGGTGACGGGTTGCTTGGTGTGGCATTTTATTTGTCGCACGTATTCGATTACGCTTTCGACAGGTACGAGGTGGTCTGTCCAGTCGACCGTGGCTTCATTGCCGGTGGAGAGGTATGCGATTATCTCCGGGTAGTCGTTGGCGAGTTCGATGAGACGGCTGACTTCGGTTTCATTTTTCAATTTGTTCTCGGCGAGTTCTTCTTCGGGGTACTGGCCTCCCCAGGGACAATTGGGGTTGTTGACTTCGGCACCGATGTGAGCACCGAGGAGGACGCGCAGTTGGAGGTTTTCCTCCTCTATGATTTTTAAGACCCGTTCGGCGTGTGGGCCACAGTCGTAGAGACGAATGAGTTTCCAGTGCTGTTCTAGAATGAGGAGATCTTCTTTGATTTCTTCGGAACTGGGAATTTTTGAATTGTGGGGGCTTTGGTCTGTGCGGTAGCCCGAGTAGCAAATAGCGTTTTGGCTTCTGTAGAGTGAATGTGTCATGTTGGGATGGTGACGGCGTTGGGGAACTGATTGAATGTTTTTTGAAAACCGTCACCGCAGTCGTTGGATAAACTGTCGGTGCGAATGATTTGGGTTATGTTGTTTTTCTTAACCACAAGAAGCACATAAATCACAAAATTTTGATTTGGTTGGTTGGGTGCTTCGCGTGATTGAAAATTGAAGATTATGGAATGCAGTTCTTTTTGTTGGCTCTTTATATCGAGATGAAGACCGCGAAGGATTTTGGTTGGGTTGATTGAGTGATGGCCATCGGGACGATGGCCGCTACCTGGTTTTGTTGGGTGATGGGATGTGTTATTTTTGAAATTGCGGAGTTGATTAGTACTTTAAATTTCCGTGGGTGTCCCAGATGCCCCAGTGTGGGCCGACATCGCCTTCGTCGGCGTCTTTCCATTTTTCGTCGAATGCGGAAAAGTAAAAGAGGTCGATGTTTTCTTCACTTGCCCATTCCTGTGCATTGATGAAATAGGTCATGGCATTTGTATCGGATGGTATGGCCTTATCGAGTGGGGTGCCGTCACTTGGCCATCCTGACTCGGTGATGATTACTTTTTTGCCTCCGGCTGCTTTAACGGCGGAGCGGTACATCTCTTTCATGTAGAGGAGGGAGTAGTCGATATCGCAGCGTTCCCAATAGGGGTAGCAGTTTGCGAGGATGACGTCGCAGAGATCGGTTATTGCGGGGCGTTTTTCGAATTCGTAGTAGGCGTCGACGTATCCGATTGGGGTATCGGGGAGGGCGGCTTTGACGCGTGCTATGTAGTCAGTGAGCTGGGACTCTTCGAGGTCTTCTCGGTACATGACCTCGTTTCCGACTGCTACGATGTTGGCGTGGCCTGCCTGAGCGATTTCTATGACTTTGGAAATTTCAATTTCGTTTTTGTCCTTGTCGGTTCCGAGCCATGCTCCGACGAGGGTGTTGAGCCCGTTTTTTTGAGCGATTTCTGGGATGAGTTCGTTTCCTTGTGTGCAGGAGAATGTGCGAATCCATTTTGTATAGGGCGCTATGATTTCGATACGTTTTTGTATCTGTTCGGCCGTGATGGGAGATCCTGGTTTTTGGTTTCGAAGGTAGGGGCTAAAGCAGAAACCATGAACTCCGCGTTCGAGTGATTGGCGATGTGCAGAAGCGAGTTCTTCCTCGTTGAGTAGCGAGGAGTCGAAGCCTTTTAGAGTGATGTTGTCTTCAGTTCTGAGGGACATGAGTGATTGTCGATGGGTTTTTTTTGACCGCTTTTTTAGGCGTTCTATCGATGTTGAAGAGTCCCCAATGCTTTTCGGCTCCTAGGGGATTGTTGTCGTGGCCTTTCCAGTCTTCGTCGAAGGCTTCGAACCATAAAACAGTAATGTTGTTTTCGTTTCCGAAGTTCATGAGTTCTGTGAGGTGTCTATGTTGTTGGGCTTCGCTGGCACGTTCTTGAAACTCGCTGGCTTGGCTTGCCCAACCCGCTTCGGCAATGACGATGGGTTTATTGGGAAGGACTGCTCTGATCTTCTTTAGGTTCTCAATAGAGTAGGGCAGGGCTTCGTCGATGGTTTTTCCTTCCCATTGGGGATAGGTATGAACGGCGAGGAAATCGAGGTGGTCGGCGAGTTGATGCCCGTAGGTGGCGAATACTTCGTAGTTGTCAGCGGTGGTAACGGGTTGCGTCGTGGACTTCTTTACTTTGGTGATGTAGGCGATGATCGATTCGATGGATACGAGGTGGTCATTCCAGGTGACGAGGGATTCGTTACCGACGTTGAGGGCAACGACGATAGACGAGTACTCGTTGGCGAGGTTGATGCCTTGGGTGATTTCTTTTTCGTTCTTAGATTGGTTGGCATCCAGTTTTGTTTGAGGCGTGGGGGAGGTGATCCATTCGCAGCCTTCGTGGTTGCTGATCTCGGCGTGAAGCCAGATTCCTAGCATTACCTTTATAGGGAGATTGTTGTGTTTTATCACGCTGAGGACATCGCGTGAGTTTTGCTGGCTGTCGTAGAGACGAATTAAATTGAAGCCGCTTGCGAGGATGAGATTGAGGTCTTCTAGGATTTGTTCATCGCTGGGGAGGACTGCTCCTTCGCCGCGATCGGGGTGTTGGCCGTGGCGGAAGCCCGAGTAGGCGACACCGCGTTGAAGATTGGAAAGGAGTGCGTCAGGGCTTTGTTTCAAGTCGATAGGATTCGTGGTGTTTGCCTGACAGAATAGGGATAGCGTGCAGGCCAAAATTGCGGTAGCGAATTTTGGGGTGAATGAAAGTACTTTAGGGAGGGATAGCATTTAGAGAACCTATTATTAGTAAGGTGCAATATAATGCAATTATAAAATGGTGAGGCAATCATTTTGAGTTGGTGTGCGTGCCGAATCTGTTCTTTTGACCGGATGGCATCCGGTCCTCCCTGGGGCTAGCCTCTGATTTGGCCTTTTCCGACTACGAGGTATTTGTAGCTGCAGAGTTCGGTGAGGCCCATGGGGCCACGGGCGTGTAGCTTGTCGGTGGAGATGCCGATTTCGGCGCCGAAGCCGAACTCGAATCCGTCGGTGAAGCGGGTGCTGACATTCCAGTAGACGGTCGACGAGTCGATGCCGTTGAGGAAGTCTTGGGCTGCGGCGGGATCTTCAGTGACGATAGCGTCGCTGTGCGAGCTGCCGTAGTTGTTGATGAAGGACATGGCGTCTTCCAGCGTATCCACTTGTTTTATGGATAGGGTGAGGTCGAGGTACTCGGTGCTCCAGTCCTCTTCGGTTGCGACTTCGCAGGGGATGTTGGCCGCTGTGAGAATGGCGGCACAGGCGTCGTCAGCTTTGAGGGTGACTCCTTTTTCGATGAGGGCCTTGGCTATCGTGGGAAGTTGGCTGGCTGCGGAGTCCTTGTGAACGAGCAGATTTTCAGCGGCGTTGCAGACCGAGGGATATTGGGTCTTGGAATTGACAATAATGTCCGTCGCCATTTTGAGATCGGCGGCTTGATCGACGAAGATGGTGCAGATACCGTCATAGTGTTTGATGACGGGGATGGTGCTGTTTTCGGCGACGAACCGAATGAGGCTTTCGCCCCCACGCGGGATGATGCACTGAATGTGCTGGTCTAGCTTGAGCAGCGTGTTGAGGGCGATTCGGTCTGTGGTGGGGATGAATTGAACTGCTTTACCGGGAAGTCCGCAGTCTTCGAGGGCTTGGCTGACGAGAGCGGCTAGAGCGGTGTTGGTATTGAAGGCTTCCTTGCCGCCACGTAGGATGCTGGCGTTGCCGGATTTGAGGCAAAGGATGGCACAGTCTACGGTGACGTT
>CAWVWU010000006.1:0-44109 GCA_963933925.1 uncultured Puniceicoccaceae bacterium
TAAAAACAAACCTTCAGTCAAGCTAAACGGTACGGTGCTTCGCGTGACGCTTACGTTGAAAACGTGGTCTTATTTTCGGTGATTTGGTCACTGGTATGTGTGTTCATTCAGAGATCGTCCCGTTATTGCTAGAACACCTGTGACTTGTGCTAGATTTGATTTTATGAAGAACATCCTTTTTCTTATTCCCTGTTCCTTGGTCCTGTTAACCTCTTGTTTGAGAGTTGAGCAGAGGCCGGAAGACTCTGATGCGTTTCGAGGTAGTGCATCGATTGCGGTGTCTGGGATTTTGGCGAAGAGGGTTTTGTATTCTTGTTTCCAGGTTTTGTAGGGGGTGTCGTTGTCGTATTGCCATTGAGCGACGACTTGTTCGATTTTGTCCATTTGGATATGGTCTTCGTCGAGCATGAGTCTCATGAGGCCGAGGCTGGTTGTGTGTGGGACTTCGTAGGTATTGTGCTAATTCGAGCATGTCTTGGTCGTCTGTGACTGCTTGAATGTCTAAAACGAGGGCTGTGGCGAGAATCTGAGTGTCGACTCGTGCGGGGCCTTTTCCTCTTTGTTGACGGAAGGTCTCTCTAGGAGACTGTTAAATAAGTAGGCTGCTCGTTTCTATCAAGCACGTATTGACCCGTTGGAGTGAGGTGATGAGAGGGGGACTTGGTTGTGTTTGTATTGCCCACGAAGGCGTACAATATGGGTGCCTGGAATGGGGCAGTTTGTGTCGGGAGTTGTACGTGTTAAAATGCGGGGAGTTTTGTTTTGCGGGCTCAGGAGGTTCTCCTAGAGCGACTCTCTGTTTTACTTAAAGAGACTATGACTGAAGTGGATGATGCGGTGACTTTGCCGGCTGTTGTGTGTGTGTGTGTGGTGGGTGGGGGGGGGGAGAAATGATAACCAATGTTCTTTGTCCTACGTCTGGTATTGGGTGTTCCGTGGAGAAGGCCTTCCGGTTGTTGGCGTATCTTGTGTCCGATTTCTAGATCCTTGGGTTTTAGATGTATCTGTAATTTAACGACGTAGAGATATTTATGCAGATGGTGCGTGGGTAGTTTTATGACTTTTAGTGAGTTTTTTTGATCGAAGATCTGGATCGAGAGAGGGATTTGAGTTGGGTTGGTTTCCAAGGAAACCTGAATGACTGTGGATTTTTTATTTTTGGTAGAGCATATAAGAATACTACGCGTCGCTTATAAGAACTCCACGTCGAGGGATTTGCTCTCTCCGTATTTTTGAATGTATTACATTTTGCATTCTTACTTTGTCAGAACAATTCTACCCCTTACCCTAATTAGCCTTAAAAATTGAAATACCCTAATGTTTCACCACTACACTTCTCGGGTGTTCCCCGTATGTGGGATTACTACAAAATAACGAAATGAAATAGCTTTTACTGGGCCTCTATTGTGCTGTGATCCCGTCCCTTTTTGTCTGATCTTTTGACGGCTATTGGATCGCTGCTCTGAATTTTAATTTTCCTGATTTGGTTACACTGATTGTAGCCTTATGTCGGATACCTGTGTCTGGATTATTTCTTGTTTGGCTGCTTGATGCTATTTGAGGTCAAATCGAGAGGGTTCGGACCCATGGTTCTAGTCGTTTTTTAATACTCCTAATTATACTCCACGTGTGGGAGGTGAGTGAATGCTTATCTCCATGCATAACCTAGAACCTACAGCTTCAGGATTTAAGGCATTTGCCGCGAGTTTCTGAGGAAATGTGAACAAACCCTAGTAACCCCAATAAAATAATATGATAATAAAAGCCATAAATCGAAATACGACTGTATTTCCTTCTACATTGAGGAAATGCGTGTGCGTTTTCTCGCTATCGCTATTATCCGCCGTCGGTGCTTCTGGTGCGACGATTTCAAGTGTTTCTTCGCTTGCTTCTGCGGCAGGCAATTCGAATCAGACCATTGTGATGACACCGGGTGTGTATCAGATGGATGATTATCTGACGCCTACAGTGATCTCTAACACGGTTGCGGATTCGCGTGGGTATTCGGCGATGATTAAGTTTAGCGGGAGTAATAATACTTTCGATTTCACGGGTGTTACCATTGAGGTGGATACTGAGCTGTTGAATGATTTTGGAACCAAGGTCATGGAGTTTTATGTGACTGGTGATAATGTCCATATCAAGGGATTAACGGTTACTGATATTGGCGATTCTCCCACCTCGAGTGGCGGGCAGTCGTTTACGGTCGATGGTGAGGATAATACAATCGAGGGCGTAACGCTGAATGTTCGTGGGTCTTCTCCTTATGGGTATGGAGATCTTCTTGGGAAGGGTAATCCTAATCTTGTGGCGATGCAGAAGCACAGTGGCATGTTGATTGAGGGCTTGAATATAGATATTATTGATTGCTCGATTTACTCGCGGTCGATGGGGCATTTGTTCTTTATTCAAGGTGGCCGGAATGTTCTATTCCAAGGATGTCATGCGGAGGCGGTTACGAGAGCTACTGACGATATGTTGGCAGAAACTTCGGGGATGGCGTTCGATTTGGGTTTTGAAGCGGTTTATAGGAACTACGCTGGAGTGAAAGAAATTACCGCGGGGTACACCAAGTCTTTGAGTGAGGTGGGTTACCGTTCCTATGGCAGTGGTGGGATCAATGGTAATACAACCGGAGCGATTACTCTTGTGAATTGCTCGGCGAAGGAAACGCGCTCGGGTTTTGCGTTTGTGAGATATGGTGGTGATGTTATTATGCAGAACTGTGAAGCGATCGGTTGTGAGGCTGGTTACCAGGTTGAAGAGGTCACGATTGAAAACAGCAGGGGAGATGCGGTTAACGGGCCATTGCTCTATCTTAATGGAGGACCGTCTACAGTGGAGCTCACTCTTATCCCTAATGTAGCGATTACTACGCTACATGCGATTGCGACAATTGGTGGTGATGATCATACTGTGACGTTGAACAAGATGGGAGATCGTCCACAGACGCACTCAATTTTGGTAGGGACTACTCGTCCTGCGGGAGCAAATCCGTTTTCGCCTTTGGGAACGACTTCGACTTCGAATCTTGATTTGACGAATAACACAGGAATGCCTGTTGTGATCGGGTCAACTGCGACTTCGAATACGATCGTGAGTAATGCGGCGGTTACTGATAATGGATCGAGCAATAGCGTTACGATTGTGAGTAGTGATGACAACACTCCTGTATCGCAGGATATTGGGAATGTCGCCGCTACTGGAAATGCCTCGGAAGATGGGGGGACTTACACGGTCGAATCATCTGGAGCTGATATCTGGAATACTGCCGACGAGCTTCGTTTCGTTTATGAAACTCTACGCGGTGACGGTGAAGTCGTGGCTCGCGTTGTGAGTGTGGAGAATACCAACAACTGGGCTAAGTCTGGAGTGATGATCCGAGAGAGTCTGAGTGCGGATTCGAAATGTGCCATGGTCTATCAACGTCCTGATAAGCAAGTGGGCTTTCAGGTGCGTGCTGCGACAGGTGGGAGTTCTGCAAGGTATGGTTCCCTGCAAGGGGGAACGTCTGCGGTCAAATATGTTCGTGTGGTTCGTGATGGTAATAATATCAGGGGTTATTATTCGACGAGCAGTGCTTCGGGACCTTGGACTCAGATTGGCACGTCGCAAAGCGTCTCAATGGGGATGGAAGTTTATGTAGGCCTCGCGGCTACGTCTCATAATGATGGAACGCTCTGTACTTCGGTTTTTGACAATGTGGCGATTGGGGACGCTTCGGATCCGAATATCGTGGGTGAATGGACCTTCGATGATGTGTCTTCGATTGCTGTTTATGACGGTGGTTTGTATGGGAATGATGCGACTGCTTCTGGCGGGACGATCGTTTCTGGAAATACGGGTAACGCGATGGATTTTGATGGGGTTGACGATAGTGTCAGTCTTCCCGCGTCGGCCTTTAGTACGATCGATGATGAGGTGACTATTTCAATGTGGGTTTATGGAGATTCGAGTCAGGCTCGATCTGATACTGCGTTTGCGGCTGTTGATGCATCGGGGAACCGTGTGATTAATATCCACCTTCCTTGGTCTAATTCTAGAGTCTATTTTGATGCGGGTAACAGCGGTACGAGTTCTTATGATCGTATCTATCAAACCGCGAGTTCGTCGGAGTTTGAAGGGCAGTGGAATCACTGGGCGTTTGTGAAGAACGCGTCTACGGGAGAGATGAAAATGTACCTCAATGGAGCATTGTTTAAGAGTGGGACAGGTAAGACTCGGACGATGTCTGGGGTGACCACCGCGACGCTTGGTAGTAGTATCTCCAGCCTGACTTACGATGGGAGTATCGATGAAGTAATTCTCTACGATATCGCATTGTCGGCAGCGGAGGTATCTAGCCTGTATAATAGTTATTGATAAATTGGGATGAGGGAATCGCCCGAGAAATTGGGCATGAATGACACCCGGAGTCGATTTGATCGGCTTCGGGCTTTTTGTGTGAGAATTTAAGGGGTCCTGGAGAAAATGCCCACTACCGAGGACGAAGGACGACACTTGAGAAGCGGAGCGACGAAACAAGAACACGAAGGGAAATAGAGGTTGTGGAGTTTTTGCCCACTGATTGCTCAGATGTTCACAGATGTGATTTTTTTAGCCGCTAATGAATGCTAATAGATGCGAATAGGTGAAGATAAGGATAGAAGATGAAGGGAGGTTGAGGATGATGAAGGGGTATCAGTGGGGCTGATTGGATGGGGAACGTGGGCTTCTATTTGACGGAGGGATTGTGCAATGTTTGGACTCTTTGTGGGAGATACTAATAGGTTTGGGATTATGCGTCTAGATACCCCTGTAAGCAGTCGGAACATTAAATTGGCGATCCTTGGGATTGTTGTTTTCGCGGTCTTAATGGAGATCGCATCCGGTGGCGAAGTTGACCGCCTTGCAGTGGGTAAGGCAAAGTTCGATATGTTATGTGGAGTTTGTCATAAGGATGATCATGCGGCTCCGTTGTTGGCTCCCCCTAATTTTGCTGTTCAACGTCGTTATTCGATGGAGTTCGGGAATGACAAGGATGCCTTTATTAAGGCGATCGCTCAATGGGTCGTCTCTCCGAGTGAAGAGAAGTCGCTTATGGTCGGTGCTCAAAAGAAGTTTGGCTTGATGCTTGCGATGCCGTATTCAGAGGAAGACGTCAAACTAGCGGCAGGATATTTGTTCGATGCTGATCTTGAAATGCCGGTCGATTGCGATCCTAGTATGGAAGTTAGTGGAACTGAAGTAGGGAAGAGTGTAGGAGGCGGGTAGGTCCGGTTTTCTTTCTGGTTTTTCTCAAGAGTTATCCCATGACAGGGGATGCTCGTCTGGGTGCTTATTCGGGCTCTCTATGTATAAGAGTTTGTGATTGCTGCTATGTTGCGAGCGACTAGTGCAGTGGAAAAGCTCGAAACGCATTTTACCTGATCCGCTTCTTCGAGTACAGTTTTTGCGAACGCAAAATAATAGAGGATTGATTATGAAGAATTTTTCTCTCGAAGGTAAACATGGCTTAGTGGTGGGTGTGGCGAATGACAAGAGCATCGCGTATGGGTGTGCGAAGGCATTTTCTGATCAGGGTGCTACCTTGGCAATCACCTACCTTAATGATAAGGCGGAACCGTATGTTCGGCCTTTGGCTGAGGATCTTGGGGCTCCTATAATTGTGCCTTGCGATGTCACCAAAGAAGGTGAGTTGGAGGCAGTATTTGATCAGATTAGTGAGCGTTGGCGGAAGTTGGACTTTCTGGTGCACGCGATTGCCTACGCACGAAAAGAGGATCTTCTAGGGCGTGTAGTCGATTGTTCAGAAAATGGATTTACCAGTGCTATGGCTGTTTCCTGTCATTCCTTTTTGCGTATGGCTCGTTTGGCGGAACCATTGATGTTGAATGGCGGAAGTTTGATGACCTTGACCTTCTATGGTTCTGAGAAAGCGGTTGAAGGTTATGGAATCATGGGGCCCGTTAAGGCGGCACTTGAGTGCAGTGTGAAATACCTGGCTTCAGAGTTGAGTCAGAAGGGTATCCGAGTGAACGCACTTTCACTGGGACCTATCCAAACGCGTGCGGCGTCAGGGATTCCAGGTTTCGACGAATTAATGGATCGGATGGTCGAACGTTCCTTTCATGGAAAGCCCGTTAAGATAGAGGACGTGGGCAGTGCAGCGGCATTTCTTGCCAGTGATGCTGCTGTCTCGGTCACGGGGTCGGTGTACTTTATGGATGGAGGATTCCATTGTTCTGCGTAAAGAGAAAGAGGTGTTCTTATGGAGTCGGATAATGGCATTAAGTTATTGATACAAAATAGGACTTTTGAGGAGATGGAGGTCGGTGAGCAGGCGACTTTGCATAGGACCTTGTCAAAGGACGACATTCTTCTATTTGCTGCCGTATCCGGTGATGTTAATCCGGCCCATGTGGATGAGGAATTTGCTCGTAGCGATCAGTTTCAGAAAATCATCGCTCACGGAATGTGGGGTGCTGCGTTAATTTCTACGGTGCTGGGTACTGAGCTCCCTGGTCCTGGCACGATCTATCTCGGTCAAACTCTGCGTTTTCGGAAGCCGGTCAGTATCGGGGATTGCCTTGCGACGACCGTTACGGTTAAGGCGAAGAATTCGGAAAATTTTCGGGTAATCTTTGATTGTCAATGTGTCAATCAGAAGGGGGAGGTTGTTATTAGTGGAGAAGCAGAAGTCTTGGGCCCTAAGAATAAAATAACCCGGCCGCGTCGTGTTCTACCAGAGGTGAAGTTAATTGAGCGATTTGTACGATTTGGTGAATTGATCCGCATGGCGGAACCCAAGGCAGCGATCGCTACCGCTGTAGCTCATCCGGTCGATAAGGTGACCTTGCTTAATTGTGTGGAAGCTCGAAAGAATCATTTGATTGAGCCCATTCTGGTGGGACCTGAGAATAAGATAAGGTCGGTTGCGGAAGAGGCGGAGATCGATCTGGAGGGTATTCGAATCGTACCGGCTGAACACAGTCATGCGGCGGCTGATATTGCGGCAAAAATGGCAGCGGAAGGCGAAGTGCAACTGATAATGAAAGGAACGCTTTCATCAGATGAATTATTGGCGGCTGTTCGAGGAACGCCTCAATTGCGTACCGGTAAGACGATTTCTCATGTACATGCGTTGGATATACCGACCTTTAGGAGAACTCTCTTTATTACGGATACAGAGATGAACGATGTTCAGAATTTGAGGACGAAAATGGGGATTGTTCAAAATGCGGTGGGTCTTCTGCATGCCCTCGGGAGGGCGTGTCCGAAGGTGGCGATTCTCTCTGCTAGCACTTATGTGGATCCGCGAATACCTTCTACTTTGGACGCGGCTGCACTTTGCAAAATGGCGGAGCGCGGACAGATCGAGGGAGCGATTGTTGACGGTCCGATCCCTTTTGACCTCGCAGTATCTGATGATGAATCCCACGAAGTGCGTCCACAGTCTCTAGTAGCTGGAGATGCAGAGATCCTAATCGCTCCCGATATGGAAGCAGGGCGCATTCTGGTGCAGCAGTTAAAACGTCTGATCGATGCCAGTGCGGCGGGTATCGTTCTAGGACTGCGCGTTCCTATCGTATTGCCCGGACCGCGCGATAATGTGCGTACCTGCGAAGCCTCCTGTGCTTTGGCGGCAATGTGGACACATCACTCTCGAGAGCAATTGGATTTGAAGAGGCGGGCTAAGACTCCGCTTGTGCCGCTAGCATAGCAAATTGTTTAGGAGATCTGACTTATGGATACTAATAATATGGACGCATTCTTTCACCCTGTATCGATTGCAGTGATCGGTGCTTCCGGAAAGCCGACGAGCCTTGGATTTATGGTGATGCGTAATCTGCTCGATGCTGGTTTCGATGGACCGATAATGCCCGTCAATCCAAAGTACGAATCGGTGTGTGGCGTCTTGACTTATTCGTCCGTAGAACAGATCCCGATTCCTGCGGATCTCGCTGTTATATGTGCTCCTCCTCAGATGGTCCCCGGTTTGATTGAATCACTGGGGAACGCAGGGACTAGGGCGGCCGTAGTTCTGACGGCTGGCCTCAATGTTATGAAATCTGAAGATGGGACTACCTTACAGGATCAGATGCTCGAGAAGGCGCATATGTTTGGAATGCGTATCATCGGTCCGAACTGCCTAGGAATAGCCGTTCCGAGTTCGGGGATCAACGCCAGCTTTGCCCATACTGATTCGTTGAAAGGTTCTCTCGCGTTTGTCAGTCAATCTGGAGCTCTTTCCACCGCAGTCCTTGATTGGGCGAAATCTAGCGGTATTGGATTTTCTTGTTTTCTTTCTTTGGGGAATAGTGCGGATGTTAACTTTTGCGACGCTCTCGAATATCTCGCTGATGACCCCTCGACGACTGCGATTCTTCTTTATGTTGAATCGATAGTCGATGCTCCACGTTTCATGCGAGCGGCATCGATGGCGGCAACGAAGAAGTCGGTTTTCGCCATAAAGTCAGGACGCGTGGCGGCGGCTCAGAAAGCGGCAGCCTCTCATACGGGAGCCTTGGCAGGTTCGGACGAGGTCTACGATGCGGCGTTTCGACAGGCGGGGATTCTTCGGGTGCAATCGATTGAGGATTTGTTTGGAGCAGTCGAAATTCTGGGAAAGGCAAAGCCCTTGGATGGGGACGGTTTAGGGATTTTTTCTAATGGGGGTGGACCGGGAGTTATGGCGACCGATTGCCTGATTATGAACCAGGGACGGCTGGCGGAGTTTTCTGATACGACTCTGCAGCGACTCGATGAGGCTCTTCCGGAGCAGTGGTCGAAAGCGAATCCAGCTGACATCATTGGTGACGCCGCACCCGAGCGTTATGTGGATACGCTAAAGATCTTGTTGGATGACCCTGACTCGGCGGCGATTCTCTTTATCAATGCTCCGTCGGCTATCGTGCCGAGTGAGGTGATCGCGAAAGCCATGCTTGAAATCGCAAGAAATGCCAAAAAAACAGTGTTTACTTGTTGGTTGGGTCGGGATGGGGTAGCGGCAGCACGGCAGCTTTTTTCCGATGCCAGTATACCGTGTTTCGATACCCCAGAGGACGCGGTAATTGCGTTTCTTGACATGGTTCGCTTTCGCAGGAGCCAGAGACTGATTGGGGAGGAAACAGGGGATAGCTATAGTCCATTGATAGACGGAAGAGAGATACGTGATACGATTGAAGTCGCACAGTCTGAGAATCGTTCAATATTAAGCGAACTCGAATCCAAATCAATTCTGACTGGTATAGGTATATCGGTTTCAAAAAGTCGGCTCGCTAAGGATGCAACGGAATGCGAGATCATGGCTTCTGAAATTGGTTATCCGGTCGTATTGAAAATAATATCACCTGATATTTCCCATAAATCAGACGTTGGTGGAGTGGCTTTGAATCTGGAGAATCCGGAAGAGGTGGTTGCTGCTGCTAACGCGATGAGGGCTCGGGTTCATGCGATTCGTCCCGACGCTACCCTGTTAGGGTTTTCCGTTCAACAGATGGTCAAAATGCCGAGTGCTCATGAGCTTATTATTGGATTGGCCAAGGATCCGGTATTTGGTCCAGTTGTAATGTTTGGTCATGGAGGCACTGCGGTGGAGGTTATTCGTGATCATGCAGTGGCTTTGCCTCCTTTGACTCCTCGTATCGCACTTGATATGATTAATCAAACTCGTGTATCCAAGCTTTTAGCGGGTTATCGTGACCGTCCGAAGGCGAATATTGAGGCTATTCGCGATGCTCTGATGCGGCTTTCAGTGCTCGTTACCGCATTTCCTGAAATTGAAGAACTCGACGTGAATCCATTGCTCGCAAGCGACGAAGGAGTGATCGCTTTGGATGCTAGAATTAAAATAAGATTGTTAGACCCTGCCTCAAAGGGGTGATGGGGCGAATGGCGATGGAGTGACTATAAACTCTGATGAGTTAGTTCAGGGGTGGTGGTGGTTTAAATCGCGGTGATTGGTAACCGTCCTTTCGATTTGGGTGATGGCGTTTTGGATTCCGTTTTCTGCGTTGATGGCAGTTTCGATTCGTTGGGCTACTTCGAGGATGTTGGGGTCGGTGGTGGCTTGGGTGATCGCGTCGGCTAGATTTGAGGCGGTGAGATGGTTTTGTGGGATGGGTTTTGGGCCGGCTCCGAGTTCGTGGACGAGGCGTCCCCAGAAGGGTTGATCGAGGGCGAAGGGGCAGATGATGGTGGGGCAACCGTGTTTGAGTCCGGTGGCAGTGGTGCCGGCACCCCCGTGGTGAACAACTGCTGAAACGTGTGGGAAAAGCCAGTCGTGTGGGGCGGTCTCGAGCATGTGGATGGAAGGGGGGAGAGTGGTCTTTGTTAGGCCGCCCCACCCGGTTGCAAGTACGGCACGCACTCCGGCTTCTTCGATGGCTGCGATGATGGTTTCGGTGGTGCTTTGGGCGTCGGTTCCCGCCATGCTGCCAAAGCCAATGTAAATTGGCTTTGGACCGAAAGAGAGAAATTCGACTAGGGCTTTACTGGGAGTCCAATTGGATGCATCGATTTTGGGTTGAGGAAGAAACCAGTATCCGGTGGTGCTGGCGTGGGCTGGCCAGTCTTTGGGCGTGGGGATGATGGCTTGGCTGTATCCATGAATTACAGGGATAGGATCTCCTCCTTTAATTTGGCTGGGGCTGCTCTCGCGGGAAGCCCCTTCGGGGTCATGCTCCTTTCTCCATTTTTTGAGGTAGGACTTCGTTCCCAGTTTGGTCAGTGCTTGGATGAGGCTATAAGTCATTCGGTTGTAGGCAGGTCCAAAGGGTAATCGAGGAAGACCAAAGAACGGGCGCTCTCCTGTGGGGACTTGCATGGGAATGAGCAGTGCGAGTACGGCGGGAATGTTTCTTTGTGCGGCGAAAGCGGGGACGCAGAACATCTTGGGGTGGTAGATGAGGACGTCGGGGGAGTAGGCCTCGGTTGCGGACCAGGCATCGTCTACCATGCGACGGTGAATGGGGCCGACTTGTTTGATTACTTTGGGGACAGTTCGCAGGGCACCGATGAGGTTGTTTATGTTGCCCACGATGGCTCGACCGAATTTTGAATCTAGAATTTCCAGTAAGCCCTCTTCTAATGGGAAAAAGCGGATTTCGTAGTCGGCAATGAATGCTTCGAATCGTGGGCAGGTGCAGATCGCCACTTCATGCCCTGCGTTTTTCAACCCGATCGCAAGTGCGAGGTAGGGTTGAATATCACCGCGTGTCCCTACCGTGATGATGAGTGCTTTCATTTGTAGAGGAATGTAGTGAATGGTGAGGCAGGTCTATGGAATTTTATTTCTTACCGCTAATGAATGCTAATAGACGCGAATGGGCGAGTTCTGAATATTGACTATGGTTGGGGTAGGATTAGGGGCGGAGACCGCATATTAAAGCGGCAAGATGGCGCTTCTATGTTTGGCGAAATACAAATGGTTACTGTTTTAGTTGATTAAGGATGGATTGGGTGTTTCGGATTTCTTCGAGGGTGTAGCGAGGGGTTATGTATTTGGGGCAGTTCCAGTCGAATCCTTGTATTTTTATGATAAATACCCGTTCGATGGGAGGTGAATTCGTTTCGTCCTGGAGTGATCTTGTGAGGTCAGGAACGTCTTCGGTGGCTCTGATTGTGACCGTGGCCCATATCTTGAGACGTTGTTGGGTGGGGTAGTCCATGAGAAAGAGATTTGCCTTGGCGTTGGATATCACGTTTCCCGCACTGATGTATTGGCGATTGCCCGAGTAGTCCCCGAAAATGAGTGTCGTGGAATCGAGGGCTTTGAGAAATCCTTTGGAGCCTCCTCGGTGCTGCGTGTAGGGCCATCCATTTTCGCCGACGGTTGCGATGTAGAAGCTATCGCGTGATTGGATGAATTCGATCTCGGAGGCTCCCAGTTCGAATCGATCTCCGGAACGCTCCATTCGCTCGTAGGCTTTGCGTGATCCGTTTTGGGTCTGGAGTTCTTTTACGTCAGGAGTGAATGCGTATTGGGTGAAGTTTTTGTTCATGGGTTATTTTATTTGGGGGCGGTACGAGAGAGAGCCCACAGAGATCTGTGGGCTCCGTTTTCCTGCGATTGAACTACTTGATCTTGTTCTTCTTGAGGAACTTTAGGATGTAGTCGGCAATCTCGTCGCCCTTTTCTTCGAGAGCGAAGTGCCCGGTGTCGAGGAGATGGAACTCGAGGTTCTTTAGATCACGCTGGTATGGATATGCTCCTGATGCGGGGAAGATGTAATCGTTCTTTCCCCATACGATGAGTGTTGGGGGTTGGTGTTCACGGAGGTATGCCTGCCAACTCGGGTAGAGAGGTGGGTTGGTGCTGTAGTCGTAGAAAAGCTCGATTTGGATGTCGCCGTTTTCAGGGCGAGACAAGTGCTGCAGATCGACTTTCCAGTTGTCGGGACTAATTGCTGCTTCGTTTCCTACACCGTGGGTGTACTGCCATTTGAGACCGTCGATCGTGTGGAAGCCTTTTAGCGGTTCGGCATTTTCGGGTGTCTTGTCGTTCCAGAACTTCTTTATGGGATCCCAGAAGTCAGCTAATCCTTCGTCGTAAGCGTTGCCGTTTTGAATGATCAAGGCGTCTACTTTTTCGGGATTATTGGCCGCAATGCGAAAACCGATGGGCGCTCCGTAGTCCATGAGGTAGATGCTGTATCGATCGATTTTTAACTCCTCTAGAAAACCCTCCATGAGATTTCCTAGGTTATCGAAGGAATAGTCGAAGGCATCCATTGGAGGCTGTTCACTTTCGCCAAAGCCCGGATAGTCTGGAGCGAGGACGTGGTAGTCGTCCGATAGATCCACTATGAGATGTCTGAACATGTGAGAGGAAGTTGGATACCCGTGAAGTAAGAGGATGGTCGGCTTGTCCGTTGGCCCTGCTTCGCGGTAGAAGATATCAACTCCGTCGATGTCGATCGTCTGATGGGTGACGATGTTTTCTGATCCTGTTGCCAGGGCGGTACCCACGGCTGAGGCAGCAATGAGAAGTGTGAGAAGGTGCTTTTGAATTTTCATAATAGTGTTTTAGTTGAATTGAGATTTTGGATTAATTGTTTAAGGTTCGTTCAGAGGCGTTTATGACGCTATCGTTGATGCTGGCTTCTCGGGTCTTCATGAGACCGTTGGCGTCGAACTCCCATAGTTCGTTGCCGTATGAACGGTGCCATTGGTCAGATTCGTCTTGCCACTCGTAGTAAAACTTTACCGCAATACGGTTTTTGTCATGAGCCCAGAGCGTCTTCTGAAGTTTGTAGTGGCGTTCTTTTTCCCATTTGCCCTCTAGGAACTTTTTTACTTCGTGACGGCCTTCGATAAATTCGGAGCGATTGCGCCAGACCGTGTCGATTGTGTAGGCGAGGGCGATGCGTTCCGGATCGCGGGTGTTCCACGCGTCTTCCGCGGCTTGCACCTTTGCTCGTGCGCTCTCGAGCGTGAAAGGTGGAAGCGGAGGTCGAGTGATTGTTGATGTTGTATCCATGTGTTTGTCCTTTCTTGTTCTAGTTGAATAACCGCGTTGTTAAACCGATTGGGTTGCGGAGAGATCACACTTTTCAGTGATGCTTGTTCTTGGGATTTGGATTAGGAAGATAAACGGGATGGCATAGGCGAAGTGGCGTACTAGCGTGATGACGGGGAGCAACTTGTTGAGGTCGATGCCTGCGATACCTGCTCCGAGTAGAGGGAGCATGAAGAGCCAAACTCCAAGGACCGTCTGTACGGTGATGAATGAGAGAGCTCTCACCCATGCTGGGCCGAATAGGGACGGGGCAAGCGCCGCGTAAATGATGGCGATTGCAATACCGTTTCCGTAGTGAGCTACTAGGCCTCCGATGAGGCCGACTCCGAGCTTAGATCCAAGGAGTCCGGGGATGTCCCACCATTGACCTGTGAGTGCAAGACCAGCTAAGTCAAAGAGGACGGTTCCGATGATTCCGGCTACGATCGCATTTACCCAATTTATAGTGTGTGATGTTTGTGTATTCATAATTATGTTTGTTTTGTTGTATTAACGTTGATGTGGAATTTCTTTAACGAGTGGAAAATCGAGAGTGGTGTGAGCGAGGTTGTTTAGTAGGTTTTCGAAGATGGTGAGTGCTATGAGTGCGATCACCTCGATGGTGAAGGCGTTGTCGTCGCGGAACCTCTTTACCGCTTCGAATTCTTTATCGTTGAGGATGCCCGACTTAGTTGCGGTGTTTTGCACGAAGTTAAGAAGATCGGTTTCTCTTGGGTCTAACGATTCAGCGAGACGGCTTTGGGTGATCTCTCCCTCGCTTAAGCCCACTC
This sequence comes from uncultured Puniceicoccaceae bacterium, assembly GCA_963933925.1. Taxonomy (GTDB): domain Bacteria; phylum Verrucomicrobiota; class Verrucomicrobiia; order Opitutales; family Opitutaceae; genus JAKYXN01. Next base: position 14,272 of record CAWVWU010000006.1, read on the forward strand.
TTGATCCGCGTTGGCTGTGGGCTGAGACATCGTATTCGCTGTTGTTTAGCTCGCTTACGACGAGGGCGATCTTTTCTCGAAGGGGGGCGGGGATGGTACCATTGGCTATCGCTTGTGTGTATTCAGAGTAGGCCTCGAACACGGCGGGTGAGTTTGCCAGTACTCTCTCGAAGTTTGAGAGTTTCGCGATGTTCTCACCGTTTCCGCTGTTTGAAGTGGATTCGATGCGTTGTGTTTTTCTTATCATGCCATCCCTTTATCATTAACCGTGCCAACTGTTTTTTATTTTTCGTAAAGTGTTGATAGTTAGGGATAAGAAAAATCAGTGGGTCGTTTTATGAATAGCGATAAATCCGGTAACACGAAAAATCGTGTTGTAAGTCACGAAATATCGTGGGACTGTGGTATTTAAATGGGTGATAAATTGGCAATTGATTTCAAAGAGTTGACGAAACTGTTATTGAGGCTTCCGCAGGAGCATAGCTGCGAACGACTTATGACCTTGGTGGTGGACCTTGTCGCGGAGTGGGAGGAAGTTGCGTTGGTCCGTATTTGGCATAAGAAGCCCGGTGATATTTGCGGAACGTGTCCCTCTCGAAGTGAATGTCCGACGAAGGTTGATTGTATGCACCTCGTGGCGAGTCGCGGGCAGTCGATACTGGACGAATCAGAAGTTTGGGATAACACGGATGGTCGCTTTGCGCGTTTCCCGATTGGGGTTCGTAAGATTGGGCATGTTGCGAAGACCGGCGAATCAGTTACGGTCAATTTGGCAGAGGATGACTCTTGGGTCGTGGATCATGCCTGGGCTTCTCGAGAAGGGATTGTAGCGATCAATGCACAGCCTCTTGTCTTTCAAGGAAAGATTTTGGGAGTGATGTCCATTTTTCAGCGCAAGGAGATTTGTACTGAGACCATGCATTTACAGCGTGTAGTGGCGGATCATGTTGCTATGGCAATTGCGAATGCCCAGGCGTTTGAGGAGATACAGGGTTTGCGTCAGAAGCTTGAATTGGAAAATGAATACCTCCGCTCCGAACTCGAGGAGAGTAGTAGCTATGGCGATATTGTAGGGCGGAGTGAAAGTGTGAAGCACGTGGTTGCTAAGATCGACCTCGTGGCACCTACGCGTTCGAACGTATTGATCCTAGGGGAGTCAGGGACGGGGAAAGAGCTAATCGCTCGAGAAATTCACCGCCGCAGCGATCGTGGTGATAAGCCTTTGATTCGGGTCAATTGTGCTGGGATTCCTTCCAGTCTATTTGAGAGTGAGTTGTTTGGGCATGTGAAAGGTGCGTTTACCGGGGCTTTGAGAGATCGCCCTGGTCGATTTGAAGCTGCTGCGGGAGGGACTCTCTTTTTGGATGAGATCGGGGAGATTCCCTTGGACCTGCAGGCGAAGCTATTGCGAGCACTTCAAGAGGGGCAGTATGAACGTGTTGGCGAGGATCATTCTCGCGAAGTGGATGTGCGTATCGTTGCAGCGACAAACCGGAAGTTGGAGGAGGAAGTCGAGGCAGGGAATTTTCGAGAAGATTTATACTATCGGCTCAATGTCTTTCCTATTGAATCTCCGCCATTGCGGAAACGATTAGAGGACATGCCTCTTCTCGTGGCACACTTTACGGATTTGCTCGCGAAACGGTTGAATATGGCAGAGCCGAAAGTGAGCAAAGGTCAGTTGCAGAAATTGAGCGGTTATAGTTGGCCGGGTAATATACGTGAATTGCAGAACTTGGTGGAAAGGGCGATGATCACCTGTGGAGGAGCGGCATTGCGTTTCGACTTTCCTAAAGGCTCGAATGAGAAGGCACGCCCTCAGGTGGTTGCCGATGGGGTGGGAGATATTCTGAAGGAATCTGATCTTGTGGAGGTTAATCGGCAGAATATCATTCGAGCTCTGCGTGCGTGTGAGGGGAGAGTTTATGGAAGTGATGGAGCTGCGGCATTACTTGAGCTTAAGCCCAGTACCCTTGCGTCTCGTATGAAAAAAATGGGGATCGCTCTTCGAGTAAAGACGGATCTATTGTAACGTCGATTACTTGGAGGGCTATGAATGGATTGATGACTTTTGAATAGGTCAATTTAGCAGGTTCTTAGGGGGAAATGATCAACGGAAGAGATTATGTATGATCAAAAAAATCGCATAATGGTTTCTGTTTCGTATATGTTTAACCCATTAATGGGAGGGGAGATGTTGAATGATTGATAGTCAGGTCAGTTTGGATGCTCGGATTAAAATTATAATTATCGGACTCTAAATTGTAGGGGCGAGTGGAGGACTAAATGTCATTCTCTGAGTGAGGAGACGAATCATTGCGTGTCTTTTAGTCGCGACCACGCGACGCGGATATTGCTGAGCAATGGATGCGAATTTATGTGACTATAAGAAATATTTAAACGGGGTTTAGTTTGGGTTGCTTGGGGTTGCGCGGGACGGGCATAAACCCCGCGCCCTACGAATAGTGATTTTGGTAGGGAACTATTTGCTCCGATTCATCCGTTTGAGTGTGGAAATTCGCAAATAATATGGCCTAGAGAATGCACAAGACAACCTAGTCGTACTTTGCTTGTGCGGAAACGGTTTACAGACGAAATATAGGTATAGTGGGGTTGGTTGAAAGATAGCGTAAACTTGATTTCTTTCTGAGCTTTTAAGGAGAGCAAATTGCTATCTGAGTATTCGTTGAAATCGCTTTGAGAGTGAGTTGACGATTGATTAGGTGGATTTGTCTAAATTTGATTTTGCATTTTCAAATTCTTCTTCTGCGATTTGTTTTAAGATCAAGGCGTCTTGCCAACGGTCTGAGCTTTCGACTGATTTGCCCGTTTTGTTTTGAAACGTTTGTGCGTAATAAATTTCGGGTGGCAATAGCTCTGGGGCAAATATTAGGAAGTCTCCTGTTTGGGCGGATTTTAGAAATCCTTCGAAGCAAAGCCGCCAGATTTCTCTGAAATGCATAATGTATCCAGCGTTTGAGTCTACTGAAGGAGATATCTGAATCGATCCTGGAGTAGCTATGCGGCCGTGAATGAATCTTACTCGATCTAAAATGGGTTTTATGAATTGAACTTTTTCTTCCCAATTACCGTAGACCATTTCGTGTCCTGTGTACCAGTGAGAGAAATCACCATTAAATCGTATGTCTGGAAAACGATTTGTGGCCTGAACGGTCCGCCAGTTATCTTGAGTGATTGTGGCCCGATGCGTTTCGATATAGAGAGGATAGTTAAACGATTCGGAAACCGAAATGACCTCAGACAGGAGTTGATCTATTTCAAAATCAGATTCGAAGCCCCACCCTACGTGGAGTGTCGTTGCGAGAAAACCGTTCGCCATATGTTGTTCTACGAGAGGAGATACTTCGGACGGCTTGTTGACCCTTCCGCTTCCTGCGAGTTCTAAGCCGGTTTCTCGAGCGGCATTGATATCTCCATCTTGCAGTCCGTGAAAACCGGTTTGGCGGATGATCTCGTACGTTTCTGAGAGGGGTTTGTTGTATAAGCAATTGTTCTCGGGGAGGTCTCTGAGCGTTCCCGTGTTTAGGAACATTTTGAGAGCTGGAGGCTGTGTGGAGGAATCGTTGGTGTTTGGGATGGTCATAGTCTTTGGGACAAGAGGATGGTTTCATTACTTAATTACTCAGAACATTCTCTGCTTTATCGTAACTACTAATAATCGTTGATACGAAGTCGGCGTATTTGGTTAAGTGGAGTTTTGCTACTACTTGGGAATGACTCCGGCAGTATGTGGAATTTTAGTTTACCAATGAAAAGCAAACTGAGACCTGGCCTTGTTTCTATCACCTTCCGAAAATTGAGTATCGAGGAGATCATCCGTCTTGCCTGTGAAGCGAAACTACATGGAATCGAGTGGGGTGGTGATGTGCACGTGCCTCATGGCGATCTGGTGCGAGCAAAGCACGTTGGGGAGCTGACACGTGACGCAGGCTTGGAAGTGTCTGCTTACGGTTCGTATTATCGCTATGACGATTGTCTTGAGATTCAAGAGGAGGATGAAGTGTCATGGAATTCGATTCTGGAGACCGCTCACATGTTGGGTGCTCCTGTCGTTCGCGTTTGGGCGGGACGATGTGGTACGGGCTCGGTCAGTAAAAATTGGTGCTCACGGATTGTGGAGCGAACTCGGGAGATGGCGGACGAGGCAATGAAGTTTGGGATCCGAATCGGCTTTGAACTTCATGAAAATACGCTGACTGAATCGAACACGGCGACTCGTGCTCTCCTAGACAATATTGCACATCCAAATGTATTCACCTTTTGGCAGCCATACTTGAGTGTTGAACACGAATACCGGATGGAGGGATTGGCAAATTTGATCGAACGGATTGAAAACGTGCATTGTAATCATTTCGCAAAAGAGGGTTGGCCACATGCCATGCTGCTCGAGGAAGGGGAAAATGAATGGAAGGATTTTCTTTCAGTTTTGCGGAGTGATGGTCGTGAGCGTTGGATTAGTATCGAGCATGTGAAAGACCATTCGGTAGAGAATTTTCGCCGCGATGCCGCTGCTTTGGTAAACTGGATTTAGAGGTGCTCAACGAGGTTTCAAAAAAAAGAGGATGAGTTCGCAGTCATGTTTTTCGGTAAACTATCGAGATCCTTGTGGGCGAATCGAATCTACCGCAAAGAATGTGAATGAGTATTCGTGACAGCCTATGTGAACTTCCGGCTCCGATGTCGGATATTGATTTGTTTCTTTCTCGTCCGAGTGAAGCGGTTTTCGATGCTTTGCGAGCGTTAGAGGGGGATATCGTGGTCCTTGGTGCGGGTGGGAAGATGGGACTGCATTTATGTCTAATGATACGGTTTGCCATTTTAGAGCTGGAGCAGTCGAATCGCGTAATTGCTGTTTCTCGTTTTGGGAATTTGAAGTCAAAATCTGAATATGAGGAACACGGTGTTGAGACGTTATCGGGAGACCTGCGCGATGTTGATTTCGTGGACTCTTTACCTGACGCATCGTACGTTTTTTATATGGTGGGAGCGAAGTTCGGTACTACGGATAATCCAGAGCTTCTCCACGAGACTAATGTTGTTTTAGCGGAGCGACTCGGCAGACGATATCGAGATTCGCGCATCGTGGCTTTTTCTACGGGTTGTGTCTATTCCTATGTCACACCAGCTTCCGGGGGGTCGCACGAAGGATCTCCCACCGTTCCAATTGGCGAGTACGCTCAATCGTGTCTAGAGCGCGAACACTGTTTTGAGAATATCTCGGCGGAGTTCGAGACGCCAGTAGTTTTGATCAGGCTCAACTATTCTGTCGAATTCCGTTACGGGGTGCTTGTTGACATCTGTAGGAAAGTGATGACGGGTGAGGCGATCGATTTGTCGACTGGCTTCGTAAATGTGATTTGGCAAAATGATGCTCTCTGTCAGATCATTCAAGCTCTGGCCCTTGTGCAGTCACCTGCCAATAGGTTGAACGTAACGGGTCGTGATATCTTGAGCGTACGTGAAATCGCCCTCAGCTTTGGAAAATTCTTGGGCAAAGAGGTATGTTTCCTTGGAAAAGAAGGGGATACAGCCTGGTTGAATAATGCTTCTCGTTCACATCGTCTTTTTGGCGATCCGGCTACGGATATAGACACAATGATCCGATGGACTGTTGCTTGGTTGTCAGGTGGAGGTGCGACTTATGGGAAACCGACTGGTTTCGAGCGTCGTGACGGAAAATTTTAGATTTCTAAATATATGAATTCAATGCCAATTCTCTCGGATACCATTCGAAAACGACTGATGGATGGGGTTGCAATACCTGCCCATCCACTGGCCCTTAACAGCAGACGTGAACTCGATGAGCGTAGGCAACGGGCACTGACGCGCTATTATTGTGAATCCGGTGCTGGTGGAATCGCAGTGGGCGTGCATACGACTCAATTTGAGATACGTGAATCGAAGTTCGGACTATACCGTCCCGTGTTGGAGCTTGCAGCTGAAACGATGAATGCGTGCGAAGCGAAAACAGAAGGAGGGCTTGTCCGCGTAGCAGGAATTGCTGGTAATACTGTTCAAGCGGTAGCGGAGGCAGAAATTGCGGCCGGCTTGGGATACCATGTTGGTCTTGTTAGCTTAGCAGCCTTTCAAGATGCTTCAAATGAAGAATTGGTGAATCATCTTAGGATTATTTCAGAAACAATTCCAGTATTTGGATTCTATTTACAGCCATCAGTTGGAGGCGTTTCGCTCGACTATGATTTCTGGAGGAAAGCGGCTGAAATCGAAAATCTAGTAGGTATTAAAATGGCCCCCTTTAATCGCTATCAAACGTTGAACGTGATTCGGGCGGTGGTCGACTCGAGTAGATCCAATGAGATTGCACTCTACACGGGTAACGATGACAATATTATAATTGATTTGATGAGTCATTTTCGCTTTTCCGAAGGAAGTAAATCGATCTCAATGCGAGGAGGTTTATTGGGGCAATGGGCTGTTTGGACGCATCAAGCTGCTAAGGATCTCGAACGAATAAAGGTTATTAACGATTTTTCGAAAGTGGTGCCCAATGAGTTAATGACCCGTGCTCATCAACTTACGGATGCTAATTCAGCTATATTCGATGTCGCGAATGGGTTCGCTGGTTGTATTCCTGGTATTCATGAAATATTACGTCGTCAAGGCTTACTAGAAGGACGCTGGACTTTGAATCCTAAAGAAGAATTGTCGCCTGGTCAGATGGAAGAAATAGATCGTGTATACAGTGCGTATCCTAGTCTTAACGACGATACTTTTGTAAAAGATAATTTGGATCGCTGGTTGAGTTAAGTTGTGCCCATCGGTGAAGTCTTCGGATGGAAAGTATTAGTGTATTTGATATAATCAAAATTGGAATTGGACCTTCAAGCTCTCATACTATGGGACCTTGGAAAGCCGCACAGTTGTTTTGTGAATTACTCGAGCAACGTGATGTTTTTGAGGCGGTGTTGAGGGTACGTGTGTCATTTTTTGGTTCGCTTGCTTTGACCGGAATAGGGCACGGGGCTGATGTCGCGGTCGCTCTCGGTTTGAGCGGAGAGGACTATGCTCAGATCGATACCAGTCTTGTTTCATCTTATATTGAAGGAATAAAACAGTCCGGAGAAATTGTTTTAAAAGGAAAGCGTCGTATTTCGTTCTCGCACAATGACGATATCGTTTTCGTGCGAGGAAGTAGTCTACCACGGCATCCCAATGGAATGAGATTTGAGGCTTGGCTAGATTCGGGTGAACCACTGGCCGAAGAGTATTTTTCGATTGGGGGTGGTTTTGTTTTGATAGGTGACCATGAGCGTCCTTCGGCTGAGTTTGTGAGTCCGCCCTATCCTTGTCAGAACGCAGCGATGATCGAGACGTATTGTCGCGATTTGAAATGCTCTTTTTCAGACTTGGTTTGGTACAACGAGGGCGCTTGGCGTAGTGAAGCTAAGACTCGGGAGAAAGCATTAGAGATTTGGCAGGAAATTCTAGATTGCGTTTATCGAGGCGTCAGCCGTTCGGGGATTTTAGATGGTGGGCTTGGAGTAAAGAGACGCGCGAAGGAGCTTAGTCAGACATTGTTGGGAAATGTGCTTTACGACTCCCAGCTCGAGTGGCTGGAACTCATACGAAAGTCTGACCGTGGGTTTACAAATATCAACAAATGGATTAGCTGCTTCGCCCTCGCAGTTAGTGAAGAAAATGCATCTTTCGGACGAGTGGTGACGTCGCCGACCAACGGTGCTGCAGGTGTCATTCCGGCAGTGCTACTATATGGTTATTGCTTCGAAGGGTTTAGTGAAGAGCAGATCGTTAATTTCCTTTTGATAGCCGGTGAAATTGGCACATTGTTTAAGAAAAATGCGACGATATCGGGAGCGATGGGAGGCTGTCAGGCGGAGATAGGTGTTTCGTCGGCGATGGCTGCAGCGGGTCTTGCTGAGTGTCGCAAGGGTACACCAGGGCAAGTGTTGATGGCTGCTGAGATCGCGATGGAACATCACCTTGGAATGACGTGTGATCCGATTGGTGGACTGGTACAGATTCCTTGCATTGAGCGAAATTCGATGGGTGCGATTAAGGCGATCACGGCTGCGAATATCGCATTGGAGAGTGATCCTGAGTCGGCTAAAGTTTGCCTTGATGACATTATCGAAACGATGTGGAGGACTGCTCAGGATATGAGTGATAAGTACAAAGAAACCTCACTGGGAGGCTTAGCTGCTAATATTTCCGTCAGTAACTCTGAGTGTTGAAAGCCGGGAACTAAGTGTCCCTTTTAAAGGGGGCCAAAATAGTGTGCTTGAAATGCACCGTCCTAGAGAAGCGCATCCCATTGGAGGAAACGGGTGCCGTACAGGTGCCCAATTCCCTTCGCCAATTGATTAGGTTAGTGTATTGAGCGTACGGACTCGCGTAGCTTATCTAGGGTTTCGTCAATGTCCTGTTCTTGGTGTGAAAATGTGATAAACCATTCTTTGTTGGCAAAGATCCCTCGTTTGTAGAGCTCGTTGAATAAATTGATGCGTCGGGCGTCTTGTACGGATTCTTCGCCTTGGAATTTGATGGTCACGGCGGGAGCGAGGCCAAGGGTTTGCGCGGGGTATCCGAATTCATCGAAAATCTGATCAAATCCGTCACGTAGTCTTTGCCCGAGAGTGAAAAGGTGATCGATTACAGGTTCCCGATTGAAAATTTCCATAACTGCTTTGGTGGCAGCGAGCGAGAGGGTTTCTCCGGCATAGGTGGTCGTGATTATTGTCTGGTCAAGGGTGTCCATGAATTCTGCCTTTCCTGCGTAGGCAGATAGGGGATATCCGTTGGCGATTGCCTTTGCATAAGCCGCGAGATCAGGTTCGACGCCGAAGTACTCACTTGCTCCGCCTTTGGAGAGTCGAAATCCCGTTAGTACTTCATCGAAGATAAGAACAGTTCCGTATTCATCGCATTTAGATCTGATCTTTTTAAGAAATGCTTTACTTGGTTCTTTGTGCCATTCTACGGGGGAAATTATGACGGCTGCTAAGTCACTTCCGTGAGAGCTGAACGCCTCGTCGACTGCTTGTAGGTCGCCATATTCGATGGCGTGGGAGAATTTTTCGAGAGCCGTAGGGATTCCATTATTGGGCCATTCCAGAGCAAACCAATCCTGATATCCATGGTAGCCACTAGTCAGAAAATGGTTTCGTTTGGTTTTACTGCGAGCGAGTCGAAGACAGCAGGCACAAACGTCAGCACCTGATTTCATGTATCGGATTTTCTCTGCCCAACCCAGCGTGTTTAGGATCGCTTCAGCTGCTTCCGCTTCGAGGGGGCTTGCCATGCTGAAAAGTACCCCACTTTCCATTTGTTTTCTGACGGCGTCATCAACTTCGGGATACTGATGACCGAGAATGATCGGGCCGAGAGACGCTTTGTAGTCGATATATTCTTTATCGTCCAAATCCCAGATACGGCAGCCTTTTGCTTTTTTGATGAAAGGAGGGCGCGAGGGAATCAGTTCGCCATCGTAGCGCTTCGCATTGGTTTGAGTTGCCCATGGAATACTTTTTAAGGCGCGTTGGTAATGGGCGGCATGTTTTGGTGTCATGCCTGAGATGTCTATTGGGTCTTTCATTTTATGTGATTATCAAATAAAGGTTACCGAAGGGACGACCCTTCGTGTATCGATATTTAGGGCCAAGTGTTTTCCTTTAATCGACCAGCCGCCTACGATTGGCTTTGCTGTGATTTCGCGTGGATTGGCTCCATCGGGGCTCGCTCGGAGAACGGTAAGTATTTCGTGGTTGTAGGCGGGAGCGGTGTTTAGCTCGATGCGAGGGAAGTCGCCAGTTTCGAGGGGGACGTCCAGTTTGCCAGCGGTGACGGCGACGTCTGCGTTCGAATAGACTGAGCCGTGCAGGCTCGCTTGGGGGCGAGCAATGATGAAGGTATTGTCTTTGGTCTTCAAGGTGGCAGCTCCGTCGCGGTTGTCCGGATAGAAGTGAGCGCTCATCGTTTGCGGGGCGAAGTGAAGCCGTACCTGGTCGAGAACTACGATGACATCAGGTTTGGAAAAGATGACGGTGCGAATGACTTTGGTAATATGGTCGTTTTCGATGAGGTAGGCGGGGGAGGCGTCGCTTGTCCACCAAACCGTGTCACCGTGGTCTTCGAACTCAGTTATCGTTGCGTAAGACTTGGTGTCGTTGACTCCTTCGTTTCCATCATGGTAATGGCAGCCTCTTCCGTCGACTAGGACGGCATTGTGAGCTTCCGTCTGCCGTATGAGCCAACCCGAGTTGCGTTTGTCGTAAGCGGCACCGAAGAGATCAGTGAGCAGGCGTTCGCCGAAAATTTTGTAGGTAATGTGGTTTCGGTCGGCGTGCTCGTGGTTGCAGGGTCCACCACTGCGGAAGGCTAGGACTCCATCGTTGGGTTCCCACCCGGAACGACAAAGAACCCAGTCTAGATCATTGCGTACGTTTTTGAGGGAAGCAGGAGGCGGGCTAGAGGGGCGGCTTGCATCGAACCAGATGAAGTCGTGAAAAAAGCGCGGTAAGCTGATGTTTTCTGCTACGTATTGGGCGACTGGATTACCGGTGTGTTTTCCGATCCACGATGGGGCGCCCGGGTTGATGCTTTTCCGGGCATCGCTGAAATTGACGATGTCGGGAGTGCCGTCTTCATTTTCCCCCAGTTGCATCGATAGCATGAAATCGAGCATGCCTTCGAAGTTTGCTTTCTTTATCCAGTCGATTTTTCCACCATTGCGGGCATGGGATTCGCAGAAAGCCAAAGACGTTCGGAGTGTATATTCAGAATAACTGAGACCTTCGAAGTAGCTCCCGTCTGGTGAGAACGTTGTGAGGACGAATTCTACGCTTGCGATTGCCGTCTCTAACCATTGTTCCGCTCGTGGGTCATGGCCAAGCAGGGCGAGCGCACCGATGCCGAGAGCTCCGCCGGGAGCGGCTCTGAGGTTGTTGGCCCCGAGTATCATCGGCCAGCGTTCCATTGAGATCTCGTAGTAGCTGGAATGGCGTTCGTTGAAATGCCATCCTTCAACGGTATCTGGATTGTCCATACCGTAGATCGTTCGATAGCACGGGAGGCAGCCTTTTTCCGCGACTGCATCGAGGATTTTTAGATTAAGTTCGGCATCGATCTTGTCATCTAGAACCTCTCGTACAAAGAGGAGGTACTCGGTTGCCATGGAGGCTCTCTGAATGCCGATTGGCTTGTCGCCATCGGCGAAGAAGTCCCAGTCGTCTATCTCTAAAAGGCGTTTGATACCGCTAATGAGAGCGTCTTCGCGCTCCTTACTTGGGGTAACGATGTGGGCAAGGCCCATGTGGGCGAGGGCATCGATCGCATGCATGAAGTCTCCAATGACGTCGCGTGATTTCTCAAACGCGTCAAATTTTGCTTCCAAATCGGCTGGGGTTATTTTTTCCCAAGTCCGATAGAGTGGGCCGAGTAATTCGGTCTTTGCGTTGGCTCTGATTTTTGGGATCTCGTCGAGATCGAAGAAGAGTCGTGCACGCTTGGAGCTGGAGGGCTTCGCTTGTTTGCCTTGTAAGGTTCTTGGAAGGCCTGCCAGCATTAGGCCGGAGCCTGCGTATCGGAGAAGGTCGCGTCGTGTCATGATTGTGCGGGTGGTTGGATTGGAAGATTGGTGTTATGGCGACGTTCGTAGGAGCGAACGGTTGACAATGGAGAATGCGATGGCGACAGGGTTAAGCCAGTCTCCGTGGTTAAGAGACGTAGCCGTTGGCCACTGTTTTCCATGAAGTAAATCTTGCAGGCCCAGAAAGGACTGGAGTGATGCATGATTTATCTATCGGAGAATTCATTTGTTGCGTCTCAAGAAAGAGTGACGACAGGCGTGATGTTGCTGGTGTCGATTTTAATTTTAATGCCGGATCCGGAAACGAGCCAATCGTTTTCAGTTGAAGTGAGTTTCACCTTGCGAGGCTTTTTTCCATCGGGAGCGGCGCGAAGGACGGTGACTATCTCATGGGTAAACGCTGGATCGGTGTTTAGTTCGATGCAGGGGAAATCTCCCGTTTCGGGAGTTACGTCTAGTTTGGTTGACGTGATAGTTGTCGTGCCGCTTGAGTGTACGCTGCCATGTAGGCTGGCGTGTGGCCGTTCGATTAGGAAAGTCTGATCCTTGATGCTGAGCTTTGCCTTGCCGTCTCGATTGTCAGGAAAGAAACGAGCACTCATGGGTTGTATTGCCAGCTTTAGGCGTACTTGGTCAACCACTACTAAGACATCTGGCTTAGCGAAGATGACGGTGCGGAGGACTTTTGATATATGGTCGTTGTCGATCAGGTAGGCGGCGGTCGCGTCACTCGTCCACCAAACCGTGTCGCCCTGTTCTTCGAACTGAGTGATCACTGCGTAGGATTTACTATCGTTGGTGCCTTCGGCTCCATCGTGGTAATGATTGCCTTGGCCATTTACCAAAACCGAGTTGTGAGCTTTGGTTTTTCTCATTTCCCATCCCGAATGGCGGCGATCGTAGGCGGCCCCGAAGAGGTCGGTAAGGAGACGTTCGCCGAAGACCTTGTAAGTGATGTGGTTTCGGTCGGCGTGTTCGTGGTTGCACGGTCCGCCGCTGCGGAAGGCGACTACGGCATCTTTGGGTTCCCAACCGCTACGGCAGAGGACCCAGTCGAGATTGTTCTGAACATTCTTTAAGGAAGCGGGTGGTGGAGAAGACGCTCTGCCTGGTTCGTACCAGAGAAAATCGAGGAAGTGGGTTGGGACGCTGAAGTTTTCTGCTTCGTATTGGCCGAGTGGATTCCCGGTTTGTCTGCCGATCCATGCGGGAACGGATGGGAAGACGCTGGAGCGGGCGTCGCTAAAATTTACGACGTCGGGGGTGCCGTCTTCGTTGGTACCCGCTTGCATGGAGGCGATGAAATCGAGAATACCATCGAAATTCGCTTTTTTGATCCAATCCACGTTTCCAACAGTTCGAGCATGAGCGTCGAAGAAGTTCAGGGCAGTGCGCAACGTGTAGCCCGCGTAACTGAGTCCTTCGAAGTAGCTCCCATCAGGCGAGAATAGTCGCAGGACGCGATCGAAACTCGATTCGGCGGTGGCGAGCCATTGTTCAGCTCGAGGGTCGTGTCCTCTTAAGGCGAGGGCTCCGATGCCCAGCGCACTGCTCGGGGCTGCCCTGAGATTGTTGTCTCCTAGGATGAGGGGCCAGCGTTCCATCGACAAGTCGTAGAAGCCTTTGTGTTTTTCATCGAAGTCCCATCCGACGACCGTATCCGGATGGTCCATGCCGTAGACTGCACGGTAGCAGGGGAGGCAGCCTTTCTCGGCGACGGCGTTGAGGATGGCTTTGTCGAAAATGGAATCGATGGCCTCTCCGAGAACTTCGCGGGCAAGTAGGATGCGGACGGTCGCTATGGACGCACGTTGGATACCAATCGGTTTGTCTCCATCGAGGAAGTAGTCCCAATGCGGATAGGCGATGAGTCGTTTGATTGCAGAGAGAAGGGCTTCCTGGCGGTCGGTGGTCGGGGCGACTATTTGGACGATCGAGAGTTGGGTGAGTAGGTTGATTGCGGACGCGAAATCGCGGACGATGTCGCCCGATTCGTCAAAAGTGTTGAGGGCGTTGTCCAAGTCCTTCGGCGTGACCGCCGCCCATTCCTTGTAAGTTGGGGCGAGGAGGACGGTTTTGGCGTTGGCTCGTATTTTGTCGACGTCGTCGAGGTCGAAGAAGAGTCGTGTCGCGCCGGAAGCCGATTGTTTCTGAGTGCCTCCTCTGAGGTTCAATGGTAGGCTGGCTAGCATCAGGCCGGAGCCTGCGTATCGGAGGAGGTCGCGTCGTGTCATGATTGTGCGGGTGGTGGGGTTGGTAGAATGGTGTTGTGGCGACGTTCGTAGGAGCGAACGGCTTTGACGATGGAGATGCCGATAACGACAGAGATGAGGCCAGCGACGGAATTGAGCCAACCTCCGCGGTTAAGAGTGGGTATGGTCACGAGGAAGAGTACGACTCCGATGCCGATGGATAGGTATCCAAGCATACGGTATGCGATGATGCCTTCGGAACCAATTTTGGTATCCGGATCGGAGTGGGCAGGTGTTTTTAGATCGGTCTCAAACGATTCGATACGCTCTTTGAAAGCTCCCTCTCGCTTGTTGAAGAAGGCACTTGCTAGGAACACGCCGCCGCTGGCGAAAATTCCGACGAGGGCATTCATTTCGTAGCGGGTAATGTCGAAGCCGAACCACGTGACGTTGATGTCGGCGAAGAGGATATTCATAGCGCTGATCGAATCGGCGGTTTGTATGGAGGCGGCGATGCCGACGATGAGCACACCGATTACGCCCGCACTGACGGATGCGATGGCCGACCACCAAGGGGTTTTGGTGAAGAGTAGTCCGAAGAAGACGGGGATGAAAAGGGTGATCTTATAGAGCGACTCCGCTTTCATGTAGACGTCGAAGGCTCCGCCGAATTGCTTAATGTTGAGCGCTACGAAGATTGAGAAGGCTCCGAGGCAGCCTACGGAAGCTTTACCAAACCAGAGCTGTGTTTTTTCAGTTGGGGCAACTCCTTTGATTGAAGTTGAGATCGGAACGTAGACATCCTTGGTGATTACGGCGCCCAACCAATTGAAGAGAGTGTCGGTCGAGCTCATTGTAGCGGCGAAGATCGCGGCGGTGAGCAAGCCAAGCATGCCGTGCGGAAGGACCGCGAGGGCGAGTGAAACGAAGGCCGCTTCTTCCGGGTTGGCGAGGCTCGGCCATAGAGTCGCGATTTCTGGAAATATGATCGGTGTGGTGAATATGGGAAATATCCAGAGCATCGGTAAGACGAGTGAAAGTCCCGCGCACCAGAGGGCCATTTTGCGGGTGTCGCGCTCGTCCGCTACGCTGTAGTAACGCTGAGCGATGTGCCAATTGACGTTGTATCCAAATATTATATATATGAAATAGATGGGCCAGAATAGGAATGGTTTTCCTTCGAGATTGATACCGAAGTAACCTTCCGGGGTGTCGGTTGCGAGTCGTTTTAGGCCGTCGATGATGCTGCCGTCGCCGATATAATGATAGGAAAGCGGAGTGATTATCAAGGTGACGAGCAGCACGATCAAAAATTGGATGCCGTCTGTGACCATGACCGCCCAGAGTCCGCCGAGGGTGGTGTAAATGACGATGACTCCGCCGGTGACCAATATTGAGAGTTCGAACCCCTTAATGGTCATGAAGCCTAGGTCGTAGACTTGTTCGCTGATGCCCAGTGCGGTGGATGTGAAAATACAAAGGGTGTAGATCATGATCCCCAAAACGAGGGTGTTGGGTACCACTGCGAGCAGCGTGTAAAAGTAAGTCGTTTCCCGCGAGAAGCGGCGCGTTAGGAATTGGAGGGGGGTGTCCAGTCGGGTACGGCGCCAACGCACGGCGAAGACGTAGTAACCGAGCAGGTAGGACGGGAGTGCTAGGCTAAAGAGCAAGATGGCTCCGCCTGCGTTTTTATAGGTGATGCCCGAGGCTCCTACGAACATGAAGGCCGAAAATCCGGAAATGAACAGAGAAACCATCGACAGTTGCCAGGGAATGTGTCCGCCGCCCTTGAAGTAGTCGCTTGTCTTCTTGTTGAAGCGGGCGACGTAGATACCGATAGCCACAATCATGACCATATAGCCTCCGAGTATTGCGTAATCGAGAGAGTTAAGGAAGTGAAGTTCAGGCATAAGCGGAAGTCAGGTGTGCTAGAGTAGACCCGAGCCGATCCTTTGCGGGGATGCAGCAGGCAGTTTATGGTAAACTTTTAATTTCAGAGTTTAGGAAGAATCTTATGAGTTTTGCTTGTTCTACCTACAGTTTGAAAAATGCTTTCGCATTTTCGCGGGCTATCTGAGTTTTGAAAGTTTGGGGAATCGCGGCGACTTCAAGTTTGTATGTGTTGGCTTTGGTGACCATGAGAGGCGTATGAGAGCCGAAAAATAGACGTTCGGGGTTGATCGTTTCGATTAGGCCGTTGATGAGGTCGTGCCAGTCGGCGAATGAGAGATCCATTCGAATTTGAGGGCAGAGTTCGGCTAAAGTTAGAATTTCCGGTCTAAAGAGACCGGTGCAAAGAAAGGGGAAATCAGGGAAGCGCTTAGCGTAAGCGATGATTTGTTTCTTCGATACGCCTTTGATTGCGAGTCCGTGGTATTGGTGTCTCTCGTCCAGCATGCGGACGTTGAGGATGAGTCGAATTTCATTCTTCGCGAGATATTCTGTGAGGTCAGCTACGCGAGTAGAACTAAGAGAATAATTGTGAAAATTTGGATATAGTTTAACCGCTTTGATTTCCGTCATTCGGCGGTATGCTTCGAGGTTATCCAACCAGTCTCGATTGGCGAGATTGAGAACGGGTATTGGCGTCAAGTGACTTAAGCGTTTGCAAGCTAGGATGTGTTCGCGGTTGCTTTGATTGGGATCGGGAAGAAAGATCGTCTCGAGTCGAGAGACAAGGGCTTGTTCGATGCCATGCTTTTGCAGGTGGGTTTCGAATTGGCTGAGGGTTTGTTTTGGGAGGTCAGCAAATGGCCAGTGCCCGTAGGAGGAGTTGGTGTCTATGAAGGTCATGGGGCTAGGCGAGGTCGAAAAGTGTATGGGCGTTTGAGTACAGAATTCGTTTTTTCGTTTCTTCGTCGATATCTGCTCCGATCACGCGTCCGATGCATTGTCCAAGTTCGCGGATTGGAATGTCGGATCCGTAGAGAATCCGATCTGGGCCGATTTTTTCGACTGCGTATTCGATTAGTCCAGCGAAGGGTAGACAGCTCGAGGTGTCTATATAGAGGTTGGACAAACCTTGCGCTTCGAGTACGCCGCGTACGCCAAACGAATGAAGGTGAGCCATTATTACCTTAACGTTGGGAAAGCGTCGAGCAAGGAGGCAAGTATCAATTGGATCGCTGTGGAGCTTGCGCATCGGCTTGCGGAGAGTGTCCCAGGTGTGCTGGAGAACGGGGAGAGCGTGTTGCTCGGCCGCTTTCATGAGCGGAGTCATTACGGCGTCTCGAGCGTTATTGGCTATTTCTAGTTTTATGCCGCTGAATCCGGCTTCGACGCAGCGTTCTAGCTCCGCTCTAAGTGGCTTTTCTCCTAAGGTTGGATTTAAGTAGCAGAAACCGATAAAAAAGTCGGGATGCCATGCCATGAGCTGACGAGTATCATCATTTATAGTTCGAAGTTGTTCCTCGTTTGGGGAGGGCCCGTGGACGAGTACGTCGCCAAGGCAGACCATTCTTTCGATACCCAAGGATTTCGAGTAGGAGACGAGTTTATCGGCTTCCTGTTTTGTTTTTCCACTTTCAAAGAAAATGGGATGGGCGTGGCAATCGATAATTCGCATTTTGAAAGAACCCAGTCTAGTTGCTATATCCGCGAAGAAGAGGCCTTACGCATTGGACCGTAAACTGAAGTGCGTGGGAGCGAGAGCAGTAGGATAGGGAGGTTTTCCAATAACCCCATTTTTTGCGCTTTGTTTCGGATCTGTGCGCGAAAGCCGCTTTTCTGGAAATATTACCAGTCGTTTTTATAGTAAAGCACGATTTGAGTAGAACTGTATCCTCTCTTGTCTGAGAATTCGCTGCTCCATCCAATGAAAAAAAAATCACTGCCCTCTCTCATGGTCGCCTTGTTGCTTCCGTTAATAGTAATCGCCGCCGAATCCGATTTTGAAGGTCGATGGCGCCTCGATATTGAAAGGAGTTCAGCACTGGATGGATGGTCAGCCATGGATCTTTTGATCACGATCAATGGATCTGAAGTTGAGATCGGCCACGATATGCGCTGGCGTCGAACCACTAGGATTGTGGAACGTAATGTCGTCGACACTGCTGCTCCTACTCAGATCGAAAATTTCTTTCGAATCGAGCAACGCCATATGGGTGTTTATCCTTCTAGGAATAGCCTTGCAGCGGCTCAAGCCAGTTGGATTGACGAGGGGCGGACGTTACGTACCGAAGTCGATGTCTCGGTAGAGGTTTCTCAAGGTGACTCTAGGATGCGTATCTATAGTGAATACCGCGTCGGAGAAGGTGGTGAAACGCTTACACTCATCGAATTGCATTCCACTCGTAATAATCCACTCGTCTACCGTTTCCGAAAACTCGCCAACGACGACAACTCTCGCCCTTAATTGCCATGAATAGTGTACTAAAAATAGCAGGAATCTGTCTCCTTCTCGTCAGCAGCTTTCTCTCTTCGTTATCTGCAATTCCATCGAAGAAGGCATGGGTAATGCATTTCGATTTGGATTGGAGCGTGGCGGGCGGTCTATCTGAGAAAGCGATGATTGTCAGCCTGCAGGGCCTCGCCAATCGCGAGGAGGCACAGCTCTACGTTGTGCATCCAGCGGACTTCCAATGGGAAATAACCGAACCGCTTTACGATTTCTACAAAAGAAAACACGGTATCAACTTCACGGAGATTCCAAATGCGAATAAGGCTCTCAAGCGTTTCAAGTCGGCGGCCAAAGGGTATGTCGTTTGGGATAAAACGGTTGGGGCGTCTCTGAATGTTGCGTTTACTATTGCCGGTCTTGAAGACGCGATCGTAGTCAGCGAGGAATTGATTCCGCTTGTTCGTAAACATGGGCTCAAGCCAATCGATGATTTGCGTGGTCGCTATGTTGGCCAGTCTGACGCGGAAATATACGGCGATGCAATCGAGCGTTATTGGGACCGCTGCAATCGTGATAAGATCATGCTTATGGGTGGTCACCGTGGCCGCACCATGATGCCTGCTATGGCGGATTGGGGTGTGCGCGAACGTATGTTTTTCCATGATTTGTCTGCGGATCCAGAGGAGGCGGACGAACTGGCACTCAATCGAGGTTTATTAGAAGATCTAAATCCTAGTTCGACCGTTTTTGGCTGGCATCCGTATGGGAAAGACACGGAGGAACAATCGACGATGCTCCTCTCGCTCTATGGCCTCAAGATGGAAGGGCTGCATAATCTGCCGAACCTGAGCTACAATTGTCAGTTCGAGTTTACGCCTGGTTTTACGTTTACCAATAATAATCACGTCGAATTGGATACGCAATTGGTTGCCGAGGAGAAGGTCTACCTCTCCTTTGTTCAGTCTGATAGTATTGGTATTGGAGTTTGGACGAAACCAGGTCGCGGTAAACTACCTTTCGCTTGGCAAGTGACGATGAATTGGACGAAGTTTTCGCCAGCTGCTTTGGAATATTTTCATGAGTCCGCGACGAAGAACGATTACTTTATTGGAGGGCTTTCTGGGCCTGGATACATGTATCCAAATAATATACCTTCCGATCGATTTCCGCTATTAATGGATGAAGCGAAGGAGTTGATGGGCATTTTGGACGAGCATGTTATGGAGATTATGGATAACTCTGTAGCGGATGGAAATGTCGGCACGGTAGATCTCTTCGAGAAGACGGTCGATGCCTACTATAAGGCGTTTCCGGATGTGATTGGTTTTATCAATGGCTATGGTCCTGGTCGCACTTTCGATCTACGGGACACGCGCCCGATGATTTCCTATGACTACTATATTGACCCGAAACGCCCTCGGGAAGAGGTAACTGCGGATTTGAATGAGCTCATCGTTCTGAATCGCAAACGCCCGTACTTTCTACTCGTGCATGTACGTGAGTCTAATGACGTGAATAGTCTTTTGGAAATCGTTAAAAACCTGGAAGGTCCTATCGAAGTGAAGCCGCTTGACGTTTTCCTAAAACTTGCTGCAAGCAACAAAACTTATAAGACTCGTTACCGTCAAGCGGACGACCCGGTACACTTCAAAGGGTACTGAGAAAGAGAAGGCTTACTTGAAGCTGATTTGTATCTCCGCTCCTCCCACAATGGTTGCGTCGAAATCGACGTAATCAGTGGCTTGCACTTTCGATTGTTGGAAGGGTGGGGAATTGCCGTTTACACGTACCTTTTCGACTGTTGCCCCTTGTGGAATAATTAGGTGAATATGGCTTTGGTTCTTTGCGGCTTGGATTTTTAGATCTATTCCGTCGTTACTTTCTCGATATGCGTATTGCAAGCTCGCCTGGGAGCATTCGTAGCCTACGCTCGCCTCTGCTTCGGTGATTCCTGCTGCGTGCCATCGAGGGCAGAGATTGGTTTCTTGGAGCAGAGACTGCTGGTCTTGCACGCCAACGAGGCCTTCGATAAAGCCGTGCAGCATGGAACTAGAGCCCCACCCATCCGTGGGCATCGCGTCTGGACTGCTACTCGTGTCGATGCTCGACGCCGAGCCATCTGGGAAATACCAGAGAAAGGTCTCATCATTTTTAGAGATAAGGTTGAAGTATTTTTCGAGCGTTTCGATGCCTTCTGCTTCGAAACCATGCTCTAGATAAGCACGAGCGAGTTCGCCACCGACCAAGGGCATGATGCCTCCATTGCAGTAAGCTCCGCGGATGATCTTTTCTTCACCGAAGATACCGTCAGGGAAAGGAGGGTCAATGGAGTACCATTCTGCGAATGATTTGCCGCCGGCATTTCGTCGTCTGTATTCGCTGAGTAAGGATACTGCTTGCTCGTGGCTTGTGACGCCACGATTGATGTTCATAGGATTACTGAAACTTAGTTGGTTGGCTTCGTCTACCCCTTCGATTTCGACTGGGGTTTGCTTTACGAAGTGCGTATAGAATTGGCCATTCCAGCAGATTTCATTCATGCGTGTTTTTAGACCATTCGCGAAGTCACTCCAATGTTTGGCTTTCGCAGCTTCTCCCGAGTGAACGAGCATTTTTGCTAACATTTGGCAGGCTTCGTAGAAGCCGCTGTTGTCGCCGTGCATTATTCCCCAAAAGGTATTTTCATCGATCTGGAACTGAAGCCAATCGTGACTGCCTGCCGTGTAAGCGAAGTCCCATGAGTCGATGGTGTAGGGGCGTTTGACGAGTTGTTTTTCTTTGTCCCATCGCCACGGGTGTGTGAATGCATAGTTTAGTGCTTTTTCGAGAGCGGGTATCAGGGAAGCCATCCAGGCGTCGTCACCGGTGGCTTGCCACGCTAGAAATGTGGCTTTCACGAAACGGTATTCGACGTCGGCTTCGACGGGAACACGGACGTACTTACACCAGTTTTCACGTTCACAAGGGACTTTTTCTGGTTTTATTGTGAAGTAGTCGAAGACGCGCCCATTGCGTGCTTGAGTGTCTGCGAAGTGGGTGACAGCGGATGTCATGTCTTTTTCGAAAAAGCGAAACCCTCGCATCATGTCGCTATGGTCACGTAACCAGACAGCGGGTGTATCGGGGGATCGGTATCCTCGGATTTTTTCATTGTCGATTACCATGTCCATGGTGTCTTTCTCGAGAAAACTACGGATTTTAGGAAAGAGGGTATCGAATTCCGGCTTACCGGTTTTTGTGAAATTGAGATCAGTCATAGGTTACTTTTAGTAAGGAGGTTGAGTCGGTTCTGTTTGTCCTTTTTCTCAAAGACGAACCCAATAGAAAGAGCATTTTACCGTACATCGTGCAGATCGGTTGTTTACGCCTAATTGATGCGAGATGCTCTTGGACGTCATATGACCATTTTGATGAAAAGCGGCCGATAGTATATTTTTAGATCCTTTTGTATGGGAGATAAGTGACAATGAAAAGTGGCTCTCCCGAAAGGAGAGCCACTTTTTCTATAAAAAACTGCGAGGCCGACTAGCTTACTTTTTGTAGTACTGGAATTTCCTCTTTTTCAGTCTGACTGTTGATTGTTTCTTTATCAGTTGGACCTTTGACGCTTGTACCGCTTGCCCATTCACCGCGAATCAAAGTCACAGCTGGGTTTTGTAGAGGGCCGACTTGTTCGTTTGCGAGTTTCGATTTGAGAAGATCGACTGCTGTGGCTCCAATCTTGCGGAATCCTATTTGGACTTGAGCGATCTCTCCAGTCTCCTCGATGGCGGGAGCGAGGGCTGCGAAACTTAGGTCTTCAGGGATTTTAAATCCTGCTTCTTTCAACCATTGATAGTGCTCGATGTTTGGACTGAGGACTACGTCTGGTTTCCCTTTTTTTACCCAAGCGATGAGTTCTTTTTTGCTAATGGTTTTGTTCGAAAGAATGGGTACACGCGTTTTGGCTGGCGTACTGCTTTGATGCCAGAGTAGGTAGCTTTGGTAGAGATGGTTAGAGCGTTCGTCTTCGGTTTCCGTTATGCAAAATCCGATACGTTTGAAGCCATGTTTGATTAGGCTCGAAACTCCCAAGTGCATGGATTGATAGAAGTGAGGGTGGACTTGGTTGAATCCAAGTTTGGCTGCGACGGCACAGGTTGCGACTCCCGTGAAGTGTTCTAGCGGCAGGGAAAATACATCTTGTAGGGAATCGACGGGGAGAACGATGATGCCTCGAATTCCTCTTGTTTCGAGAATTTGAACAATGCGTTTCATGCGCATGCCGGGTTCGTGTAGCCAAAAATCTTCGGTTTTGAAACCGAGTTCTTCCGCACGTTCTTTTGCTCCTTCGTGAATGAGCAGGGAATCTTTGGAAAGCTTGCTGAGTGGGGTTCGCTTGCCGTTGAGGATGGCAATGACCGGCTCTTCTTTGCTGATATCTCGTTTTCTGAGATAGCGCATCAATTTGGTGAGATTTGGATCTGGAGTGTACCCTTGTCGTCTGGCGATTTTCTTGATCCGTTCGCGGGTCTCGGGTGCGACTCTAGGGTGGTCGCGCAGGGCCATGGAAACGGTCATTCGGCTGACGCCAGCTTCCTTGGCGATTGTTTTGCAGGATGGTTGTACTTTGTTCATGCTGTGCAGGGGTTGTTTGATTCGTTAGGGTGTGAAAAATGGGGAGAGGTCACATAACTCAGTTATTTCGAACTCAGTATTGGCTTGTATTCCATACGCGTGTGGTAATTCGGTCACTATGACCGTAGCCGATAATTGCTGAACGGATTGTTTGCTTAGGATCATTCACTTTATTTCGGGGGTATTTCTAAGTGGAGTATACGCTAAATGATAGGATAAGGCATCGATTGTGAAAGGGTGTCATGCTTTACGGTAAAGCGCACGGCTTTGTTTGTCTTTGCAGAACGTTCGAAGCCGCATAGGTTCTTCTTTTTCTCGTAAACAATATAATGTGACTGGAAGTAGGGATAGCAATCTCGGGGTTAGTGGGCGGTCTATAAATAACGAGATTTAATATGAGGTGTGTGCGCAGGCTTATTGGTAATTGTGCGAGCTGGTTGGTTTACGGATTACTGTAAAATAGCAAATAGGTAGCTGAAAAGGACTACGATGGGTTAATTTATTAACCAGCACTAACATTGTGTCTGTTTCGTAAGCCCCAAACGACCGCCTCGTAGTCGTCGACATGCTTCTGTTATTGGAAAAACCAAACTTTTTTCCAATGAATGGAGTGGTCGCTCTTCAAAAGAGTTTCTGCTGATCTGAGACTGCAACTATCCACCCTGATAAACTAAACAATAAGACAATCCCTAAATTATGCATTTTATAAAAGAACTCAGACCTATGCTATTTTCAGCATGCGGCCTGCTCGCGGCCTCTGGCATTTATGCTCAGAACGCTGCTTCGTCTAGCGACGACGCTGAAGAAGAAGTTTTTAATCTTTCCCCATTCGAAGTGGATGGAACGCAAGACATCGGTTATACTGCTACCGCTTCTCTAGCAGGAACGCGGTTGAATACTAAGATGCGTGATATCACTGCTTCTATGTCTATTCTAAATGAAGATTTCTTAGAAGACACCGGAGCTACCACGATCGCGGATGCACTTCTCTTTACTCCTGGCACTGAAGTCTCAGGACCCAACGGAAATTTCTCCGGTTACCAGTCCTCCGCAGGGAGCTCAGTCCCTGAAGGTGAAACGGACCGTCCTCAAGGGGGTACTACGCGTGTACGTGGTTTGTCAGCGGCTGACTTAACTCGGAATTATTTTAAAACCGACGTTCCTTTTGATACTTTTAATACAGATCGTATCGAAGTGCAACGTGGAGCGAATTCTGTGCTCTTCGGAGTCGGTAGTCCGGGTGGTGTTGTTAATACCTCTTTAATTAAAGCGAGTCTTTATGATGACTTCGGTCGGGTTCGATTGGAAACCGATGAACATGGAACTCAAAGAAGCACTTTCCGTTACAACAAAGTGCTCATCAAAGACAAGCTTGCGATACGTGTCGCTGGCTTGCTTGAAGACAGGGAGTACGAACAGGAGGAAGCCTTTCTAGAAGACGAACGCCTTTATGCTTCGCTCGTTTGGAAGATCAACAAGAACCTGACCGCCAATATTAGTTACGAAGACGGATCACGTTATGGTGCTAATCCAGACCAAACTCCACCGAATGATGGCATTACGCCGTGGATCGAAATGGGCAAGCCTATCTCAATGGGAGGTGCGGATGGCTCTGATCTCTGGCGCGGGACTGACACTTTCACCTCCGGTGCTAATAGCCAATTCTTGGATTTGGCGAGCCCGGGTACTTCCAGTGGTTTTGTTAGCTTTTTCGGCCTAGACAGTGCGGATCCGTACTTTGGAGGAAACACCTTTATTCGTAGAGGTCGTGGGGCTCCCGGTGGGGACGTTACAGGTGAAATGATGCTCTTTCAGCCTCGTACAAGAGAAGATATTATTCGTCGATCGGGAGTTAATCCTGATGGGTCTCCCGTTGCAGCCGGTACCTCAAGTTTCTATGCAAGGGGATTTGTTGCTACTCAAATTACGGATACTAGTATTTTTGATTACAGAAAACATTTATATTCAGGCGGGACACACACGCAGAATTCAGATTGGACAGTGCTCGAAGCATCGCTAACAGGTTCGTGGCACGATGATAGGCTCGGTTTCGAACTCGCAGCCTATCAGCAGGATCAATTTTCGAAGTCTTCGAATGCTCTGCAAGGTCTGAGTCAACGTACTATCTACATCGATCCAAATATGTATTTGCTCAATACGGTAGATGGTACCCCTGATGGGGCTTTGATGCCGAATCCTACGTTTGGCCAGCCGGTCATCGGTGGTTGGTGGCAAGGTAATAACCTGAGCAGCGATCGTGATTCGCTTCGTCTTACTACTTTTGGCGAGCTTCGCTTTGATGACTTTATGGAAGAAGGGACGTTAAGTAAAATCCTCGGTAAGATGAGATTAACTGGGGTACTTCAACAAAGAGAGTTGAATGACTCTGAATCTTATGGTCGCTACAAGATCGATCCGGTCGCAGTGCTGGGTGCCTTGCAAAGTGATACCGATGCGACCGCTATCAGCTGGGCATCTATTAGAACAGGGAGTGTCTTTGCATTGCCGAATAATTCTAGTATTGATTATCTTAATATTAATTCAATTGACGATTTGAAAGGTGCCAATATCGGAGCCGTTCCTTTTGGTACTGCCCGTTCTCGCCCAGTAGTTGATGGCAATTGGACCAGCTGGTCAGAAAGTGCTGGAGCGTTCGTCAATTTCGATGCCACTACTTATAATATGGATGACAACAACAATTTCCCTGCCTCATTCTATGCTGGTAAAGGGGTGGAAAAGTTGGATTCCAAGGTGCTCGTTCTTCAACAGACTGCTTGGGACGGTGCATTGGTTCTTACCGGATCTTGGCGTAACGACAGACAGCGTAGCACTTCTATTAGTGCTCCTGGTGGAACTGGGATCACCAGAGAGGGTGATGACGTCAATGACGCAACGTTTGTGGCGGGGCCACTTGATTCCAATTTAACGGAAGACGCGGATGAAGATACCACTTCGTGGGGTGCGACGCTTCATATGCGTGAGCTTCTTGGTGATGATGCACCGAATGTTTCGTTCTACATCGGCGAATCCGAAAATTTCAGTCCAAGTGCTGGTCGGGTTAATGTATTTAACGAAGGCATTGGTAACCTAGCTGGTGAGACCGAAGAGATGGGTATTATATGGTCAGGTATGAACGGTAAGCTCAATGCTCGCCTGAATAAGTTCGAAACGAGTAACGTGAATGCCAGTTTCGATGCTGGTGGCGTTTCAGCCAGTGAAGGGATCTTAATTGGCCTCGTGGAACAACTTGATAATCCAGCTAATGTGGCCCAAGGGTACACGGCAGCGGATGCTCAGGCAGTCTTGCCTCCGCAAGGGGTGATCGATGTTAATGGCTTCGTTGCAGACTGGGTAAATTTTACTGCCATAACGGATCGCGATTCGAATGATAACGGCACGCAGGACTTTACGGCTACCGGTTATGAGCTCGAGGTTACTTATAATCCGAATTCGCATTGGACAACTTTGATCGGCGTCGCGAAGCAGGAAACGGTTATTTCGAACATATATCCAGCTTTGCGAGGTTACGTTAGTGACTTTGTAGTTCCAAATTGGATCGATAGTGACTTCGCTCAAAACTACTTCATCGACGAGTTGGGGACAACGACCTTGGCCGAGCAAGCAATTAATTCGATTGCTACGCCAGTTGGGGCTGCCCTTACTCAGGAAGGTATTCCTTCCATCGAGCAAAGAGAGTGGAGACTGAATATTAACACGAGTTATGGTTTCGGAAGAGACAGTGACATTATTCCTGGTTTTCTTGGTGATCTCACTATAGGTGGCGGTTACCGCTGGGAAGATAGAGCGGGTATCGGTTTTGGAATTAGCGAAAATGCGTTTGGCAATATGGCCTTCGACCCAACTAAACCTTTCTACGCTCCTCGCCAGGATTTTGTGGATTTGTTTGTGCGCTCTGAATTCGAGCTCCGTAACGAAAACACCCTGTCGGTTCAGTTGACTATCAAGGACCTCTTCGATAACGATGACCTTGTTCCAATCTACGCGAATCCTGATGGTTCTAAGATCTACCGTTTCTTGAGAGGCCGCCTTATTTCGGTTTCTGCGACGTTCAGCTTCTAAGAAAGCAGTTTAACGAGATTGTTTAATTAAAACTGGCCGAGGACTCGAAGTCCTCGGCCTTTCTGTGTAAACTCACTATTTATTAAGTAGATATCAATTACGAATGAGTGTAGCTATTGATCAAAATGCCTTAAGAGGGCTTAGCATTTCTGCAGCGGCCCAGCGCTTGAGGGACTATAATTGGATAGCAGGTAGAGCGGTGAAAACCCTTTCTGGCTGGTTTCTTCGTCTCGCGAACTACGAGCATAAGTATGTATTAGCTTACCACTTGTACGATAATTCTGAGCATGCGACTTGGTTTCGGCAGCGCCTCGCTGAAATGCGCGGAGGGAACCCCAATGCCAACATTCGCCCCGAGCTTCGCGAGATTTGTGACGCTGTGGCGGGTGCTCCAAGTGACGCTGCGTTTCTCGCGGGTTACTATGGCGTTTTGCAAAGGGCGGTGATCGCTGCGATTCACCAAGACCTCGCACGATTGGATGAATCAGGCAATGCGAATGAAAAGCGAGTTTTTGGACGAGCCTTGCATGATCTTGAGCAGCAGCAGCAGTGGTTTGTTTCGCTCGGTTTAGATTGGGAATCGTTACCTTGGGTTAAAGAGCTCGAATCGTTTATCGAATCGATGGGCGGTCTGCATAGTGAGCATCCTACTGGTGATGTGTATCATATTAAGGAGTATAGGCAGTTTATAAGGCCGACAAAGATCGTTTTCGATGACCGCATCGAGCGGAAGCCACTCCATCTTTATGATGACCGGCAGAAGATGGATCCTAAGGATGCGACGATAGAGCAGTTTAAGGTATTCTTTAACGAGTTCTATGCGGCGGCGCTTCTTGCCAGTATCCTCTTCGACGCCTCCGATGGAAATTATCCTTGGGATATGTTGGCGGATTTCAGTCGCCATTTTTGGGACGAAGTACGGCACAGCGAGTTTGGTTGCATTCGGTTAAGGGAACTCGGGCACGAACCAGACCGAGTGAATCCGGTGCTTTTCGAGGAGTCGCATGGTCTTCCCTTACTCCATCGTATTGCCTACCTGACACGCGGCCTTGAGGCTTATTTTATGCCGCGCAAAGGAAAACGCATGAAGGAGTACGAAAAGACCGGCGACCTGAGAAGTCAGCTCTTTGCCGATCAAGATTGGTCGGATGAAATTAACCATGTTCGCTACGGAAGTCGTTGGACGGATTTTCTATTGCAGGATGACCACCGCGAACTCGATGATATTATCGACGAAGTGAAAGACCATCTCTCACAGGTCCGTGGGGTTAAGGTTGAGACAATCAACGCACCCTTTTGATTCTAGATCAGGCCGACGACGTTTCGTCGGCCTTTTTTGTGAAAAGATCGAATTAGTATCCTTATTTTAGATACCGTAACGTTCGAGGATTAGGCCGATTACTCCGAACTGGTCGGTTAGTAGGCCCTCGTAGCCGCAGGGGCGATCGTCCCAGTAGCGCCAGTCGATGCCGCTCTTACATCCGCCAAATACTGCTGCTTCCGCTAGGCCCTGGCTCAGTTCTTCTAACAGTCTATTCGCTTCTGTAGTCAGGCCAACTGCGTAAAGGCCGCGTAGAAAATGCCGAGCCTGAGCGTGTGTGCGACCTCCATTTTGATAATGGCCGAACGGATAACCTTGGGCGATGTCGGAAAGGTCGCAATCTGGGATTGGGCGAAGGTTTCCAGGCAGTCCGAGACGCGCGGAAGGCATCTTTACGGTTTTCGCTTCCGCTAGCAGGCCTTGCATTATATCCAGAGCGATATCTGGTTTTACAAGACCCGCTGCGACTGCGGAACCGTTGGCTGCGAGGAAGGCGTAATCGTGCAACATTCCTTCTTTGCAGACCCAACCAGCGAGCCAACCGGTATCCGGATTGTAGAAGGTCTTGAAATAGTTCTTTCGAATATTATTCCGCCACGTTGTGACTTTATCACCCCATTCGGCTAGACTTGTCTTTTCTAGAGCGGTTTGCAGGTGACCCAGTGCGTCATAGAGTATGGCGTTACTGAAGGCGTCTTTCCATCCGTAGGAGATCACGTCGTACCAGCAAGTGCTCCACTGACTGGAGCCACTGGTACCGGTTCGGTAGGCACTCTCTACAAGTCCGTCATCATCGAAATCGCGACGTTTCATCTCGACCAGCTTGAGTTCGATATAGTCCCTATGCACTTCGATCCAATCGGAGGTAGCGGCTTTTTCTAGGTACTCAGCAAGTCCGAGTAGGGCAGCAGTACCAGTCATAAGGTACTCATCTTCCCCCGAATGCAATTCTCCGTCCTGTTTCAAGTTTCCACCAGCGTAGCCGGGCCCACCGCATAACCAGCGTTCGAGGGAAAGGCGTAGGAGGTCTTCGCTGCGTAATCCTGGTAATAGTTCGCCCATTCTTAGGCACTGGGATGACCAAGTATCCATCGATATTGGACAGTGCATCGCTGCTCCATTGTTACTAAGAGTGGAGGTGTCGGGGCGGAAGTTTAGTCCGGTGTGGGCAGCTCGCGTGAGCGCGTCTCTTACGATTGTTGGGGTTTCTTTCTTTGTCGGAAATTGTGGACTGGTTACGGTCATTGTCCAAGTCGCTTCGCTAATTCCTGGTTCCAGTTTCCAATCTCCGGTTTCGCTTGGTGTTTCGCCAACCTTGAATTCTAGTTCGATACGATCGTGCGGCCGGTTAGCCTCTAGTCGTGAAAGGGCAGCCCCTTGGGTGCAGATGGCCAAGCTGCCTTGCGCAGGAGCGTGTAAGATTGCGGGTGTGGAAAAGGTCCCGCTTTGGCCGTTTTGCTCACTGAGAGCGATTATTTGGCTGGCCGCTGTTGGTGAATGAAAACTGAGTCTCCATGCCGCGCTATGCCAAGCCCGCAGTGGTTCAGTGGCGTGGCGTCGGGTGTAGAGTTCGAGCCTGTCGGGCAAAACGGTCCAGCGTATGAGGTAGGTTTGGCCACACCGGTCGTTGTGTAGCTGGTAGCTGACGATGTTTGATTCGAAGGTTACGGTTCCGATGAAGCGGTAGCGAACGGCGGGGTCG